>JACRCU010000131.1 GCA_016218865.1 Deltaproteobacteria bacterium | reverse complement strand
ACCGACCACCGCCACGAATTCGCCGCGGTGCACCTGCAGCGTCACGCCGTCCAGCGCCGCCACCCGCGCGTCGCCGCTCGCGTAGATCTTTGTCAGATCGCGGGCTTCGATGACGGGCGACGCCGAGGAGTCCATCAGAACAACCGCCTGGGCATCGAGCTGCCGCGCCCGCCGGGTCCGGCCGCCGGGCTGCCTGGGGTGGCCGAGACCTTGTCCGTGCGGCGGGTGATCAGCTGGTCGCCGACCTTGAGGTTGCCGCTCAGAATCTCGGTCGAGCGGCCGTCGCTGACACCGGTGGTGACCTCGACGAGGACCACGGAAGTTCCCCGCAGAACATAGACTTTGCTGGGCATCGGCTGGGCGACCGGCGGCGCCGTGCTGCCAGTCGCACCCGCTGCCAACCCGGCTGCCTCGGCCCGGCGCTGTCGCCACTTGGCGCGCCCCTCGGCCGCCAACTCGGAGCCATGGGTGGCCGTGGCGGCGGTGGGCAAGCCCTCGATTTTGTCGTCGGCGGCGGGCCGGTAGCGCAGCGCAGCGTTGGGCACGGCGAGGACGTCGCGCCGGTGCGCCGTCTCGAAGGTGACGGAGGCGGTCATGCCGGGCCGGAGGCGCGCTCCGGGGTTGGCCACGTCGACGACGGCATCGTAAGTCACCACGTTCTGGACAGTTTGCGGGCTGAGGCGCAGCTGCGTCACCTCGCCGGCAAAGGTGGTGCCGCGGAAGGCGTCGACGGTGAAGGTGGCCGGCATGCGCTCGGTCAGCTTGCCGATGTCGGCCTCGTCGATGGCGGTGTGTACTTGCATCTTGCCGAGATCCTTGGCGATCTGGAACAGGACCGGCGCCTGCAGCGAGGCAGCGACGGTCTGGCCCACGTCGACGTTGCGGCTGAGCACCACGCCATCGACCGGCGAATAGATCTTGGTGTAGGTCAGGTTGGTTTCCTGCACCCGCACCTGGGCCTGGGCCTGCGCCACCTGCGCCTTGCTGGCCACCACGTCGGCCGACGTCAGCTCGGACTGGGCCTGGGCCTGCTCCAGGTCCGCCTGGGTGGCGAGCTGCTTGTCGTAGAGCTGCCGCACCCGGCGCAAGGTCCGGTCGGCAGCCCGGTGGGCCGCTGCGGCACGCTGTACCCCAGCTTGGGCATTGAGCAAATTGGCGCGGCCCTGCTCCAGCTGCGACTTGTACAGGGTGGGGTCGAGCTCGGCGATGAGCTCGCCGGCCGTCACCGTCATATTGAAATCCTTGTAGATCTGCACCAGGCGGCCCGAGACCTGGGCGCCCACCTGCACCGTCACCAGCGCTTGGAGCGTGCCCGTCGCCGTGGTCCTCTCGATCAGGTGGGGCGCGCGAAACACAGCTTCCGTTGCGTATTCAGCGCCTTTCTGCTGGCTGCCCTGCCAGCGCTGCCAGCCGTACCATGCTCCTGCGGCCAGCGCGGCGACCAGCGCGAACCGCCAGACCGCGGCCAGGGCGCGCTGCCACCAGGGCCTGGCGAGGGGGTCGTTCATGGCACCTGCACGTGCGGTCCAGGGCGCCGCACCCGTCAACGGTATGCCACTGGCCAGAGGTTTGCCAGGGCTGGCTGCGCAAAGAATTGTCGGGGTTCAGTTGGCGAATCTGTGGTTGCATCGCATCCGTCGCGGCAAAGCGCGGGCATTGCGCAGTTTTCTGATGCACCTGCACGACTGGTCCGGCATACTGCGGCGCCTCGCTGGCGGGCCTGCCGGCACGGTCTGGGTGTGGGATGGTCGGCTGGGGAGCTGGGCGGATGAAGAAGTGTATAGCTATGCCGGCATATATCGCCATCGCGGCGCTGGCCTGGGGCTGCGGCGAGGCGGCCGAGGTGGGCACGCCGTTGGCAACAACTGCCAGTGATGCCGGTGGCTTGGACTCTTCGGGCCAGCCCAAGACCGACACGGCGGGCGACGGCGCGGGGACCGCCGATCCAAAAGCGGACGCCCAGGGTGACGCCGCCGCCGTCCCCGTGGATGCCGCCGATTTCGAGGTGGCGAGCCACACCGCCCTGCCGCAGCTGGTCTTTGGCGGCGAAGCGATCCTGCGCCACCCGCACGTGGTGACCGCGACGTTCGACGGCGATCCGTATCGCGAGCAGATCGAGGCCTACAACGCCAAGTTGCTGCAGTTGCAGTGGTGGGCGGCGGTGACCGCGGGCTACTGCGACGCCCAGGGCCAGTGCATCGAGGACGGTGACGCGGCGGTGGCACACCTGGCTGGCAAGCCGTCGCTGAGCTACACCGACACCACCGTGCCCGGCAAGGCCGCGACGCTGCAGGACTTCATCGAGGAACGCCTGGACGCGAGCGACCTGCCGGCGCCCGTCACCGACACCGTGTACGTGCTGTACTTCCCGGGCACCACCAAGATCAGCTTGAGCTCGGGCGGCGGCCTGGTGTCGAACAGTTGCACGGCCTTTGGCGGCTACCACCACTCGATGCTGTACCAGGGCAAGCCAATTGCCTACGCCGTGGTCCCGGAGTGCGGCGGTGCCGCGGGCGGCGGACTGCCCAAGCTGGAAAACTTCCTGTTTGCCGGCAGTCACGAGATCATCGAGGCAGTGACCGACCCTTACTTCGTGCCCGTCAAGGGCGGCGAACTCCCCGGCGGCTACAACCTGAGCACCACCGACTACAACGTCATCCCCTGGATGCTGGCCTACGGCGGTGGCGAGACCGCGGACCTGTGCCCCTACATCCCCGGGAGCGGCCTGGGCTATGCCCAAGAAGCCGGCCTCATCGTCACGCGCTCGTGGTCGAACCTGGCCGCCAAGGGCAGCCACAACCCCTGCGTGCCGGCGCCGCCCGGCCCCTACTTCAACCTGGCGCCCGAGAAGAAGGGCACCCACTTCAAGCTCGCCGTCGACGGCGAATACACCTTTGTTGCCCGCGCGTTTTCGGATCAGCCTATGGCGGCGTGGCACGTGCAGGGCGCGGACCTGAACAGCCTGTACGGCGGTCCCGCCGCCCTGGACATCACCTTCGGCGACGACAAGGTGCCCGACATCACCGTCAGCAACGGCGACGTCGTCACCGTCCACGTCACCCGCTACGCCGCCAAGTCGCCCACCGGCAATCCCGGCGTCATCGGCTTCCTGGTCTCGACCGGCGCCGACGGCAGCAGCCACGCCTGGCCCATCTGGACCTACACCAAGGCCGAGTGCCCCTACTGCCCGTAGCTTGGCAGCCATTTTCTACCCATTGAAACTACTAGATTTCGTCGCATGACCCCGGCCAGGACGGCGGCGGTCCGGGGCCGCGGTTCCGCCGCGGTTTTGGGCGCAGACTGGGCCTGTGGTTGACATGGCGGTGCCTCGCCTGCGAATGCAGCCACTTTCTACTGACTGAATTGATTGACTTCTTTTGAGCGCGCCGCTCAGAGCGCCCAGACGTGGTTCTCTTTGAAGGGCGAGCGGAAGTCGGCGCCGATGCGGCGGACCGCCGGGGACTTGGCGAAGCGCCGGTCCAGCCAGCGGCGGGCCTGGGTGCGCGGGTGCTCGTCGCCGCAGAAGAAGTCGTCGTACAGCGACAGGTCGGTCTCGACGTGAAAGGCCTGGACGCGGGTAATGCCGAACCGCGCCGGCTCCAGCCACATCGGACTGCCGCGCGGCAGGTTCAAGATGGCCAGGTTGAGCGCGTGGATGTGGTGCCCTTCCTCCTCGACCAGGGACAGGGTCTGCTCGCGGTCGTCGTCGGTCTCGGTGGGCACGCCGAACAGCAGATACACATAGTTGCGGATGCCAGCGTCGCCCAATACCTGCAGAACCCGTCGCGAACGCTGTGGATCACCAGTGCCTTTGCCCAGCAGCTCTAGGATTCGCTCGGAGCCGGTCTCGATGCCCAGCTGCAGCATCGCGCAACCACCCTGGGCCAGGCGGGCGGCAAAGGCCGGGTCGGCAAAGTGCTTTTCGCAGCGGACGAAGCCGCGCCACTGCAGCGGCAGCCGATCGCGGGCGATGACGTCGGCCACCCGCCCCAGGTGCGCGGGCGGCAGGGCCGAGTCGGTGAAGTGGATCATCGCGCCGCCGGGAAAGCGCTCGGCCAGTTGGTGCAGCCAGCCCTCCATGCCGCCGCGATCCGTTGGCAGCAGGCGGGGATGCAGGTGGTCCGGACAGAAGGTGCAGTGGCGCCAGTAGCAGCCGCGCCCCAGCACCGCCGGCACCGTGGGCAGCGGCCCCAGGTAGTGCGACCAGTCGATGCCGGCGAGGTCGACGCTGAGCGGCGCCTCGGGCAAGTCATCCGGCAGCTCACCGGGCATGTCCGCAGCAGTTTCGCGCGCCAGCATCGCCACATCGTCGTCGTCGCCGGCCAGGATGCGGTCGAAGCGGTCGAACGGCGCCTGGGTCAAGGGCGTGCCGGCGGTCTTCCAGCACGCCACCAGCGGCCCGGCCAAAATGCGCTCGACGTGCGGCAGGTGCTCGCGCAGCAGCGTGGCCCAGCGCACCGCCACCGGCGTCTGCGGCTGAAACGTCAAGGAGATCCCGACCTTTCTTGCCCCACTTTGGGCGATGGCGGGCACGAGCTCGCGCACGAAGTACTCGTCGCACGGCCCGGGCAGGTCGGCCACCTGGGCCAGACCGATCGACGACTCGGCCCGCAACCCCGGACGCTCGACCTCGATCTGCGCGACCCGCAGCTGTACCCCCGGGTAGGGACGGGCCACCAAGCGCAGCGCCTGCTCCAAGTGGTTTACCGCCGAGGTATACACCTTGCGATCCTGATAGGTTGCCGGCTGATGCAGCGGCCGCGCCTGGCCCACCGAGCGCAGCGCCCGCGCGAAGGTCTTGGCCTCGACGTCGCTCAGCCCCAGGGCGCGCTGTTCCTGCAGCTGGGCGGCAAGCCGCTGTGGATTCAAGACATAGCGATGCCACCCCATCGAGGCGTCGATCGCCCGCGCCCGCCCACCCATGCGCCGCATCAGCTGGGCCGCGGCAAAGGCCGACAGCCCTGGCTCGGAAGGCTTGATGGGCGGCGGGGCAAGGATGATCAAGGCACGGCCTCGGCAGGTGGGTGCGCAGTTGGGCGCCGACCACGACGGTGCCGCGACGGCGTTCGCTCCGGACCCAACGGCCGGCGCGACGGCGAGCTGGGGGTCACGGCGTGGTCGTGCAACTGGGCTGCATCGAATCGTAATAGAGCTTGCAGTACTGGTTCGCCGGGCAGGTCTTGATGGTGGTCCAGTCGCCCCACACGTAGTCGGCGCCGGCATAGGAGCAGCTGGTCGAGGTCCCCGAGCAGCCGTAGTGCGCGTCGCGCTTCTGCATCGCGGCGCCCAGGCCGCTGCCCAGGCACTGGTACTGGGTGTCGGCGATGCTGGTGCCGCAGGCGACGGTCTTGGCCGCGTACTGGCCGTCGGCGTCGCAGCAGGTCGTGTTCGGCGTGCACTTCTGATACGGCACGCACGAGGCGTAACCGTAGGAAATCTCGCACACTTCGCTGGCAAGGCAGGTCTTCTTGGGCGTCCAGTCGCCCCAGGCGTAGTTCGCGGTCGAGCACGAGCAGCTGGTCGACGTGCCGGTGCAGCCGCAGGTCGCCTTGCGCTCCAGGATCTTGCCGCCCTTCTCGGGTCCCGAGCACTTCTCTTCGGTGTCGACGGTGCCGAAGCCACAGGCGGTGGCTTGCGGCGAGTAGGTGCCGTCGGCGCTGCAGCAGGTGTTGCCGGCCTTGCACTGCGACTCGCAGGTTGGCTGGTAGGCGTCGCTCCAGCTGGGCGTGCAAGCCTGCAAGGGCGGGCAGGTTTTCACGTCGGCCCAGGCGCCCCACGCCGGGTACGACGAGCTGCACCAGGCCATGCCGCCCGCGCAGCCGGCCACCGCGTCGCGCTTGCGGATGGTGCCGCCCAGGACGCCGGTGCACTCGAACTGCGTGTCGACGATGGCCGTGCCGCAGGGCGTCGCCTCCGCGGCGTACTTGCCCTGGGCGGTGCAGCAGGTGCTGCCGGGGGTGCACTCGGGCGCGGGCACACAGCTGCCCGGCTTGGTGGGGTCGGTGACCTCGCACACCTCGTTGTAGTTGCACATCTTCTCGGTCGTCCAGCTGCCCCAGCTGGGTGCGTCGGCCGTGCAAGCGCCGGCGGCGGTGCAGGTGGGGAAGCCCTTGCGCACCTGCACGTCGGAACCCGGCCCGGTCCCTTGGCATTTGTACTCGGCGGCGCTGGCGGTGCTCGAGCAGACCGCGCCCGCTACCACTTGCGGCGGCTGGCAGGCAAAGCCGACGCACTTGTTCTTGGTGCACGGGTCGCCGTCGTCGCAGCCCGCGTCGCTGGTGCATTGCGGCGGACCGCCAGACGAGCACTGCGGCTTTTGCTTGGTCGAGAGCAACACACACTGGCCGTCGCCCGCGCAGGCCCCGGTCTTCTGCCACGCCCCCCACACCGCGGCGTCGCTGGAGCACGCCAGGATCGTGACGCCGTCGCACCCCGCAACCTGGCTCCGCATCAGCATATCCTGGCCCTGGCAACCGTACTCCACCGCCAGTGCCGGGCCGTCGCAGGGGCTGCCCTGGACCTTGGCCTGGTTGGTCTGCAGGTCGCAGCACGGGCCGCTTTCGCAGCAGCCGTACACGGGCGTGACCACGCACTGGCCCTTTTCGCACAGGCCGACCTTGCACGGCCCGGAGCCGGGGCACTGGCTGTCGCCGGTACAGCCGCTGCCATCGCCCGCGCTGTCGCTGCCGCCGTCGGGCTTGCTGCCGGCGTCGCTGCCGCTGTCCGGTACGGCGTCCAGGCCTGTGTCCGGTGCGACGTCGCTGGGGCCCAGATCGGTGGGGGCGTCGCCCTTGGCGTCCACGGCAGCGCCGCTGTCGGGCGTACCACCACTGTCGGCCTTGCCGGTCGGGGCGCCGTCGCCCTTGGTGTCGGCCGCGCCCAGTCCGTCGCCGCCCGCGTCCTGGAACAGCCCGCCCAGCCCCGAGTCGCTCGCTTGGGCGCCGGGGCCGCCGTAGGTCGGCGCTTGGGCGCACGCCACCGCCAGGGGAATCAGAGCAGCAATTGCGACGCGAGTCATGGAGTTCACGGCGGTCCAGCAGCCCCGGCGCCGGCCCTCGCGGCGCGTCGGACGCATTGTGCGTCTTGTCCGGCCGCTGCGCAAACCAAAGCAGACTGCGGGCGCGATCGCGCCGTCTGGGCCCGACTACAGCGCGGAAGCCTTGAATCCCGCGCCGTGATCGTGGCAGGTGCCGCACCAGGCCGTCGGGTGACTGTCGCCCTTGCCATCGCGCCGGAACACCTTGGTGCTGATGTGGCAGGTCTCGCAGATGCCCGGGCCGCTGCCCTGGCCGGCGTGGGCCAGCCCGTCCGCAGCAACCCCCTGATAGCTCTGCAGGTTCACCGCCGTGACCCCGAGCGGCGTGGCGATCGCGTCGGCCAGCAGCTGCAAGTTGCCGGTGCCGTGCACGCGGTGGCAAGTCGCGCAAGTTGCCGCCGGCGGGTGGCTGGTCTCGCTGTGACAGGCACCGCAAGCCTTGGAAGTTTGATGGCCTTTGCCGCCCGCGTCTCCGGCCTGGGCATGGCACTGGCTGCAGGCGTACAAGAGCGCATGGCTGGTGGGCCGCCCCCAGTCCTTGGCGATGCCCAAGTGGCACTGACCGCAGGCGGCCACCTCGCCCAGATCGGAGCCAATGCCGAGCATCTTCAAGGTCTTCAGCGACGGCGGCGGCGAATCCTCGGCTCGCAACGCCCAGGCCACCAGCAGGCCAAAGGCCACCAGCAGCACCAGCCACGGCTTGGCGTCGTTCATGGCGCACCGCCGGCCAGCTCGACCATCCGCAGCGCCGTGCGGTGGGCCAGCGCCTGCTGGGTCAGGGTGGGGTT
>JACRCU010000130.1 GCA_016218865.1 Deltaproteobacteria bacterium | reverse complement strand
TTGCGCCGCCGCCCGCGCGCTGCTTTGCTCCGGGTAGGCCCAGAGTCAATCCGCCGCATCACGCCGGTTCTCGGCTCTGTCCCCGCTGCCATGTCCACGCCAGCAGTGCTCGCCAAGCCTCCGAAATTCCTAAAGGAAGGCTCGTTCCGTCACGACCTGGAGGGTCGGGTCGATGCCTACTTCGCCGCTACCGGCAAGGCCCGCCGCGACCTCCCCGCCATGTACAGCAAGACCGCCGTGATCTTGCTCTGGACGGCCGCCTGCTGGGCCGCGCTGGTGTTCGGCGACGTGCGCTGGTGGTTGGCCTTGCCCCTCGCCGTGGGCCTGGGCCTGGGCGTGTCGGCGATCGGCATGGCGGTGATGCACGACGCCAACCACAGCGGCTACTCGCGCTGGCCGTGGGTCAACCGCCTGATGGGCTGGACGCTCGACAGCTTGGGCTGCAGCTCGCACGTGTGGAAGACCAAGCACAACATGGTGCACCACACCTGGACCAACGTGGTCGGCGTGGACGACGACCTAGAGGTGGGGCCGCTCGCGCGCCTGGCACCCGGGCAGCGCTGGCGGCCGTGGCACCGCGCGCAGCACGTGTACATGTTCGTTCTGTATGCATTCTTGCTGCCCAAGTGGGTGCTGTTCGACGACTTCTACAACCTGGCCACCCGCCGCGTCGGCGGCACGGCCCTGCCGGCCCCCACGCCGCTCGACTGGGCGGTGCTGATCGGTGGCAAGGCGCTGTTCTTGGGTTGGTCGCTGGCGGTGCCGATGCTGTGGCACTCGCCGCTGGCCGTGGTGGGGCTGTGGTTGGTGGCGTCGTCTACGGTGGGCGTGGTCCTGGGCACTACCTTCCAGCTGGCCCACTGCGCGCAAGGTGCCGAATTCACAGATCCCGGCCAGCCAGTGCACCGCGACTGGGCCGAGCACCAGCTGGCCACGACCATCGACTTTGCCCCGCGGAGCCGGCTGCTGACCTGGTTCGTGGGCGGGTTGAATTTCCAGGTGGTCCACCACCTGTTCCCGCGGGTCTGCCACCTGCACTACCCGGCGATTGCGCACATCGTCGAGCAAACTGCGGTGGATCATGGGCTTGAGTACCATCACCAAAGCACGCTCGCTGGCGCGGTGGCGGCACACCTGGCCTGGCTGCGCGCCATGGGGCAACCCCCGACGATCGCGGCGCATTGACCTGGTGCAGCGGCTCAGGTATGTGCAGAGTACCCGCGCAGCGGGGCGCCGGCTCGCTGCAGCACGCGCCGCCCCGCCGCGCCACACCTGGGAGTCCGCGGCATGAACATCTCTTGGCGCAGCCTGAGCGCCCTCCTGGTCGCGGTCTCTGTGGCCGCCTGCGGCACCTCGACGAACTCCGCAGCAGTTAGCGACACGACGGCGCCCGACGCCGACAGCCAAGGTAGCGACACGAGTGCCGGCGGCGACAGTTCGACCCTGGCGGACACCCAGGCCGGTGCCGATGCAACTGCGGATGCGGCCAGCGATGTGGGCGCCGACGTGCAAGCCGACAGCAGCGGCGCCGATGTGAACGACGCGGCCGACAGTGCGGTCAGCGACGCGGCGGACGATGCCTTGGCGGATACCGCGACCGATGCGGGCTCCGACGGTACAGGCGGCTACAGTGGCGCGCCGATTGCCTTGGAGGAGTTCACGTCCACCTACCTCAAGGCCATGTGCAGCGCCACCATGGCTTGCCCGGGTCTTCTCGACTTCTCGTTCTCGACCGCCGCCGGCTGCGAAGCGATGCTCGGCAGCCTGTTGATGACGAAGATCGGTGCGCTGATCGGCGAGGTCAAACAGGGGCTGGTCGTCTACGATCCGGTGCAAGCGGGCCTGTGCGTCGCGGCCCTGACCGCCAGCTGCACGAATCTGGTGAAGGTGGCGGCGCCGATGGCGTGCGACAAGACTTTTGTTGGGGCGCTGGCGGCCGGAGCCACCTGCGCCGAACACACCCAGTGCAGCAGCGGCTGGTGCGCCAAGCTGGACAGCAACTGCGACATCGGCAAATGCACCAACGCCCTGGCCCTGGGCGCCAAGTGTACCGCCAACGTCGAGTGCGGGCTCGGCAACGAGTGCGGCAACGCTGGGGTCTGCGCGCCGAAGTTCGCGGCCCAGGTGGGCGCAGGCTGCGGCCCGTCGAGCTGCGCGGCCGGGCTGTATTGCGACGACCTCAGCATGATCTGCGGCGCTCCCAAGCCGGCCGGCGGCAGCTGCCTGAATTCCGGACAGTGCCAGAAGCCGAACGTGTGCATTCCCGACGCCGCGAGCCAAGACGGAGTCTGCGGACCGCCGCTGGCCCTGGGCGCGTACTGCAAGCCCACCTTTGGCACAGAGAACACTTGCGCCCCCGGGCTGGCCTGCGTGTCCACCGATCAGCTGAAACCCGGCACGTGCATGGCGATCGCGCCGCTCGGCGCTCCCTGCATCGCGACCGCCCAGTGCGGCGGCTGGGATGCGGTCTGCCGCGGCGCCGCGGGCAAGAAGACCTGCCAGACGTTGCCGACCAAGGGGCAGCCCTGCAGCGCGCCGGACTACTTTGCCGGCGAGATCTTCAGCTGTCTGGGCGAGTTCGAGTGCGTCAGCGGCGTCTGCGCCGACCTGCCCGTCGCGGGCTCCAAGTGCCCCGACACCGGCAAGTGCCCCGACGGTCTGATCTGCGATGACGCGGCCAAGATCTGCAAGCTGTTGCCCGGCGCCGGCGCGCCCTGCTCGGGGATGTGCAAGCCCGGATTCGGGTGCAAGATGGACAGCCCCAACCCGACCTGCGTCGCCCTGAAGTGCATGTAGAGCCGCAGGCGAATTCTGTCGCCCGGACGCGAGGATCCGCTGTGAAGTACGCTGCAAGACGACCGATTGCGGCAGCCCTTGGTTGGTGGCTGGCGGCCACGCTGACCACAGCATGGCCTGCAACCGTGCACGCCGCCAAGCCAAATCCTCTGCAAGAGGCCGAAGAGCTGGCCAGCCGCGCCAAGGCGGAATTCAAGGCCGGTCAGTTCGAGCAAGCGGCCAAGGACTTCATGGCGGCCTACGGCCGCAGCAAGAATGCCGCGCTGGTGTTCAATGCGGCGCGCTCGTACGAAGAGGCGGGCAAGTACAGCGACGCTGCGGTCCTGTTTCGCTTGTACTTGTCGATCAGCGACGACCCGGACGGCATGCGCGATGCCCAGGCCCGCCTGGAGCGCCTGGAGGCGGCGGCCAAGGCCAAGCCCGAACCTGCCAGCAACCCCGCTCCGCCGCAGGTGAACCCAGACCCTCCCCCTGCGCCCAAGCCCGCGCCCCCGCCCACTGCCGAGCCGCCCCCCGCTCCACAGCGCGCGGTCCAGCCGCCAGCGGTCGCCAAGGCGGCGCCACCCCCAGCGGGCTCGTCGGCCGCGGCCTGGTGGGTCGGCGTGCCGAGCGTGCTGGCGCTGGGCTCCGGTATTGCCTTGCTCGCGATCGGCCAAAGCGGCAGCGAGGACGCCAACTTGCGGACCATCGCCAGCAAGGCCGACATCGACGCCTATCACACCGACTACAACCGCGCCCGCAGCCAATGGCAGGTCGGCGCCGCGCTGACCGGCGCGGGCACCGTGGGTTTGGGCGTGGCGGTCTGGCTGGCCGCGCACGGTCGCAGCGGCAAGGTCGCCTTGGTTCCGGCAGGCCACGGCAGCGGCGTGGCGGTCGTGGGGTGGTGGTGAAGTTGCCGGTCTGGACGTTGCGCCCAAGCCGGTGGGCATTGGCCCTGCTGCTGGCGGTGGCCCTTAGCGGGTGTCTGGCGCCCGAGCGCAGCGACGCCGAGCTGCAGCAGGCCCTGGCTGCGCACGCCGACGTGGCCGCGGACATTGCTGCGGACACCAGTCAAGGCAGCGACACTGCGTTGGAATTGGACATATCGGACGTCGCTGAAGCCGACGTGCCCGCTGTGGACGCCGCCGACGCGCAAGACGACGCCGGGACCGACGTGGCACCGGACGCGGCCGGGGAGGTGCAAGACGGCGCGGCGACCGACGCTGGGCCGGACAGCCAGCCCGACACCTCCGGGCCAGACACTGCGGCTGACACGACCCCCGATGTCGGCAAGGACACCGCCGCCGATGCGATCGTCGATGTGGCGCCGGATGTCGGCCAGGACGCGGCGCCCGAGGTGGTTGCCGACATCGCCCCCGACACCGCGACGCCGCCGCTGTGCCAGCCGGGTTTTGTCGCCATTGACGTCGACGGGCAGCTGGTCTGCGCGGCCGATGTGCCCCTGTGGGGTGTCAAGCCGTTGAAACAACAGGGGGCATTCACCGCCAACGGCGACGGCACGGTGAGCGATGCCAAAGCGCTGCTGATGTGGCAGGCCAGCGGCGCGGCGAACACCTACAGCCACGCGGAAGCCGAGGCGTTTTGCCAGGCGGCGACCACCGGCGGCCATAGCGACTGGCGCCTGCCCACGGTGGGCGAGTGGCTGTCGATCGTGGACTACAGCCAGCTGTACCCGTCGCTGACCGCCGAGTTCACGATTGCCGACGCCAAAGGCTTCTGGGCCGCCAACGCCAACGTGGGGCAGAGCAGCACCCATTGGTTCGTCTGGCTGAACTACGGCTACACCGACACCGATGCGCCCACCGCCAAGGAGCATGCCTTGTGCGTCCGCTGCACCACGGCCAAATGCGCCAATCCAGCCGCGCTCAACGCGGGGGCCGCGCGCTTCTCGCTGCAAGCCGGCGGCGCCACCGCGACCGATGCGCTGACCGGCCTGACCTGGCAGGTCGACGCCAGCGTCAACGGCACCGCGACGTGGGACGCGGCCGCCGGCGTCTGCCAGGCGCTCACCGTGGCTGGCGGCGGCTGGCGCGTACCGAACATTGCGGAGTTACTTACGATTGTCGATCGCGGCAAGTCGTCGCCCGCCATCGACAGCGCGGTGTTTCCGGGCACCAAGTCCGACTGGTACTGGACGGCGACGTCTTGGGGCGGCAGCGAGAATTCCGAGGCCTGGTTCGTACAGTTCGGCAGCGGCGACAGCAACCACTATCCCAAGACCAACAAGCACCGGCTGCGCTGCGTCAAGTAGGCGGTCCGTCCGCTGGCGTGCAGCCACCCGATCCGCGCAAGTGTGGCCAACTTGACTGGTTTCTTCAGTCGTCGGCCGTGGCGCCGGTGTTCGAGAGGCGCCAGCGCTGGTCGGCATCGCGGGCCGCCAGGATCAGCATTCCGGCACCGTGGAACTTCTTGTTGTGGGCGGCCATGGCCTTGTGGATGGCGATCGCCGCGGCATCGCGGGCGGCCGGGTTCATCGTCGCAAACCCTGGGATATCGAAGGTGTAGTACGGGTTGTGGCCGCCGCTGGGCATGGTGAAGTCGTTGAAGTCGCCGATCATGAGCGGCTTGCCGCCGCGCTCGCCCACGGCCTGATCGACGGCGGCGGCGTAGTCCTGGGCGTCGTCCCACGCGTACTGGTTGAAGTAGTGCAGCTCGCGGCCCGCCGAGTACAGATGTAGCCCGTCGGACGAGGGCAGGTCGTTGCCCTTGCCGACCTTGACCACGTACTTTTTGGTGGCGCCCGGCGCGAGTCTGCCGACGTTCTGCTTTTGCAGCTTCTTTGCGAAGTCGCTGCCTTTCAAGATCTTGTAGCCGCAGCCGACCTCCAGGTCGATGGGCGTCGCGCTCAGGTTCTTGACGGTGGCGCTGCAGCGGGCGTCGTACATGGCGCCGGCGCCGTAGTTGACGGTGGTCTCGAAACCCGGCAGCGCCGACACCACGTAGTCGGCCGGATCCTGTACCCGGGCATCCCAAGCCGAAGCCGAGGCGCGCAGGCCGCCGGCCTCGTCGTCCCAGGTGCAAAACGCGCGGCGGCGGTTGCCCTCCCACAGGACCGCAAGTCCCTGTGTGGACACGCTGAAGCGACTCCTCCAGACCTTGACGAGCTGGAGGACTTCGGCCAGCGACGCCGGGGCATTGCCGGGCACCACCAGCCCGTAGATGCGCCGATCCGGGTGCTTCTCGTCGCGCAGCGGCTTGTAGCGCGCACCCTGCAGGGCCGTCTCGGTCAGCAGCGCCGCCAGCTCGACGGGCGTGGCATCGTCGGCCAGGGCGGCCGGGGCGGGCGGCGTGTCGCGCAAAGCGGCGCTGACGGCGGCGTGGTCGGTGGCCGAGGCGCCAGTCGGCAGCGGGGCCGCGGCCGAGTTGGGGTCCGCGGCTGGTTCTGGCGCAGGCGTGGGCTTGCCGCAGGCCAGGATTGCGGCCGTGCACACCACCAAGAGAATCCAACGGGTCGTCATGCTATCCCCACCGTTCGCCAGGATCCATCGGCACTTGCCAAGGTGCGGCCCTTCGGAAGGCGGTGGTGCGAACTGCCGCCGACGCTACCGTGCCGCGGGATCCCGGTCAAGGCGCAAGTGCCCGGCCGGCGGCGACCGGTATTTCTTCTTGCTCTAGCGCACGCCAGAACCTTGCCACTTCGGTCCCAGTGCGGTACTACCGGTTCAGCACGGGTCGCCGGTCCGCATCGCTTGCCCAAAGGGTTGGCGCGCCAACGTCTTTGCGCGGTTGCCGGCCCAAGTGCCACTGCGGTCCGCCCGCTGCCCAGGAGTTCGCCATGGCCATGCAAGAAAGTCCCAAGTCGCTGCGCACTTACTTCGTTGTGGTCGGCCTGCTGTCCGGGCTATCGCACGTGAACCAGCTCACCGTGCCGGCGCCGGATGTGGTGCGGCTGTTCAACTACGTGGGGCTGGCGATGGCCGCGGGCTTCCTGGTCATCGGCGCCAAGTTGCCGACCTGGCTGACCAGCAAGACCAGCGCCATCGAGGGCTTCCTGTGGGCCAGCCTGGGCGTCGCCGTGGCCGCATCGCTGTGGGACTGGAGCGCGGGCGTCGCCAGCCTGAGCACGGCCATCAGCTTGGGCCTGTCGGTGGTCATCACGGTGTACTTGCGGACGCAGCTGCGGCGGTTGGCGCAGCTCGGCGCCGGGCCGGGCTAGAGACGCGATCAATTTGGCAGTTCTCCGCGCTTTGCCTGCTCGGAAATCGGCGCGGCGAGTCGCCGTGGGCGCTCGGTTGCGCCCCACAGAGCAACTGGAGACTTGACAGGACAGTCATGCACTGAACGAATGTCCAGTATTTGGTCAAGTCTCTGGGGCGCCGGCCCGCTGCCACATCGCTGCTGCGCAACCTGACTAGTTCCACCCGTAGGTTGCGCATGCCGCCTGGTTCGCGCGCTCGGGCCGGCGAGCCCGCCGCGACGTTTGATTTTGCGATTGCTGTTCATGATTCGCCACCCCAGCTACTTGCAGCCATCGGCCCACGCCCACACCTGATCGGACTGGCCAGCCTGGTCCAGCGACACCGTGTGCACTGCGCCAAAAGCATAGCGGTTTTTGGCCTCGACGCAGCCGGGATACTTCTCGACCGTGCTCCAGTCGCCGCGGGTGTATTTGTACTCGAACCACTGGCCGCGCGGCACGGTCACCACGCCTTTGGCGATCCCCGGTGTTGCCGTCCACTGCAGCGGCTGCTGCGCCCAGCCGTTGCCCGAGTGCGCCACGAAGATGGGCGCGTTGCTGGGGGTATTCGGCGGCACCTGCACGGTCAGCGGCACGTCGATGGTCGGCGCCGGCAGCAGCGGCGGACCCTGCGGCGACTGCGGATGGGTCACCTGCAGCAGCCATGGCCCGCTGGCGATCGCCGCCGGCAGCCGGATCCGCCACGACCGTTCGTTCGCGTCCCACGACCAACCTGCCGTAGTTCCAGGCAAAAGCGCGTCAACCACCTGCGGCACCGGCTGGCCCTGTAGCACCACGGCGCTGGGCGCCACGTCCAGCCGCCACAACCGGATGCGCCAGTCCTGGGCCGGCGGGCTGAAGGTCGAGCCGGGTTCGATGCTTGCCGCCAGCTCGGTCCCCGCCGAAACGGGCTTTTGCTGCAGCCTGGTGCGCCGCCACGCTGCGTTGGCCGGCCCGTCGCCCGCGTCCAGGCGCAGCACCAGCTCGCTCGGCTCGGGGCCGGGCACCACATCCAAGTCCAAGGGGCCGCTGACGTCCTGGCCGGTCCACTGGCGCAACGGCCCGCGCGGCACGATCGCCCCCTGCCGCAGCCACAGCGGCAGATCGGCAAGCGGCCCGCTCACTTGCAGGGTAGTCGGCCCCTCGATTACCGCTCCGGACTGGGCCTGCAGCCAGCGTCCCGCCGGAAACACCACGCTGCGGGTCGTTGCGGTGGGCGAAAGATGGGGCGCCACCAGCACGAACGGCCCCAGCAGCGCCTGGTCGCCCACCGTCTCCAGCTCCAGCGCGCTGGCAAAGTGCCACCACAGTGGCCGCAGCGGCGGTGCGCCGGTGCGGTGCGCCGCGTCGGCCAGGGCTTCCCAGTAGGGCAGCAGCCGGTAGCGGGCGCCGATCAGACTGCGCGAAAGGTCCTGTACCTCCTGGCCGAATTGCCACGGCTCCTGTGGCGGCGCGTTCTGCTCGGCGTGGCCGCGGAAGAACGGCGACACGCTCCCCAGCGCCAGCCAGCGGGCGAACAGCGCCGGGTCCGCACTGCCCGAGTAGCCGCCCACGTCGGAACCCGCCAGCGGCTGACCCGAAAGCCCCATCCCCAGCAGCATCGGCAGGGTGCCGGCCAGGGTCGCCGCGGTCGAGGGGGCGTCGCCGGTCCAATTGGCGGCGTGGCGCTGGATGCCCGCGTAGCCCGCGCGCGACAGAACGAACGGGCGACGCTGGGGATAGGCTTGCTGCAAGCCGAGTTGCGTGGCCTCGGCCATGCGCAGCGCGTACAGGTTGTGGGCCGCCGCCATGGTCGCCGGATGGCCGTCGCCGTCCACCGCCAGCTCGTCGGGCACCGTGCCGCCCTGATTGGCTGTGAAGTCCGACGGTTCGTTCATGTCGATCCACAGCGCGTCGGTGCCCAGCGCCGTCTCTTGCGGCACCAGCGTGCCCGCCCACCACGCCCGCGTCTTGGGGTTGGTGAAGTCCGGGAAGGCCGCGGCGCCCGGCCAGACCTGGCCCTGGTACGGCACGGCCGCGCCCGCGGGCAGGAAGTACTGCCCGGCCAGACCCTGCTGGTACGGCGGCCAGCTCGGGTCGGCTTTCAGGCCCGGATCGACAATGGCGACGGCCTGAAAGCCCAAGTCGTGCAGCTGAGCGGTCAAGCCCTTGGGATCGGCGAACTTGGCGGGGTCCCAGGTAAACGACCGGAAGCCCTGCATCTTCTGGATGTCGAACCACAGGCTGTCGCACGGGATTTGCAGGGCGCGGTACTTCTGGGCCACCTGCACAAAGGCGGCGCTGTCGGGATAGCCCCAGCGCGACTGGTGCCAGCCCAGGGCCCAGCGCGGCGGCAGGAACGGCCGGCCGGTCAGCTGGGTATAGCGATCCAGCACTTGCGCGGCACTCGGCCCCGCGACCACGATCTGGTCCAGCGGACCAACCTGGGCCGTCACCCGCCAGCGATCCGGCTGGGATGCCGCCAAGTCATAGACCTGCTTGTAGGAATTGTCGGTGAGCACGCCGGCCACGCTGGCGCCGCGCTTGGTCAGCAACCACGGAATCGCCAAGTACAGCGGATCGCCGGCAGGATCGTAGCCGCCGAGCGCACTTACGTAGGCGTCGGTGCTGCGCAGAACCCACGTCTTGCCGCGGCGATCCAGGCCGCCGGTCTTGGCGCCCAGGCCGTAATAGCGCTCGCCGGGCGGGGCGGCGCGCACCAGGCTCGGGCCGGTCGCGGTGGCGGCGAAACCGCCGTCCGGGGTATCCTCAAGAATCGCAGTACCTTCCGCATCCACGGCGCGCACACGGCAGGCCGCGTCGACGTGCAGCGCCAGACCCGCCGCGCATACCGCCGCGCCCAGGCAGGTCTGGCCGTAACCTACGGCGCCGGCCGGCAGATCGGGTTGGTCCAGCACCGCTCGCGTCGGCCAGGCCGCCGGGCCGCCGCTGGGCATGTAACGCAGCCGCACCGCACCGTCCAGCAAGAAAGTGGCTTGCAGCTCCATGGGTTGCGCCGCAGCCGGGCAGGCGAACGAGAACGCGCCACCCTTGGTCTGCGGGGCCGCCCAGGTTGGCAGACCGGCCGTCGCGCCACAGTTCTGGGCCGGCAGAGCGGCGACCGTTGCCAGCGGTGCGCACGTCGCAGTGGCCCCATCTGGTGCTGCGGTCGCGTCGGCCGCCCCATCCGGCTCGGCGGTCGCATCGACCGGCGCGGGCTCGCTGTCTGCGGGCGGAAGCTGATCGTCGCTGGCGGTGTCCGCAGCGGCATCCAGCGGTGGCGCGTCCGCCTCGCCGCCCGTCGTGCCTGCTGCCGCAGCGTCGCGTCCAGAGGCGCCTTGCTGGGGCGGAGAGCACGCCGCGCCGCCAAGGAGCAGCGCCAGGCACAACAGCCAAGAGAGGTGGCGAGGCACGGCAATCCACGCTGCGCAGCTGTGCGCAAGCCCACCATGCCAGCACTGCCACCGCTGCTGCAAGCGCCCGGCCACCTGGGCGCGGGCACGTAGACGTTGCGGGCAAATGCGGCGACAATGTTGCGGTCCCGTCGCCCTCGGCAGCGCAGCGGGCGGAGCCGCGCCATGGCCAAGACCCTCCGAACTGTCAAGCAGAAACTGACCGCGCTCGTGCTCACGCCGGTCGCCGTCACCCTGGGCATCCTGCCCGGTCTGTGGTGGGTGCTCGACCGCCAGCTGGTGGCCCAGGTCCAGGATCACGTGAGCGAGGCCGAGTCGGCTTTTCGCATGGAGATGGCCGACGACGTGGGCGACGTGGCGATCGCCGCGCGCCTGCTCGCTCTGGACCCCGAGACCTGGAATGCCCTCCGCAGCGGCGATGCGGCGCAGGCCCGCGGGCTGGCCGACCGTTTCCGCCAGTTCTTCCCCACCTTCGACATCCTGTTCGTGGACCTCCGCGGTCAGGTGGTGGCCCAGATCGGCTGCCAGAAGCCGCGCGCCGACCTTGCGCAACACCGCTCGTTCAAAGAGATCCAGGCCGGCAAGGAGTTCGCGGGCATCCTGCGCCACGGCTGCGAGGACAAGTCGACCGGCAGTCCGCCGGCGTACACCATGGCCGTGCCGATCCCCGGTCTTGGCGCGGTGTTCGTGTGCCTGCCGCTGGACAAGGCCTTCTTGACCAACGTGGCGCGCAAGCTGGGCATCGAGATGGCGCTGACCGCGCCGAAAAGCACGCGCTCGCTGGTCGCCACCGATGGCATGCCTGGGGTAGCGGCCGAGCAGGCGTCGCGGCAGGTCCAGCAGATCGACGTCGATGGCCGCGAGTGGGCGATTCTG
This sequence comes from Deltaproteobacteria bacterium, assembly GCA_016218865.1. Taxonomy (GTDB): domain Bacteria; phylum Myxococcota_A; class UBA9042; order UBA9042; family UBA9042; genus SXRM01. Next base: position 3,521 of record JACRCU010000130.1, on the reverse strand, counting down.
CGCTTCGACGTGGCCGACTTGCGCGGCCGGCGCGGCGAGTACCTGCTGGTTCTGGCGCACGAAGTCACCGACATGCGCCACATGGTCCGCAACAACATGCTGCTGGCCTTCACGGTCACGGCGCTGGTGGGGCTGCTGGCGCTGCTGGTTGGCAGCCGCGTCGCCTCGCTGATGACCCAGGCACTCGGCCGCGTCAGCTCGGCCCTGAAGCGCATGGAACAGCAGGAATACGTCACCGTCTCGCCCGTGCGGACCGGCGACGAGCTGGAGGACCTGGCCGAGGGCTTCAACCAGATGGTCGAGGGCCTGAAAGAGCGCGACAAGATTCGCGATACCTTTGGCAAGTACATGACCGCCGTCGTCGCCGACCACCTGTTGGCCAGCGATGTCGAGCTGGGCGGCAAGACCATGCTGGTCACGGTACTATTCAGCGATATTCGCGACTTCACTACACTCAGCGAGCGCATGCCCGCCCAGGAGGTGGTCGCGATGCTGAACGACTACTTCACCGCCATGGTGGCCATCATCATGGAAGAGGGCGGGGTGGTCGACAAGTACATCGGCGACGCCATCATGGCCGTGTTCGGCGCGCCGGTTTCGCATCCCGAAGATGCGGTGCGGGCGCTGCGGGCGGCGGTGCGCATGCGGCTGGCGCTGGGGCCGCTCAACGAGCGCCTGCAGAGCAAGGGTTTTCCGGCCCTGCGCACCGGTATCGGCCTGCACACCGGAAGCGTGGTGGCGGGCAACATCGGCAGCGACCAGCGCATGGAGTACACCGTCATCGGCGACACCGTGAACCTGGCGTCGCGGCTGGAGTCGCAAACCAAGGCCCTGGGCGTCAGTCTGCTGGTCAGCGAAGAGACCCTGAAGGCGGCCCAAGACACGGTGGTGGCGCGCTTCGTCCAAGAGCTGCAGGTCAAGGGGCGCACGGAGCCGGTGCGCGCCTACGAAGTGCTGGGCACCAAGGATGGCGCCATGCGCGACACCGCCGACTTTACGGCGCTGGTGGCTGGGGCCCTGAGCGAGCCGCCTGCCGCTGGCTAGCGACGGCATCCATCCGGCATTCTTCTGGACTTCCCTCAGGCCGGCGCGGGTGCGGTGGGCGGGACGGAGGGCGCCGGACTCCGAACGAAGGGACGATGGGTACCGAATCCGTCCAAATCGGATCGGAAACTTGGGCGTTTCTCCGAGCCAGAACCGGTAAACCTTCCTGATTGTCGCTGGTTATCGATCGCGTTCGGGAAGCCGTGCCCGTGCGAACCAGCTGGGGTGGACACCCGTCCAACCGTCCATGCGCGAACCAGGTTGGCTGCATTTGACCGGTTAATTCGGCGCTTGACCGGATATGGTCGGTCAGCTTGACCGGTCAAGTTCTGGTCCGGCGGTCCGTCCGTGGCCGGGCGTCTGACCCATTATTCATTGGTATGTATGCAGATCTGTGCGAACTCGGCAGTTGGCATGATCCGTGCATAACCCGCTGGTGTCACAACTCTGTCAGGTCGTGGCGCCCGTAACTGCCCTGCCGAACCGCTGACCTGAGTGCTCCAAGACCGAGCTCCCCACCCACGGAGCTCTTGGCCAAAGGAATACCGTTGAGCAAGTACGTCGCTATCGCTGCCGCCGCGGTGAGCATCGCCCTGGTCTGGCTCCTTTGGGGGCAGGACCCGGCGCGGGATGGCCGCGAGGCGACCGCCCATGCCGGCGGACCGGCTGCCGCCGACGACCGCGTGGGTCAGCCGCTGCCCGCTCCGCGGCGTTCCGCCCAAGCTGCCGCCAACCCAGGTGCCGCCGCCAGTGCTCCGTCCGACCCGGTGGCGCTCCAGGCCCGCGATGATCGCCGCCGCGCGGTGATGGGGCCGTTCCAAGGGGCGCTGCTCCAGACCATCGACCGCTGCCTGCCCACCGCGGCTGGTCCGCGCATGCCGCAGCGGCTGGTCGTGCGCTTCGAGCGCGTCAGCGTCGACGCAACCCACGAACACTACAAGGTAGCGGCGGTAGAGCCGGTGGGCGCAGCGCCTGGCCAGCCGCCGCCGCAGCAATCGCCCGCCTGGGCATGCATCGCCAGCGCGGTCGGGCAACCGCTCGACATCCCCGTGGGTCCCGGTGCCCAGGAACCGAAATTCGCAGAACTCGTCGCGTTTCCGCTGCCCATGTCGGTCGGCTGGGCCGCGACGCCGCCGGGGCCAAACCGGCAACCCTAGCAGTCCATGGGTTTTGGACAATGCCAACCGCGGTGCCCCTGACCGCTACTACCGCAAGGAGTACAAAAGACATGAAGAATTTCAAACCCACACGGCTGCGGGCTGCCAAGGCCCTGATGGCCGCGTTGGCCGTGGCCGCCGCCGCGCCGGTCTTGGCCGACGTGGTGCTACACCCCGGCGCCATCGACGCCAGCACCGGTCTGACCGGCTGGACCTTCGACAACACCTATCTGTCGGTCAGTGGCAATGCGGGCGGTTTCTCGTCGACTGCCAACTTCACCGGCGACAGCGTGACGATGACCATCGAAGGCGCTCAAAGCTACAGCAGCGCCTACACCCAGCAGTACAAGTACTCTAGCAACGGCTACGTGTATTTCTATCAGAGCTTCAGCAGCGCCGGCATCGCGGTACCCGACGGCGGCACCGCTACGGTCAACCTGCGCAAGGCCGGCGGCACCATCGCCACCCTCGTCACCGTCACCGGTGGTGCGGCCACGGCCTCGGAATACAACACCAACTCGAACAGCACCGGCTACAGCCAGAGCCTCAACTCCGCCTGGTACACCAGCGGTGACGCCACCCTCCCGGCGGTGGCCGACCTGACCACCAACGTCACGGGCAACGTAACCGTCGCTGTCTCGGATGGCGCGGGCGGCGTTCTGTGCACCACCAAGATGTCGCTGCCCGCCAGCACTGCGACCGTCGCCGAAGGCGGCACCGCCGTGTTGAATTTTGCGCTGACGGTCGGCCCCGACGACTGCCTGATCGGCGTCAAGGGCACCGTGGGCGTCAACAACGTGCCCGCCGGCTTGGAGCCCTACTCCGCCTACGTGAACACCTACGGCTACACCGCCGCCTGGTCGTACCTGGGCAGCTTCTCGACCAGCATCAGCGGCAACAACCAGCCGTACCAGTTCACCGGTCTGGCCGAGGGCAACTATTACGTCCAGGCCTACACCTACTTCCCCAACAGCAACTACCTGCAGCTGCCGAACCAGAGCCCGGCCTACGTGGCGGTGTCGCAGGCCACCGGCATGTCGACCCGCGACTTCATCTACGACGGCGGCGTCATCACCGGCAAGGTCGAAGTCACTGGTCCGTACGCCGACCAGGTCCAGTGGGGCAACACCACCTTTGGCGGCAACTACGACTACACCCAGCCCGACTACGGCCCGGCCGCCGGCGGCTATGCCCAGGGCAGCATCGACGCGATTCTGGGTTATTCGGCGCGTTGACTCGCGGGCGGCGCTCTATGTTGTAGGGCAAGCCTGCGGCTTGCCGTATCAACGCATTCGCGTAATCGAGATGGCACGCGACACG
>JACRCU010000143.1 GCA_016218865.1 Deltaproteobacteria bacterium | reverse complement strand
GAAGGCAAGCTGGGCTGCGTCAAGGACTGCACCAGCAGCACCTCTTGCGGCGACGGCATCTGCGGCACCACCGAGACCTGTGCCAAGTGCGCCAAGGACTGCGGCCTATGCGCCCCCACCGGCAAGGCCCCGTCCTGCGGCGATGGCGTCTGCACCGCCCCCGAAGACTGCGGCAACTGCGTGCAAGACTGCGGCAAATGCGGCAACATCGCCTGCACCTGCGACGGCGACAGCTACTGCTGCAAGACCAAGTTCGACGCCACCTGCCAGAAAGACTGCGCCGCCTGCGCTGGCGGCCCGTGCCCCGGTCAGACCTGCGGCGACGGCCTGTGCCAAGGCACCGAAGACTGCATCAACTGCAGCAAAGACTGCGGCGCCTGCAAGTGCGGCGACGGCAAGTGCACCACGGGCGAAGACTGCGCCAAGTGCCCCGGCGACTGCGGCGCCTGCAAGTGCGGCAACGGCAAGTGCGAGCCCGGCGAAGATTCCACCAGCTGCCCCGCCGACTGTAAGGCCGGAACCGTAGGCTGCAAAGACAACTGCGGCGACTCCAGCAAGGAAGCCGACGGCAGCAGCTGCTGGTGCGACGACCTCTGCGCCGAGAACGGCGACTGCTGCAGCGATTACGAGACGTATTGCGCGCCGTAACTACGGCGGACGGTCGCCATGCAACCTGGCGAAAGTGATACTGAACTGCCGCTGCCGGCACCGCAGATAGACACAGGGCTGCGGCGCCTGCGGGCGGTGCTGTTCGTCATCGCAGCCGTGTCCTCGTGGCAGCTGTACCGGGCGGCCGCCAGCTGGTACGCCCCCACGGACCCAGGCGCGGTCTACGGGATGGTGTACACCTTGCTGGCGTGGACCGCGTTCGCGGCCGGCGTGACGCGTCAATGGCGGGCGTTCGTACTGCTCACGTTGGCAGGACAGTTCTTCAGCTTGCCCATTTGCGCATGTCTCGTACTGCGGGGATGTCTGTCCGAGTACCTGTTCGTGGTCCACTTCCAGTCCAACGTCTGGAATCTTGGCGTCGGCCTGATGAATCTCGCGATTGTCTGGTACCTGGTTCGGCACCACGTCCGCGTCGTGACGGGCAAGGAATCATCTGCGGCATGAGTGGGCCAAGGACGCGCGGGTGGACGCAGGAAGCGCGGGTGGGCGAAGGACGCGCGGCACTCAAGTGACCGCGCTAGGCTCCTTCTACCCGTCCTGCGGACTGGTGGCAGCGCACAAGGGGCGGCGTGCTGCGGCTACCGGAGCGGGGGAATCATATGCGTCCTGGCGCTGAGGGGTCTGCAACTCGACCTGCTGCATGAGAAAATTGCGCCTGTTGCGCGCTTTCCGCAGTCCGTAGGACTGCATGGAGGCCCAGCGCGGTCACTTCAGTGCCGCGCTACTCTGAGCGATGCGCAACTACCCGCAACTGCAAACCGTGTCACGCCGTATCTGCTGTCGCGGCCAGCAAGCTTCGTGCGGCCGGGCTCAGTCCTCCACCGGCCCCAACCGCTCGACCACCGCCTCCCAGTCCACCACCACCTCGGGCAGCACGTGCAGCGCGGTCTGACCCTGCATCGGCAGCAGCTCGGGCCGGCCGTACTCGCCGTTCGTCAGGGTGTAGATGGCCACGATGCGGTCGGTCGGGTGCACCAGCCAGAACTCGCGGACTCCGCAGACTTCGCACAATCGGCGCTTCTTGACGTGGTCGTGGCTGGCGGTGGCCGGCGACACCACCTCGACCACCAGGTCGGGCGCGCCAAGCACCCCGCGGCGGTCGAGCTTGGCGGGGTCGCAGACCACCAGCAGGTCGGGTTGTACCACGCGGTCGATCTGGTCGTCGGACTGGTCGGCAGTGGCCAAGCGCACGTCGATGGGTGCCGTGATGGGCAAACAACGCTTGCCGAGCAGGGCGTTGCCTACCTGGCGCGTCAGCTCGGTCACGATGACTTGGTGCGCCAGGCTGGGCGCGGGCGACATGCACACCGCCTCGCCGTCGATGAGCTCCCAACGCTGGCCGTCGTGCCAGCCCAGGTAGTCGGCGTAGCTGAAGTGTCCAGGGCGAGTCGGTAGTTGCGCCACGGTGACCTCGGCGTTCGGCGCGGCAAGTACGCCCACAGGATGGCAGAGGCCGGGGTGGGTGGGCAAGGGTTCGCTGCGACTACCCCAACCGACCAGCCACCTCCGCGTCAACCGCCGCCAAGAATGCCCGCAATTCCGCCGGAGCATTCGCGTCGCACGCGACCCGCGTCAGGGCCACCGTCGCCGCGTCCTCGTCCCCGCCAAACATCTGCAAGAACACGCGTTTGGCATCCGTCGGGGCGTAGTTTGGCCGCGACGTCAGCCGCTCTGACTCGCGCACCGGCGAAAACTTCAGCCCCAGAGTGCGGCCGTCGGCCAGCGGGCCCCGATAGCCTGCTACGAACCAAGCCTCGACTTCGGGCTGCGGTGCGGCCAACACCATCGCAAACGGCAGGTCTGGAAACCCCGCTTTGACCTGCGCAAACCCGGCCTTCCGCTCGGCGCAGCCATCCAGGTCGCGCACGACCACCAGCGCGGCAATCGGCAGCCCAAGCGCGTGATACAGCATGGCAAGCTTGCGAAAGAGGTCGGCTTCGGGCTGCAAGGGCTTGCCGCGAATCCAGCCGTGCGGCCTGGGCAGCCGTTTTTGCGCCGCCACTTGTGCCCATACCGCGTCCAGGCTCGTCAACTTGGTGTATGGCGTTCCGTCGGCGTGGGATCGCATCGGGCAAGTGCGCATGTCCAGGGGATAGTTCGAGCCCGCGGCCTGCAGTTGCCAGGCCACCAAGACGTGCGCAGCCAGCCAGTGCAGCCGATCCTCGCACGCCAAGGCGATGCCCAAGCTCTCAGGCGCCACCGGTCGCGCCCTCCAAGGCCCAGTCCTCCCAAATTGACGCCCAGATCTCGCCGGTTTGGTAGGCCTGCTTCAGCCGGTCCAAGTCGGGCGCCTCGGCCAAGTTGCGACATACCGCATGGCCATGGGCGTCGAGGGCCATGACCCGCACTTCGTCGGGCTCAAACAAATCGAGCAGGTACGGCGAGTGGGTGGTGGCAACAATCTG
>JACRCU010000010.1 GCA_016218865.1 Deltaproteobacteria bacterium | reverse complement strand
TCGGCTACAGCCTGGACGCGCCGGACACGCTGGTGATGTGGGAAGCCCAGTTCGGCGACTTCAACAACTGCGCCCAGGTCATCATCGACCAGTTCATCTCGTCGTGCGAGGACAAGTGGAACCGCCTGTCGGGACTGGTGCTTTTGCTGCCCCACGGCTTCGAGGGTCAGGGGCCGGAGCACAGCTCGGCGCGCCTGGAGCGCTTTTTGAACATCGCCGCCGAGGACAACATCCAGGTCATGAACCTGACAACCCCGGCGAACATCTACCACGCCTTGCGCCGCCAGGTGCTGCGGCCGCTGCGCAAGCCGCTGGTGATCATGTCGCCCAAGTCGTTGCTGCGCCATCCGGAGGCGGTCTCGACCCTGGACGAGCTGGCGGGCGGCGCATTCCAGCGCGTGATTCCCGATGCCAGCGTGCGGCCGGCGGAGTGCAGGCGGGTGCTCCTCTGCAGCGGCAAGGTGTACTACGACCTAGTCGAGGCGCGCCGCCAGCGGCAGGCCCACGACGTGGCGATCGTGCGCTTGGAGCAGCTGTACCCCTTGAGCGACCGCGAGCTGCAGGAGGTGCTGCAGCCGTACCCCGCGAGCGTGCCGGTGATCTTCGTACAGGAGGAGCCGCGGAACATGGGCGCGTGGGTGTTCCTGCACATGCGCCTGGGCAAGAAGCTGTTCGGCAAGTGGCGGATGTACGGCATCTCGCGTCCCGAGGCGGCGAGTCCGGCGACGGGTTCGGCGGGGGCGCACAAAGTGGAGCAGGCACTGCTGATCGAGCAGGCATTTACGTGGGCGCCGCCGGCAGACGCGGCCCAGACGCACCACAAGTAGGAAGCAGATGAGCAACCAGGTCGAGATCAAGGTGCCGGTAGTTGGCGAAAGCATTACCGAAGTGGTGGTGAGCCAGTGGCTCAAGACCCCGGGCAGCCCGGTCGCGCTCGACGAGGGCGTGGTCTCGCTCGAGACCGACAAGGTCAACGTCGACGTGCCGGCGCCGGTCGCAGGGGTGCTGACCAAGATCCTCAAGAACAACGGCGAGTCGGCGCGGGTCGGCGAGGTCATCGGCTACCTGACACCCGGCGAGGTGCGCGCCGAGGCCGTGGAAGAGCCGCGGGTGATGCCGGCCGCACAGCGCATCTTGGCCCAGGCTGGTCTCGCACCGTCGGCGGCGATAGCGACCGGTCCAGGCGGGCGGCTCCTGAAGGAAGACGCGCTGGCGGCGGTGGGCAAGCTGAGCGACGGCCAGAAGATTCCGTTGGTGTTTGCCGAGGCGGAGCCGACCGCAGCTCCGCCGGTCCCGGCGAGGGCGGCCATTGTACAACCACCTGTCCCGGCTGCGGTTCCTGCCCCTGTCGCTCCGACCGCACCGGCGGTGCCGCCCAGCCCGGATGCGCGGGTGGAGCTGGTGCCGATGTCGCCGATGCGCCGACGGATCGCCCAGCGCCTGGTCGAGGCGCAACAAACCGCCGCGATTCTCACGACCTTCAACGAGGTCGACATGAGCGCGGTCCAGGATCTGCGCAAGCGCTGGCAGGAGGCGTTCGTGCAAAAGCACGGCGTCAAGCTGGGTTTCATGTCGTTCTTCGTGCGGGCCAGCGTCGACGCGCTCAAGGCCTTCCCGCTGGTGAACGCGCAGATTCGCGGCGATCAGATCGCGATGCAGCACTTCTACGACATCGGGGTGGCGATCGGCGGCGGCAAGGGCCTGGTCGTGCCGGTGCTGCGCGACGCGGACTCGCTCAGCTTGGCCGAGATCGAGAAGAAGTTGGCGGACTTTGCGGCCAAGGCCAAGGCCGGGACGCTCAAACTCGAGGAACTGCAAGGCGGCACGTTCTCGATCACGAACGGCGGCGTGTACGGCTCGATGATGTCGACGCCGCTGCTGAATCCGCCGCAGTCGGCGATTCTGGGGATGCACAACATCATCGAGCGCCCGGTGGGCGTGGCGGGCCAGGTGGTGCTGCGGCCGATGATGTACCTGGCCCTGAGCTACGACCACCGGCTCATCGACGGGCGCGAGGCGGTGCAGTTCCTGGTGCGCATCAAGCAGACCCTGGAAGCGCCCGAGCGGCTGCTGCTCGAATTGTGAGGTCCCGATGAGTCCCTGTGATCTCGCAGTAATCGGCGCCGGTCCGGGCGGTTACGTGGCGTCGATCCGCGCAGCCCAGCTCGGGCTGGCGGTGGTGTGCATCGAAAGGGAAGCGGCGCTGGGCGGCACTTGCCTGCGGGTGGGGTGTATCCCGTCCAAGGCGCTGCTGGAGTCGTCCGAGCACTTCCACCGCGCCCACGGGGAGTTGGCCCGCCACGGCGTCATGGTTCAGGGGGTCGGCCTCGACCTGGCGGCGATGATGAAGCGGAAGACCCAGGTCGTGTCGGCGCTGACCCAGGGCGTGGCGGGGCTGTTCAAGAAGAACAAAGTCGAGCGGTTGCAGGGCACAGCGCGGATCGCTGGCAAGGACGGCGAGCGCTGGCAGGTGGCGGTGCAGACGGCGGGCGGCGAGGTGGTGGTCAGCGCGAAGTGGGTGCTGGTCGCCACGGGCTCGGTGCCGGTCACGCTGCCCGGCGTTGCTTTGGACGGCGACCGGATCGGGACGTCGACCGAGGCCCTCAGCTATCCCAGCGTTCCCGAGCACTTGGTGGTGATCGGCGCTGGCGTGATCGGCCTTGAGCTCGGCTCGGTGTGGCGGCGCCTGGGCGCCAAGGTCACGGTGCTGGAGTACGCCGACCGCATCCTGCCCGGCCTGGACCGCGACGTCAGCGAGGCAGCGCGGAAGGTTTTTGCCAAGCAAGGCCTGGAGTTCCGGCTCGTGGTCCGCGTCACCGGGGCGGTGGCCGACGGCGGTGCCTGCCGCGTCACGTTTGCCGAGGGCGACCAGGAGCACGCGCTGAGCTGCGATCGGGTGTTGGTCGCGGTAGGGCGGCGGCCCAACACCAGCGACCTGGGCCTGGCCGAGGCCGGCGTCGAGCTCGACGCCCGCGGGCGCATCGTCACCGGCGACCACTTTGCCACGACCGCTGCGGGCATCTTCGCCATCGGC
>JACRCU010000142.1 GCA_016218865.1 Deltaproteobacteria bacterium | reverse complement strand
GCGGCGACCACCACGACGACGCCCGCGGCGTGTCCGTGCAGCTCGGCGATCTGCTGTACCGCGGCTGAGGCGTCGCGCACGGCGTGGGCCGGGGCGCCTGCCTGAACCAGATCAAGGGCGAGCATCCCCGCCTCGATTGGATCATCAGCAACGACGATGACTTGCAGATTGGAAGGAAGTGGCGACATCGCACCCGAGCGGGATTCCACACCCCGGGCGCGGATCATGCCTGAATTTGCAGTTCGGTGCAAAAACGCCAAAACCGCGAGCGCAGCCGATGCAACTCGCGGTTTGGCTTGGAACGGTGCGGAGTCGAGACTACTTGACCGCCGCCAGCAGCGTGTCGATCTTGCCCGACAGGATGAACGCGATCACCAGCGAGTAGATGACCAGCGATTCGATCAGCGCGAGCGAGAGGAGCAAGGGGGTGAACAGTTCCTTGCTGGCGGCGGGGTTGCGGCCGATGCCCTCGAGAGCGGCGGCGGCAGCCTTGCCCTGACCCAGCGCGCCACCGATGGCGGCGAGGCCCAGGCCCAGACCGGCGGACAGCGCCAGAGCGGCGGCGACGGTCTCTTTGTTGTCGGCGGCGCCGCCATCGGCAAAGGCGGTGCTGGCGAACAACAACATGGTGGCGACGAACGTCAGGGCGGCCGTCAGATTGCGCTTGAACATCATCAGAATCCTCCAGATACGGACGGCCGCAGCCGTCGCAGGGGTAGCCAGGCAGAGCCCTTCTGCCGTGCGTTTAGTCCAACATGCCGAACTTCTGTGGCCCCAGAGTTGCTGTGACCTAGGCATGTTGGGTCGGCCGCCAAACGGACGACCTCAGGGGTTCGGGGGCAGAGTGCCCCCGAGTGAATTAGCTAATGGTGGGCGTGACCCTCACCGTGATCGTGACCGGGGTCGTCGTGACCCGCGACGGCCATCGACAGGTACACCGTCGTCAGCAGCGTGAACACCACGGTCTGCACGACGACCACCACCATACCCAGCGCCATCACCGGCAACGGCACCAGGGGCAGGTGGAAGTTCAAGAAGTTTTCCATGACCTTGTGGTCGCCGTACATGTTGCCCAGCAGACGCAAGGACAGCGACATGGGGCGAACGCAGTGCGACACGATCTCGATGATGACCATCAGCGGCGCCAGGAAGATCACCGGACCGGCGAAGTGCTTGGCGTAGTTGACCACGCCCTGCGCCCGGATGCCCGAGATATGGGTGGCGAAGAACACCGTGAGGCCCATGACGATGTTGGTGTTCAGGTTGTCGGTGGCCGGATCGCCCAGCGGCAGCAGCGCCAGCGCGTTCATGGTGAAGATGTAGAGCGCCAGGGTCGCCACCAGCGGGAAGTGCCGGCGGGCTTCCGCTTCGCCCATCATACCTTTCATCATGTTCCAGACGGCGCCGATCACGTACTCGAAGAACAGCGTCATGCCGATCTTGCGCTCGGGCAGCACGCCGACGTCGGGGTTGGCGTTGAGCCGGCTCCGCACGGCAAAGGCGCCGCCCAGCAGGATCAGCACGGCGATGAAGGCGACGAACACGTGGGTGACGTGGCCGTCGGTCGAGAAGGGTTGGCCGTCGATCAGGGTCTTTTCGAAGGCGGTGCCGCGCAGCGCGTCTTCGATCTTGCCGCGCAGGGCCACGGTGCCGTCGTGGTCGGCGTTCTTGCCCAGGATGAGCGAGAGCACCGTGAAGGGCTCGGGGTGGGCGTGGCGGTGCTCGCCCTGGGCCGCGCCGTGCCCAGCGGCAGCATGCTCAGCGCCCGCGTGCTCGGCCGCGGCGTGGGCGGCGTGCGGCGGGGCCTCGTCGGCCATCGCGAGGCCGCTGCCGAGCATCAAGGCGGTCGCGAGCAGCGGCGCGAGCCAGCGGCGCAGGCCAAAGAAGGTTCCGTTGTTGAGCCGTTGCGTCATGGATGGCATCCCCAATCGCTCAAGGCTGCGAGGGCGGCGAAGCGCCCGGCGTGTGGGTTTGAAGGGTCGCGGCCAACAGCAGGCCCAGCGGCGCCCCGGAGAATCCGACCAAGAAGCCGATGAGCGGCATGGGCACCAGGTAGACCGTCAGGCCGACCACGGTGCACAGGGCCGCGAGCTTGACCGCCAGCAGCAGCACCGCGCGGTTGCGAGCGCTGGGATCGCCCTGCACCAACCGCTGCGCCACCCAGGTCAGAACCAGCAGGTTGGCCGCGCCGATCAGCGCACCGACCGCGATCGCCACCGTCCAGCGCGGACCGCCGAGCCAACCGCCCAACGACGCAAACAGCAGCGAAGCCAGCACATGCAGGCGCAGCGTTGCGGGAAGGATGGTGTGCAGGTCGGGCATGGGCTCGCGGGTTCGAAGTCGGTGATCGCGGGGCGGCCAGTTGGATCGGCCGGCGCTGTTGCAGGTCTGGTCGCTGGTGACCGGAATAACGTGTGAAATGTTGCGCAGTTCTACTTGGGCGGCGGCGTCGAAGGCGCCCTGGGGCGCTGGCGGTCCGTGCGGAGTCGCGCCGCGCCGTCACAGCCGGGTCACCGGCAACTGGGGGCTCAACTCCACAAAACTGTGCTCATTTTGCCTGGGCCGCTGGGGCAAACCCAGCTGCGCGCGGCCGGCTTCGTACCATGCAGACGCGGTGCGGTCAAGGTGCCGGCCCTGGCCGTTGAAGCGCGGGCACCGAAAATGCGTATACTTGCGGAGCGCCAACTCAGTGGATCTGCCCCGCGAGCGCTGGCGCCTTGGAGGATCCGATGTGCACTAGTGCCAATTTGAACCACCCGCGCCGGCCGTGGGCTGCCCTGGGGGCGATTCTGCTGTTTGCGAGCTTGCTCGGCGGTTGCGTGTCGCAGCAGACCGGCAAGTCTGGGCTGCTCAAGTTCACCTACGCGGCGGACGACGATGTGCTCGACTTCAACAAGCCCATCGCGGTGGGCGCCAAGCTGGACCTGGTGATTACTGCGGTCGACGGCGGCAAGGCCGCGACCGTGCAAGCCGCCACTTCCACCGACCCGACCGCGCTGTCGGTCGTAGGCTTCTCGGGCAACAAAGTGACGTTGCAGTCCAACGCGGTCGGCAACGCCACCATCAACGTCAGCGCGCGCACGGCCGCGGGCAAGGACGTGACCGACTCGATCGACATGCGCACCGGCAAGGCCCTGAGCGTCAAGCTGACCACCGGCTGCGGCGGCACGGGCACGCCGCTGTACCTGACCGGCCGCAACATCTTCGTCCCCTACGACCTGTTCGGCGCCAGCAACACCCCGGCGATCGGCTACGGCTACCACCCGCTGACCATCGCACCGGCGGCGGGTCTGGCGCTCGACGCGACCAGCACCGTGCAGTGGGCCTACGTGTACCACACCGGCAGCACGCCGGGCACGGTGACGCTGACCAGCACGCTGGACAAGAACAGCTGGTCGCTGCAGCTGGTGGACGAGGGCGCGATCGACGGCGCCAAGCTGGACATGCCGACCAACACGCTGGTGCTGGCGGGCGCCACGGCCATCGTCTACGCGCGGCCCACGGTCGGCGGCCAGCCGCTGTGCCAGGCCGACGCCACGTTCTCGGTCAAGACCCAGACGACCGACATCTGCGAGGTCAAGGCCGCGGGCCAGCAGCCCACCTCGCAGAGCATCGACGGGTGGAGCTTCGTGGAGGTCAAGGGGCTGGCGGTGGGCATCTGCAAGTTCGACGTGACCTGGCAGAACGCCAAGGGCGGCGCCGGCATCACTCAGACCCTGCAAGTCGACGTTGGCAAGGTGCAGAAGCCGTAGCCCCTGCCCGGCCCTTGGCCCGGAGACCCTGTGAAGTATCGAGCTGTTTCGGGCGGATCCGGCATGGTCCGCCTGCAGGCGCCGCCGCTCGGCGACGCGTCGCGCATCGACGAACTGGAGCTGTGGTGCCGCGCGCAGGGCCTGTGGCCGGTGCTGGGGACCGACGAGGTCGGACGCGGTCCGCTGGCCGGGCCGGTGGTGGCGGCGGCAGTGGTGCTGGGCGAGGTCGTCCCGCCGGGTCTGAACGACAGCAAGAAACTGACGGAAAGCGCGCGGGAAAAACTAGTTCCGCAGATCGAGGCCAGCGCGTTGGCGTGGGCGATCGAGCCGGCGTGGCCCGACGAGATCGACGACAAGAACATCTTGGGCGCGTCGCTGGCGGCCATGCAGCGGGCCTGCGAACGCGTCGTCGCCGATCTGGAGGGACGCGGCGCGGGCTTGCCGGCGGTGCTGCTGATCGACGGCAACCAGCCGTTGCGGCAGTGGAATGCCTCGGCCCAGGCGACGGCGGTACAGGGCGACGGGCGCTCGCTGGCGATTGCCGCGGCCTCGGTGCTGGCCAAGGTGTGGCGCGATCGCTACATGGTCGAGGCCGAAACCCAGTATCCCGGCTACGGGTTTGCCCAGCACAAGGGCTATCCCACCCCGGCGCATCTGGCCGCGCTGCAGAGCCTGGGGCCGTGTCCGCTGCACCGCCGGTCCTTCGCGCCGGTGCGGCAGCAGGGGCTGTTCGGCGATGTCGGCTGACGCGGAGGCCCGGCGCCGTCGCAAGCTGGCCGATCTGGCGGCCGGCCACCGCGGCGAGGACTTGGCTCTGCAACTGGCGGTGGCGCGCGGTTGGCAGCCCTGGTTGCGGCAAGTTCGCGTGGGCAGGACCGAGATCGACCTGGCGCTGCTGCGCGACGACCCTCAGGGGCGGCACCTGTTGCTCGTCGAGGTCAAGACCACCCGCGGCGCCGGCGTCGATCACGCCCTGCGTTGGGGCGCGGCTCAGCAGCAGCGGCTGTGGCGCGCGGCCGAACCGCTCATGGAGCAAGCGAATGCCGGCGACGTGTCTGCGGCGCTGGTGCTGGTGCGGCTGGCCAGCGATCACCACACCGTGACGTGGCTGGACGCGCCGGCCGAACTGGGCTTCTAAGCGCGCGGCCTTCGCGGTAGCCTGTTCCGTATGCGCATCCTGCTCGAAACCCCTGAATTCTACGCAATCGACAAGCCGGCCGGCGTACCGACGATTCCGGACCGCCTGGGCTCGGCCAGCGTGCACGACCAGTTCGAGGCGGAGCTGGCGCAGAAGCTGTGGATTGTCCATCGGTTGGACCGCGAAGTGACCGGGGTGCTGCTGTTTGCCCGCACGGCCGCGGCGCACCGGGCGCTATCGCTGGCCTTCGAGCGCGGCCAGGCCCACAAGACGTACCACGCCTGGACCGGCGGACCAGAGCCCGCGGCGCGCCAGTTTCGCTGGCAGGACAAGCTGTTGCGCGGCAAGAAGCGCGCCTATGCCCATCCGGCGGGCAAGGACGCGATCACGCTGGCCGAGTTCGCCGGGCCGGCGCCGCAACCGGGTCTGTGGCAGTGGCAGCTGCAGCCGCTGACGGGGCGAAATCACCAGTTGCGAGTGCATCTTGCCTCGCGCGGTTGGCCGATCGCCGGTGATCAGCTGTACGGTAGCCCGGTGCCTTGGCGTCAGGGCGAAATTGCTTTGCGTGCCGTGACTTTGCAGCTGGATGCCGCGGTGCTGGGCCGGGCGATCGCCATCGAGGCCGGGCCGATTGAAATTTTTTCTTGACAGGCCGGCTTCGATACCTGAACATCTGTACAGTTGTCGGGTCGCGAACCCGAGCCGGAGCCGGAGCCGGAGCCGGAGCCGGAGCCGGAACCCGAACCCGAACCGGAACCGGAACCGGAACCCGAACCAGAACATCCACGCCGGCATCACTACCCGGCATCACTACCCGGCATCACTGCCCAGCATCACTACCCAGCAACTACCTAGCAGGAGTCACCATGGCACGCGCCAAGAAAGAAGTTGAAGCCGTCAGTCAGGCCGCCGACGAGGCCGCCAAGTCCGTCGCCATTGCCACGGCGCTGGCCACCATCGAGCGGGCCTTCGGCAAGGGCGCGATGGTGCGCTTGGGCGACTCGGACTCGAATTTCCGCGACATCGAAGTGGTGACCTCGGGTTCGATCGGCCTGGACATCGCCCTGGGCGTCGGTGGCTTCCCGCGCGGCCGCGTCGTCGAGGTCTACGGTCCGGAGTCGTCGGGCAAGACCACCATCGCGCTGCACCTGGTCGCGGAAGTGCAGAAGAAGGGCGGAATCGCCGCCTTCGTCGACGCCGAGCACGCCCTGGACGTGAGCTACGCCCGCCGCCTGGGCGTCCGCACCGACGACCTGCTGGTCAGCCAGCCCGACACCGGCGAGCAGGCTCTGGAAATCGTCGACACCCTGGTGCGCTCGGGCGCGGTCGACATCGTGGTCATCGACTCGGTGGCGGCGCTGGTGCCCAAGGCCGAAATCGAAGGCGCCATGGGCGATTCGCAGGTGGGCTCGCAGGCGCGCTTGATGAGCCAGGCGCTGCGCAAGCTGACCTCGTCGATCAGCAAGTCGAACTGCATCGTGCTGTTCATCAACCAGCTGCGGATGAAGATCGGCGTGATGTTCGGCAATCCCGAGACCACCACCGGCGGCAACGCGCTCAAATTCTACGCCTCGCTGCGCCTGCACGTGCGCCGGGTGGGCGCGCTGAAGTCGGGCGAGGAGAACATCGGCAACCGCACCCGCGTCAAGGTCGTCAAGAACAAGGTGGCGCCGCCCTTCAAGCAGGTGGAATTCGACATCCTGTACGGCGAGGGCATCTGCTCGGCCGGCGACCTGATCGACACCGCGGTCGAGATGGGCATCCTGGACAAGGTCGGCGCCTGGTACAGCCTGGACGGCGAGCGCCTGGGTCAGGGCCGCGAGAAGGTGCGCCAGCTGCTCAAGGACAACCAGGAAATGTTCGGCAAGCTGGACAAGCGCGTGCGCGAGGTCGCCTTCACCGCCGACGGTCAGCTGTCGGCCGCGGCTTCGCAGATTGCCTCGACCGTGGTTGCCGAGGGCTAGCGAGCCGGCGGTCAGGCCAGAAAGACGCCTGATTCCAACCAGTAGAAAATGCCCACCATCTTGTGGCAGGCTCCGCCGCGTCCGCACTCTTCCTTGCCGGACCCGGAGCCGCAGATGTCGCCCAAGCCGTACCAGAAGAATCCCGCTGCCCCCGCTGCGCCTGCCGGCAAGGCGGCCGCCAAACCCACCGCCAAGGCCACCGGCAAGTCGGCCGACAAGCCCGCGCCCAAGCCGGCCCAGGCCCCGGCCAAGCTGGCTCCCAAGCGCGCGCCGGCCCACGAGGGGTGGTTGGCGACGGTGCTCGGCTTCCTGGACGCCGACGGCTGGCCGCACGAGACCGCCGAAGACGGCAGTGCGGTGCTCACCGGCTACCAGGGCGAGAACGGCGTATTGGCCCTGACCATCGAAGTGGAAGAGAGCGTTGGGCTTTTGGTGGCCCACGCCGTGCTGCCGGTCGGCTTTGGTCCGGCCGAGGGCGAAGAAAGCGACGAAGCGCCCGAGGGGGCGGAAGAGGCGGTGTCGGCGGTCGCCGAGCTGTGCCTGCGCCTGAATGCCGGTCTGCCGGTGGGCAGCTTCGACTTCGACCTGGACCAGACCGAGCTGCGTTTCCGCATCGGCTTCCTGTTCGACGGCGTGGATCCGCAGCCGCAGATCGTGCGCAACGCCCTGTATACCGTGGTAGATTCGGCCGACCGCTACCTGCCGCTGCTGGCGGCGGTGGCCTCGGGCCAGGCCGACGTCGAGAGCGCGATGGACATGCTCAACGACGAATAGCTGTCTGCACGCCTACTTGCGGGGTGTGCACACGCCAGCGCGCAGCGACTGCACTTCGGCCTTCAGGCTGTCGATCTGCTGCTGCTGGGTCTGCAGGGTCGCCACCGCCATCGAGAGATAGCCATACAGATCGACCATGTCGCGGCGGGCGTCGACCGCCGGGCTCTGCGGATCGTCGTCGATGATGAAGCCGAGCTGGCGCTTGCCTTCGGGCCCGGCGGCGGTGTAGCGGTAGGTCGCCAGCCTGGTCGCCAGCAGGCGGTTCGCCAGCTGTTGCTCGGCCTGATCATCCAAGTACTGGATATCGCTCTTGTACTTGGCGCGCGAGATCGGGCAGCCGCCGGGGTTCATTTTGGGATCCTTGTCGGTGCACTTCAGCAGGGCATTGCACTCGTCCTTGGGGTCGCAGACGGCGCCAGCGGCGGTGCAAGCCGCGCCCACCGTCTCGGTGGTGCAGAGCGGCACGTCGGCCTTGGGCGACCAGCCCTTGCACACCGGATCGCCGCAGGTGGCCCACCACGAGGTGGCGGCGACGATGCAAGCGCCCTTGTAGTTGACGTTTTGGCCAGCGCCGCCCGCCTCGCAGTCGTTGCCGTAGGTCTTGCCGTCGCAGCCACAGACCGGCATGTAAACCGCCGGGCAAACTTCGCTTTTGGCCGCGCAGGTGCCCTGGCCGCCGCAGACGCCGACGCCGGTCGACTTGCAGTACTGCCCGGCCGCGCAGCCCTTCTGGGAGGCGACGTCGCAGGCGCCGGTGGAGTTGCATTCGCCCGTGCTGGCCACCACTTGCCCGGCGCCCGCGGCCGAGCAGGCGTTGCCGTAGGTCTTGCCGTCGCAGCCGCACACCGGGGCGTACATCATGTCGCATGCTTCGGGCTTCTTGGCGCAGGCGCCGAAGCCGCTGCACTGGCCGGCAGGGGCGGCGCAGTACTGGCCCGCGGCACACGTCTCGGCCGCGCCGATCTTGCACTCGCCGCTGACTGCGCAGTTGCCGGTGTGCGCCACGCTGGTGCCGCCCGCGGCAGCCATGCAGGTGTTGCTGTAGGTGATTCCGTTGCAGCCGCACACGGGCATCAGCTCCTTGGTGCAGCCGTTGGGCTTGGTGGTGCAGGTGCCGGTGGTCGCGCAGGCGCCGATGGTCTTGGCGCAGTACTGGTCGGTGGCGCAGTCGGAACTGCTGGAGCAGCCGCCGGGGCTCGCGTCGGTGGTGCCGGCGTCGTTGCAGTAGTCGGGCGGCAGCATGCAGGCATCGGTGGCGTAGCAGGCCCAGCCGCCGCCGCTGCAGGTGCACACAGTCGACGGGTAGCACTTGCCGCAGCAGCACTCCTGGCCCCATTCGCACTTCAAACCGGCGTCGGTGCACTTGCCGCCGATGGGCGGATCCTTCGGACACTGCGCGGTGTTGGTGTCGACTGCGCTGCTGTCGGGGACGGTCGAGTCGGGCGTGGCCGCGTCGCCGGCGCCGGTGTCCGCGGTGCTGGTGTCCGCGGCGGTGGTGTCGGTCTGGGCGGCGTCGCTCAAGCTGCCGGTGTCCGCGGTCGTGTCCGGCGTGGTGGCGGGCGTGCCACCGGGACTGTTTTCGCAGCCGACGGCGGCGGTCAGGGCCAGGGCCGCGAGCCAAAGGTCCAATCCAAAACGTCTGCTGGTGCGCATCATAGCCTCCGCCGCGGCCCGGAACAGGGTCGGCACGCCCCATAGGATAGCACAAATCGTGCCAGGCGCACCTTTGTGCAAGTGCATGAAACGCTGCGGCATAGCCGACAGGTGCGCCGTCGTCGGTGCTGCAAAATTCAACATATGCTGAAGTTCACAACACTCGTGCCACTGGCCGCGGCCGCAATGGCTTGGTCACGCTGCCCCTTTGCCCCGGCGCGCCGCTGTGCTACCAAGTCGCTCGCACGCCACTCCGGTGGCGCAGAGGTTTCCGCCCATGAGCGACCGTTTCGCCAATCAGCGCCCCGAATTTGCCCCCAAGGCCCCGCGCGGCACCCAGCTGCAGTGCAAGGGCTGGCTCCAGGAGGCGGCGCTGCGCATGCTGCACAACAACCTGGACGCAGAAGTAGCGGAAAACTGGCAGGACCTGGTGGTCTACGGCGGTATCGGCCGGGCGGCGCGCGACTGGCCGGCCTTCCACGCCATCGCCAAGGCGCTCAAGGACTTGGCCGACGACGAGACCCTGATGATCCAGTCCGGCAAGCCGGTGGGCGTGCTGAAGTCGCACAAGGACGCGCCGCGGGTGCTGATCGCCAACTCGAACCTGGTGCCGCGCTGGGCCACCTGGGAGAAGTTCCGCGAGCTGGACCAGAAAGGCCTGATGATGTTTGGGCAAATGACCGCGGGCTCGTGGATCTACATCGGCACCCAGGGCATCGTCCAGGGCACCTACGAGACCTTTGCCGAAGCTGGGCGCCAGCACTACGGCACCAAGAAGGACTTCGATCCGCTGCGGCCGCTGGCGAAAAAGCTGGTGGTGACCGCGGGCTTGGGCGGGATGGGCGGCGCGCAACCGCTGGCGTGCGTTTTGGCGGGCGGCACGATGCTGGTCGCCGAGGTGGACCCGGTGCGCATCCGGCGGCGGCTGGATACCAAGTACCTGGATGAATTTGCCCAGGATCTGGACGAAGGCATTGCGCGCGCCGAGCAGTATGCCAAGGACGGCGTGGCGAAGTCGGTGGCGGTGCAGTGCACGGCGCTGGAGCTGCTGCGGCGGCTGGAGGACGTGGGCGTCATCCCCGACCTGCTGACCGACCAGACGAGCGCCCACGACCCGCAGAACGGCTACCACGTGACCGGGACCACGCTGGAGCAGGCCGCACAGCTGCGGGTTTCGGAGCCGGAAAAGTGGCTGCGGCGCGTGCGGGCCGACATCGTGGAGCACGTGCAGCGGATGACGGCGTACGTGGACTTGGGCGTGCACGTCTTCGACTATGGCAACAACCTGCGCGGCGAGGCGGTGCAGGGCGGTCTGGAGTCGGAAGAGGCCTTTCGTTTCCTTGGCTTCGTCCCTGCCTATATCCGCCCGCAGTTCTGCCTGGGGCGCGGGCCGTTCCGCTGGGTGGCGCTGTCGGGCGACCCGGAGGACATCGCCGTCACCGACTTGGCGATGCTGGAGGCCTTTGCCGACAACCCTAGCGTAGTTCAGTGGTTGACGAATGGCGCGCCGCGGATCGCCTTCCAGGGACTGCCGGCGCGCATCTGCTGGCTGGGCTACGGCGAGCGGGCGAAAGCGGGCAAGATTTTCAACGACTTGGTGGCCCAGGGCAAGGTCAAGGCGCCGATCGTCATCGGCCGCGACCACCTGGACTGCGGCTCGGTGGCCAGCCCCAACCGCGAAACCGAAGCGATGAAGGACGGTTCCGACGCCGTGTCGGACTGGGTGTTCCTGAACGCGCTCATCAACGCGAGCAACGGCGCTACCTGGGTCAGCGTCCACCACGGCGGCGGCGTGGGGATGGGCTATTCGCAGCACGCCGGCGTGGTCATCGTCGCCGACGGCACGCCCGAAGCCGCGGCGCGCATCGAGCGGGTGCTGACCTCGGACCCCGCGATGGGCCTGCTGCGCCACGCGGACGCCGGCTACCCAAGCGCGCTGGCCTGCGCGAACGCGAACGGCGTCAAAATCCCGATGCAGGAGTAGCCGATGCCCGACCCCCGCCTGACTGGACCCCTGCCGCGGCGCCGGGTGCGCCTGAAAGGTGCAGGGCATGTTCTGACCTGTAGTGGGCCGGAGCGCGGGGCCCTGACCAGTTGGGAGCAGCTGGGCTGCCTCACCGGTGCGGAACTGGTGATTCGCCATGAGCTTCGCGGCGGCTGGCTGTTGGAGTGGCTGGGGCCGGCCGGCAGTCTGGAGCAACCGCACGCCGACGCAACCATCGACCTGGGCGGGCGGTTGCTGCTGCCCGGCTTGGTGGACTGCCACACCCACGCGGTGTTTGCCGGCGATCGCAGCGCCGAGTTCGTGCAGCGACTGAACGGCAAGAGCTACGCCGAGATCGCCGAGGGCGGTGGCGGCATCCTGCACACCGTGGGCAAGACGCGCGCAGCCAGCGTGCCCGAGCTCGTCGAAGCGGCAGCGCCACGGCTGCTGCAGATGGCCGAGTGGGGCGTCCGGGTGGTAGAGTGCAAGACCGGCTACGGCTTGGACTTGGCGAGTGAAGTCAAGATCCTGCAGGCCATCGCCGCGCTGCGCGAGCGGTTTTCGGGCACGCTGCGGCTGGTGAGCACGGCGATGCCGGCCCACGCGGTTCCGCCGGAATTCAAGGCGAATCCGGACCGCTACGTGGCGCTGGTCTGCGAGCAGATCCTGCCGGCGATGCGGGCGGCCGACCCCGAGCTGGCCTTCGTCGACGTCTTTGTCGAGAAGGGCTACTTCGGCGTGCAACAGGCCGAGCGCATTGCTGAAACCGCCGAGGAGCTGGGGCTACCGGTCAAGGCCCATGTCGACGAGTTTGCCGACCTGGGCGGCGTCGCTTGGGCGGTGGAGCGGGGCGCCGCGTCGGTGGAGCACCTGCTGCAGACGAGCGACAAGTCGGTGCAGATGCTAGCGAATTCCGGGACCGTGGCGGTCGGTCTGCCGCTCACCTCGGTGTTCCTGCGCGAGCCGTATGCGCCCTTGCGGCAGCTGGTCGACGCCGGGGCGCTGGTGGCGGTGGCGACCGACTGCAATCCCGGCTCGGCCATGACCACCAACCTGGTGCTGGCGATGCAGATGGCCGTGCTGGGAGCAAAGCTGAGCCCGCAAGAGGCGTTGCGGGGTGCTACCCGCTGCGCTGCGCTGGCCCTGCGCGAGCCCGGCGGTTACCGGGGGCGGCTGGCGGTCGGCGAGCCCTTCGTCGCGACGGTGCTCGACCTGGACGGGGTCGATCGGCTGTTCTACGAGCTTGGGCAGGGGCCGCGGGCCAGTCGGGTCCTGGTCGACGCCGGTGTGACGTAGGGCCGGGGCTGGCCGCGGGCCCACCGGCTTGATCATCGCTCAAGGGCAAAAAAGAGAATGGTGGGCATTTTCTACTTCCTGATTTGATTGGGAATGTCCGTCGTGCCTTGCCGCCAGGGGTGCTTTTTTCTCACGATGCCGCGGCAAAACCAGTGGCCAGATCGATCACTCTAGACCGAGCAGGAGGATGCCCGGACAGAGATCGCCATGAGCCGCCGATTCTACGACCCCGCCCTTCTCCACATGGTCAGTCTTGCCACGATCGATCGTCGCTGGGCGCTCGTGCCCGAGGATCGCGCGCTTCAGAGCGAGATCGTTGGCGCGCTTGCCGCTGCCCAGCGCGAGACCGGGGTCCGCGTGCACGCGTTCACGTTCATGTCGAATCACTACCACGGGCTCTACTCCTTTGACTACCCAGAGCAATTCGGCGCGTTTCTCTGTCAGTTCCACGCGGCGACTTCTCGGTTGGTGAACCGGGCTTTCGGCCGCCGCGGACCGATGTGGCACCCGCGGGCCCACGTGAAGGCGGTTCTGCCGGGCGAGGCAAGCGAGCTGACGGCGCTGAAGTACGTGCTCCTGCAGGCCTGCAAGGCGGGGCTGGCACCTCACCCGTGCGCCTGGCCGGGGGCGTCGAGCGCGCGTTGGCTGCTGGAGGGTAAGCCGTTGATTGGCCGCCACGTTCGGCAGACCGAGTGGACCTTGGCCGGCCGCAACGGCAAGGACTCAGGACCAGCCGAGGACTTCGCCGAGGACCTTGCGGTCGCCATGACCCCACTGCCGTGCTTTGCCGGACTCGCGGAAGACACCTGGCGCCAGCAACTCGTCGCCATCGTCGCAGACTTGTGCCAGACGGCGACCCACGACGAGGCCCTCGCTTCAGAAAATGCCCGGCACTGCGTAAGTGGTGAAAAATATGGGCATGACCTGGAATGGGCAGACCTGCCAACCTCTCCTCAGCCCGAACGCAAGCCGCACAGCCCGTGCATTGCCCCCGACGCACAGGCCGAGGCGGCCTATTGTCAGCGGCTCAAGCAGTTCCTGGACGCCTGCGCCGCAGCGTGTGCCTGCCTGCGCCTGGCGACGATGCTGGCCGCGCAGGGCCGTCCCGCTCAGCACGTGGACTTCCCAGCCTTCGCCTTCCCTGCCGCCGCGCGTGCGACCCCGATTTGGCGGGGGGCAACTGGCCACGAGCCGGCACACCCCAATGAAAACAGGCAGTAGAAAATGCCCGCCATTGCGAGGGGGCTACTTCATGGTGGGCATCACGAACTCAGCGCCAGCCCGAATTCCCGTGGGCCACCGCTCGGTCGTGGTCTTGAGGCGCGTGTAGAAGCCGATGCCCTCGGTGCCGTAGACGTTGCGGTCCCCGAAGATCGAGCGCTTCCAGCCGCCGAAGCTGTGGAAGGCCATCGGCACCGGGATCGGCACGTTGACGCCGACCATGCCGGCCTGGACGCGGTTCACGAAGCTCCGGGCGCAGTCGCCGTCGCGGGTGAAGATCGCTGTGCCGTTGCCGTACTCGTGGTCGTTGACGAGCTTCAGGGCTGTCTCGAAGTTGGGCACCCGCACCACGCTCAGGACGGGGCCGAAGATCTCCTCTTTGTAGATTCGCATCTCGGGGGTGACGCGGTCGAACAGGCAGCCGCCCAGGAAGAAGCCGTGCTCGGCGCCCTCGACCACCAACTGCCGGCCGTCCACGGCCAGAACCGCGCCTTCGTCGACGCCCAGGTCCACGTAACTCCGCACTTTCGCGTAGTGTTCCTTGGTGACGAGCGGGCCCATCTCGCTCGCCGGGTCCATGCCGGGGCCGACCCGCAGGCTCTTGGTCCGCGGAATCAGGCGCGCCACCAACTCGTCCGCGATGTCGCCCACCGCCACCGCCACAGAAATTGCCATGCACCGCTCGCCCGCCGAGCCGTAGGCCGCGCCGATCAGGGCGTCCACGACCAGGTTCAGGTCCGCGTCGGGCATCACCACCATATGGTTCTTGGCGCCGCACAAGGCCTGGGCGCGTTTGCCGTGGGCGCAAGCGGTCTTGTAGATGTACTCGCCCACGCCCGTCGAGCCCACGAAGCTCACCGCGGCAACCCCCGGATCGGTCAGCAGGGTGTCCACCGCCTCCCGGTCGCCGTTCACCACGTTCAGCACCCCCGGCGGCAGGCCAGCCTCGGTCATCAGCTCGGCCAGGCGCATCGAGGTCGACGGGTCCTTCTCGGACGGCTTCAGGACGAAGGTGTTGCCGCAGGCGATCGCCACCGGGAACATCCACATCGGCACCATCGCCGGGAAGTTGAACGGCGTGATGCCGGCGCAGACACCCAGGGGCTGGCGCAGGCTGTACGAGTCGATGTTGCGACCCACGTTCTCGGTCACTTCGCCGCGCAGCAGGTGCGGAATCCCGCAGACG
The DNA here is from genome assembly GCA_016218865.1 of Deltaproteobacteria bacterium. GTDB lineage: Bacteria > Myxococcota_A > UBA9042 > UBA9042 > UBA9042 > SXRM01. The sequence goes on along the minus strand of JACRCU010000142.1, from coordinate 6,815 downwards.
AATTCCACCACCTCGATACCGCGCGTGACCGAGCCCTTGGCGTCCTCGAAGGTCTTGCCGTGCTCGCGCGTGACCAGTTCGGTCAATTCGTCCTTGTGCTTCTCCAACAACTCCTTGAACTTGAACATCACGCGGGCCCGCACCAGCGGCGGGGTATCGGACCACGGGCCAAAGGCTGCCTGGGCCTTGGCGATGGCGGCGCGCACTTCGTCGGCACTGGCCAGGGCGACTTCGGCGGTTTGCTGGCCGGTCGCGGGGTTGTAGACGGCACCGTAGCGGCCCGACTGGCCGGCGACCTTCTGGCCGGAAACGTAGTGCCCGATCGATGCAAGGTTGGTGACCATATTCGCTCCTGGCAGCGCGAAGGCTGCGCCGCGCACGGTACCGCTGGGCGCCGCGGAGATCAAATCGCTGGGGGCGCTAGACGGACTGATAGGTAGGGCCACGAACTAGAAAAGCAATTGCGGGCAAGAACCGCGGCGGCGGTGTCCTTGCGCTGGGCCGGACGGCGTCCCTATACTTCATGGTTTGGCACGGCTGGTCCGCGACGCGTCTGGTAGCAGCGCAGGGGCGGACGAGTCGGGGTTCTGGATCACGGCCCCGGGCGCGGGGCGAGGAATACGAGATGCCCAAAGTGCTTGAACCCGCCCCGCTGCCGACCGCGCGTTCCGCCGCGCCGCTGGCGTTTGCCTGGATGGCCGCGTGGGCACTACTCGCGGCCGGATGCGACAGCGGTGCCGCGGCGGCCCCAGACACCGGCGGCTACACCTACCCCGGCTTCGACGTCACCATCGGCCCCGGCGACAGCCAGGGCGGCGACGCCGGCAAAGATGGCGCACCGGAGACGAGCGCAGAAGATACCAGCGCGACCGACGTGGCCGACGGCAGCGGCGACGACACCGACGGCCCGGACAGCGGCGACGGCAAGGGCGACGCCAGCGACGCCGGCGACACCAAGAGCGAGACCGTCAGCACCGACCCCTGCTCGCCCAACCCGTGCAGCGAGCCGAACAAGACGCTCTGCACCAAGGTGGCCGGCAAGGCCCAGTGCAACTGCAACATTGGCTACGAGCTGCAGACCGACGGCACCTGCGCCGAAAAGTGCACACCGCCCAAGACGCCGCCCACCCCACAAAAGAGCCTGAAGGCCGGCGATCTGGTCATCACCGAGATCATGGTGTGGCCGCTCGCCGTCAAGGACGACGCTGGCGAGTGGTTCGAAGTCAAGAACAACTCGACCAAAGACATCGACATGAACGGTCTGACCATGACCGACGACACCGGCACCGACAAGCATGTGATCAACGGCTGCCCGGGCAAGATGACCCTGAAACCCGGCGAATACCGGGTGCTCGGCCGCAACGGCAACAAGGCCACCAACGGCGGCAACGTCTACGACTACGTCTACGCCAGCACGTCGTTCAACAACCTGAAAGACACGCTCTTGATTCGGGCGGACTACGCCGTGCCCTCGGTGATCGACAAAGTCGCCTGGACGCAGTCGTGGCCCCTCATCGACTGGAAGGGCGCCGCGCTCAACCTCGATGTCACCATGACCACCGCCACCGGCAACGACGACTGGAAGGGTTTCTGCGCGTCGCCCAACAAGCTCCCCAGCGGCGACTACGGCACCCCCGGCGCCGCCAACCCTGCCTGCCCGGCGCCGCCCGACCTCGACAGCGACGGCGTGCCCGATGCGCTAGACGACTGCCCGGCGGCCTTCGACCCGCCCGGACCCGACGGCGTGCAGCTCGACAGCGACGGCGATGGCAAAGGCGACGCCTGCGACAACTGCGCCGCCGAGCCCAACCCCCAACAAGAGAATGCCGACGGCGATGCCAAGGGCGACGCGTGCGATCTCGCGGTCTGCGGCGACGGCGAGCTGGACCTGGGCGAAACCTGCGACGATGGCAACGATTACCTGGGCGACGGCTGCGATGCCTGCGCGGTCGGCGTGGCGCTGGTGGGCAACTTGGTCATCAACGAGATCGTCGCCCACGGCGACAACGTAGAGGACGCTACCGGCCAGTGGTTCGAGCTCTACAACCCCACCGGCGCGCCGGTGCCCATCAAGGGCTGGCAGCTGCAGGTCAAGAACGGCGTGGCGGGCAAGCCCAAGGTCCACGCAATCAGCGACGCCGTCACGGTTCCGGCCAAAGGCTTCGTGGTGCTGGCCGCCAACAGCAACAAGGCTCTGAACGGCAACATCACCGCGCAGTACGCCTTCAACAAGCCCGGCGCGGAGTTCATGCTGGATCCCAACGGCGACACGCTGACCATCGTCGATGTGCCCGGCAAGAAAATCGTCGACAGCGTGGCTTTTGGCTTGAACACGCCGCCCGTCAAGACCAACGTCGCCCTGCAGCTGGACCCCAAGTACGCCAACACGCTGCAGAACGACACGGCTGTCTACTGGTGCTACTCGTCGGCGCCGATTGCGGGCGTGTCGGGCAACTTCGGCTCGCCTGGCCAGAACAACCCCAGCTGCACGCCGGCCGGCGAGGACCAGGACGGCGACACCGTCCTCAACGAGGTCGACAACTGCCCGTTCGTCGCGAATGGCACCCAAGTCGACAGCGACGCCGACAAAGTGGGCGACGCCTGCGACGTGTGCCAAAAAGTCGCCAATCCCAAGCAGGTCGACAGCGATGCCGATGGCGTAGGCGACTTGTGCGACAACTGCCTGAACACGCCCAACCCCACCCAAGGCGACAGCGACGGCGACGGTTTTGGCGACGGCTGCGACTCGCCCACCTGCGGCAACGGCCTGGTCGAGGCCGCCGAGGCTTGCGACGACAGCAACACCGCGGGCGGCGACGGCTGCTCACTCAATTGCCAGAAAGAGAGCTACGCGGCGGGCCAGGTCCTCATCACCGAAATCATGGCCAATCCCAAGGCGCCGATTGAGGATGCCAATGGCGAGTGGGTCGAGCTCTACAACCCCGGCGAGCTGCCGGTCGACATCAACGGCTGGGTGCTGCGCGACAACGGCACCAACAAGGTCGTGCTCACCTCGACCAAGCCGCTGTGGATCGCCCCGGGCGGCTACTTCGTGGTCGGCGCGTCGACCGACAAGGCCCTCAACGGCGGTGTGACCGTGCAAATTGCCTGGGCACCTGGGCAATTCTCGCTCGGCAACATCACCGGCGACGACGCCATCCTGGAGTGGAACGGCACCAAGATCGACGGAGTGACGTACATCCCCAAGCCGCCGGCCTGCTATACGCCGCCGCCACCGTCGACCTGTGCCACGCAATTCCCGGTGGTAGAAGGCAAGTCGATGCAGCTGGACCCGGGCGCCTACGACCTCACCAAGAACGACGACGGCAAGAACTGGTGCGAGGGCAAGGAGCCCTTTACTAGCGGCGACTTCGGCTCGCCCGGCCAGGCCAATCCGCCCTGCGTCAACCCGTGCGAAGGCCAGGCCGACAACGCCCCGTGCGGCACCGACCTCATCTGCGTGGGCGGCCAGTGCAAGCCCGCACCCAAGTGCGGCGATGGCCTCATTACCGGCGCCATCGGCGAGGAGTGCGACGACGGCAACCAGACCGACGGCGACGGCTGCTCGGCCCAGTGCAAGAAGGAAGCGCCGCCACAGCCCAAGGGAACGCTCGTGATCACCGAGGTGATGGTCGACCCGGACGCGGTCAGCGACAGCAAGGGCGAGTGGTTCGAAGTCTACAACCCGACCACCGAGGCCATCGACCTGACCGGGTGGAAGCTGGTCTCCGACACCACCACCCACACCATCACGGTCGGCGGGCCCAACGTGCCCAATCCACCGGTGGTGGCGGCCAAGCAGTTCGCCCTGATTCTAGCGGCAGCGGATCCGGCCGCGAACAACAACCTGAAGCCCGCCTACGGCTGGGCGGATCAGGCGGCGACCGGCGGCTCGCTGGCGCTCAAGAACGTACACCTGGACTGGAAGCTGCAGCTGGTGAACCCGGCCGGGGCGGTGATCGACGAGGTCAATGCCGGCAAGCTCCCCTGGGGTGTTGGCAATTCGGCTATGGTTCAGCCGGCTTGCTTGACTCCGGCCGACAACGACAAGCCCGAGTGCTGGGTGGCTGCCGGCACCACCTGCGGCTACGGCCTGTACATGGGCGCGTCGACCTACGCCGTCGATCCGCCGGTTTGCAGCGCCCCCAGCGACTGCGCCGCCCCCACCGTGTGCCAGCCGATGACTGCCGTGCAGGACGGCAGCAAGACCATGTGGAAGTACGACCTGCAGGCGCCCCAGAGCCGCTGCGGTGCGCGCGACCGCGGCACCCCTGGCTACGGCAACATGTGCCCCTAGGGCCGGAGCCTTGCCGGCAACGGGTGACGCTGTCGGTGCACCCGGACCAATCCCGATACTCCGCGATGGCGCCGCTACCGCCACCGCCGCGGACACCCGACCACCCCAGAATCTCGCGGAGGCGACATGGCAACTCAGGGCAGATCCAAGCTTTTTGGCACAGACGGCGTGCGCGGCGAGGCCAACGCCGGCGCCATGACCGTCGAGAACGCGGTACAGATCGGCCGCGCCATCGGCGTGCTCTGCGCCCGCAGCAGCCGCCACGAGCGCCCGCGCGTCCTCATCGGCAAAGACACCCGCCGCTCGGGCTACCTGTTCGAGAACGCGCTCGTCGCGGGCCTGTGCTCGGTGGGCGCCGACTCGTACCTGGTCGGGCCGCTGCCCACCCCCGGAATTGCCTTTATGTGTGTGGGGATGCGCGCCGACGCCGGTGTGGTGATCTCGGCCTCGCACAACCCCTTCGGCGACAACGGCATCAAGGTCTTTGGGGCCGACGGCTTCAAGCTGCCGGACGAGCTGGAGGCGCAGATCGAGGACTGGGTAGCGAACCCACAGCCGCTGCTGGCGGGCCTGGCGCGCGGGCTCGACATCGGCCGCGCCCACCGCGTCGACGACGCCTGGGGCCGCTACACCGTCAAGCTCAAGACCACCCTGGCCAACGACCTGACCCTGGACGGCCTGAAGATCGCTGTGGATGCCGGCCACGGCGCCGCGTACAAAGTGGCGCCGATGGTCTTTGAGGAGCTGGGCGCCGAGGTCGTGCTGCTCAACGGCCGGCCCGACGGCGTCAACATCAACGAAGGCTGCGGCGCGCTCCACCCCGAGGGGCTGGCGCGGGCGGTCGTTGAAAATGGTTGTCAATTGGGCGTGGCGCTCGACGGCGACGCCGACCGGCTCGTGCTCGTCGACGAGAAGGGCCGGGTGGTCGACGGCGATCACACCATGGCGCTCTGCGCGACCCGGATGAAGGCCCAGGGGACGCTGAAGGGCAACACCGTGGTCGCGACCGTGATGAGCAACTACGGCTTCGAGATCGCCTTGCGCGAAGCGGGGATCGACGTCCTCCGTACCGACGTGGGCGACCGGTTGGTGGTCGAGGCCATGCGCCGCGGCGGCTTCAACCTGGGCGGCGAGCAGTCGGGCCACCTGGTGTTCCTGGACCACGCCACCACTGGCGACGGCGTCCTGGCGGCTCTGCAGGTGCTCGGGATTCTCCAGCGCGAGCAGCGGCCGCTGTCCGAGCTGGCGGCGGTGATGCAGACCGTGCCGCAGGTGCTCATCAACCTGGCCGTGCGCGACAAGCCGCCGATCCAGAGCCTGCCGGCGGTGGCGGGCATCATCGGCGAAGTGGAGCGCGAGCTGGTCGGGCAAGGCCGCGTGCTGGTTCGCTATTCCGGCACCGAGCGCAAGTGCCGGGTGATGGTCGAGGGCCGCGACGCCGGGCAAGTCCGCGCCCACGCCACGCGGATCGCCGACAGCGTCGTGGCCGCGATCGGCGCGTGATCATGCGCGGGCTCGCCGCTCTCGCCGTGGCCGCCACTCTTGGCCTGGCCCAGCCGGCGGCTGCCGACGACTGGACCGGTGCCGACAAGGCTGCACACTTCGGGTTTTCGCTGGCTTTTGGTGCTGCCGCGACGGCGGTCGTCCCAGCGGCCGGCGGGTCGTCTGGTCCGCAGTGGCAGCCGCTCGCGCTCGGTTTCGGCCTCGGCCTCGTGCCCGGCGCCGCCAAAGAAGGCTGGGACCTGGTCGGCCGCGGCGACCCGTCGTGGAAGGACCTGGCCTGGAACGTCGCGGGCTCGCTGGTCGGCGCCGGCATCGTGTGGGCCGCGCAGTCGCTGCTGACGCCGCGCGCAACACCCGCGCGCTAGTCCGCGTACTTGAAGGCGATCTTGCCGTCGACCACGTCGACCACCACCTTGGAACCGGGCGGGAAGCGCCCCTGCAGCAGCTCGACCGCCAGCGGATTCTCGATGCTGGTCTGCAGCGCGCGCTTGAGCGGCCGCGCGCCAAACGCCGGGTCGTAACCCTGGTCGGCCAATAGCTTCTTGGCCTCGTCCGTCACCGTCAGCGTCAGCTTGCGGTCGATCAAGCGCTTCTTGAACCGCTCGAGCTGGATGTCGACGATGTGCTCCATGTCCTGGTGGCGCAGCGAGTTGAACACCACGATCTCGTCGATGCGGTTGAGGAATTCCGGCCGCATGTGCCGCCGCAGCTCCTCGAGCACCACCGTGCGCACCGCTTCGTCGCCCTTGCGCTCCAGGATCAGGTGGCTGCCGATGTTGCTGGTCATCAGCACCAGCGTGTTGCGGAAGTCGACCGCGCGACCTTGGCTGTCGGTCAGGCGGCCGTCGTCCAGCACCTGCAAAAGCACATTCAAGACATCGGGGTGGGCCTTCTCGATCTCGTCGAACAGCACCACGCTGTAGGGGCGCCGCCGCACTGCCTCGGTCAGCTGGCCGCCCTCTTCGTGACCCACGTAGCCGGGCGGGGCCCCGATCAGGCGCGCCACCGTGTGCTT
>JACRCU010000141.1 GCA_016218865.1 Deltaproteobacteria bacterium | reverse complement strand
GGCACGACCTGGGGCACCTGCACCGAGGGCACTTGCGTGGCCAGCGATTGCGTCGACTCCTTTGCCGAACATGGCATTTTCCCGGGCTGTGCCACACAAGCGGTGCTGCGTTCCGGCGTGTGCAAGCTCTTCATCCTCAAGGGCTCCACCTGCTATCCGAGTTCGGATCCATGCAGGTACTCCACCGGAATCTGCAACGCCAAGGGTGCCTGCGTGGCCCAACCCACCGTCGGCCAGCCGTGCAAGCCACCGGGCCAAGTGCTCGGACCGTGCCAGGCTGGTGTGTGCAGCTCCAAGGCGGCCTGCGAGGTCGTGCCGGTGCCCGGCAAGGCCTGCGCACTGCCGGAGTCCGCAACAAGTGACTGCGTGACCGGGGTTTGCAGCGCGGACGGCACCTGCGCGGCCACGGCCGTCGTGGGCAAGTCCTGCTTCGTCGGCGACCACTGCTCGCCGGGAGAATGCGACTCTGCCGGCATCTGCATCGCCAAGCCCTTGCCCGACGGCAGCTACTGTTATGCCAAGGGCTGGAAGGGAACCTGCCAAAGCGGCAAGTGTGCGATCGACAGCAAATGCATTCCCGAGTCGTACGCAGCAACCGAGAATCCGTGTCTGGTCATGGGCAAGGACGCCACCGGCGCGTGCAGCCCTGTTGTCAAGACCGGCGCCCCCTGCACCGCACCCTGGGACCCGGGCATCTGTCACTCCAAAGCGGGAACGTGCGATTCCAAAGGATTTTGCGTGGGTTCGGTCGTCGTCGGCGCGCCTTGCAGCGTTGGCGAATGCACGAAAGGGCTGTGCACCGCGCAGGGCACCTGCGCTTGGACCTTCGACGTCGGCGCCACCTGCGGCCTGGGCGATACCACCTGCGCCAGCCACACTTGCGACGCCAAAGGTGTCTGCGTCGCCACGCCCAAGGTGGGCAAGAAGTGCGGCGAGTCCGGCAAACCTTGCGTGGAAATGCAGTGTGCCCCAACCGGAACCTGCGAGCCCGTCAACCTTCCCAGCACCGCGACCTGTGCCTTCGATGCACCGTGCATGACGGCCGCCGGCCACTGCAACGGCGCCGGCAACTGCACGGGCCAGCCTACGCCCGGTGCCGACTGCACCGCCTTCTTGCCGGCCTTCGACAACGCCTGTCGCAAGGCCACCTGCTCCGCCACAGGTCAATGCATCAGCGAAGTTACGCCGGGCGCGGCCTGTTCGACGCCGTGTATGACGGGCGGCACGTGCGACGCCCAGGGCAACTGCCAGGGCACGCCCGTGGTTCAGGGCAACACGAAGGAATGGAAATGCCTGACGCCGTGCGGCGGCGAAGGCAAGTGCCAGTCCGACGGGCGCTGCCACGCACTCAAAAAGTCCCTAGATACCGTTGGCGCCGCGTACCTGTGCCGGTCGAGCAGCTGCAATATCGAGGGATTGCAGGAGGTGAAGTCGATGGCGCCCGATGGCACGCCGTGTGCGGAAGGCTGCATAAGTAGCGGACAGTGCATTCGCGGCTACTGCATCGGCCACGTGGTGCCAGAGGGCTGCGAAGACGGCAACGTATGTACCCACAACTATTGCTGCGGGGGTCTTGCCAAGGGGGCGCCCGACCTGGCGAAGTTCGATAGCTACAACACCTTCTGCTTTTGGGGCTGGACCCCGTATTCGTGCTTCAACACCAACCTGTCGACGTCCTGTGGCCCGACCGATGCCTGTGGAATGACGCCCTCTTGTAGTGGTGGAAGCTGTATCGGGCCACCGACGACCTGCTACCCGGAGGAGCACTACCCGTGCAGCGGTTGCGAATGGGGTCCGGAAACCTGGGGGTGTGCGACGAAAGTCTGTAGCGAAAAGGGCTGCGTCAAGGTGCCCATGGAGACAACATACTTGAACACGAGCGCGGGGTGCGGCGGCAACTTCGTGTGCAAGGACATGCAGTGCATCTTGAAGTAGCCCGCACCGAATTCCGTCTACTTGCACACATTTTGCGTCCCCGGCATCGCTTGAACCCAGTCCCCTACCTCCCCCGCGCCACCGCCGCCACCAGCCGCTCGCGGACAACGCGAATCAGTTCGCCGTCTTGCGAGTCCAGCGCCGCCCGGAAGTGCGCAATCAGGCCGCCCAGCTGCGCGCGCGCCGGCCCGACCAGCTCCATGTACAGGGCGTCGGCGCGGTTCAGGGCCGCCACGTTGGGCAGGGCGTCTTGCGGGTGGAACTTCAGACGCGCAAGCCCTTCGCGAACCTCGGCAATTTGCTCGGGTGTCAGCCGACCGGGCTGCTGCTCGATGACCAGCGCGCTCTTTTTGCCGGTCGAAAGAACGGTGGTCTCGACCTCAAGAATCCCGTTGAGATCGTACGAAAACCGGATCTCCACGGACTCCTGCCCGGCCGGCCCCTTGGGCACGTCGCGGACCACGTACTCGCCCAGCTTGTGGTTCTGCGCCGCCATCGCGTGCTCGCCCTGGTAGGCGTCCACGGTGATTTCGGTCTGGTCGTCCAGCGCCGTGACAAAGCGCTTAGCGCGGCTGCAGGGGATGACCGTGCCGCGCTCGATGAGGGGCACGAACAGGCCGCGCGCCTCCAGCCCGCCCATGCGCTGCAGCGTGGAGGTGCCAAGGGAAAATGGAGCAATGTCGGTGACAATCACGTCGTCGAGCGCGGCGTCGTCCTGCTTCAGCCCCGCCTGCACGGCCGCGCCCAGCGCCACCGCTTCGTCGGGCGGCAGCTTGCGCAGCGGCAAGCGCCCAAAGATCTGGCTCGCCAACCGCCCCACGCACGGCAGCCGCGTCGAGCCGCCCACCAGCAGCACCTCGTCGACTTGCGCCGGCTTCAGGTTGGCGTCGCGCAGCGCCCGCAAGGTAATGGCCTGAATGCGCTCTAGAAGCGGCGCCCAGGCCGACTCGGCGTCGCGCCGGTGCAGAGGCAGTTCCACCGACACCACCTGCTTGCCTACCGCCAGCTCGAACAGCGGCACCAGGGTTTGGTCCGCGTCGCTCAAGCGCTTTTTGGCCGCCTCGGCCGCCTCGCGCAAGCGGGCCCGGGTCTGCGGCAGCGTCAGCGGGTCGGCGCCGTGCTCGGCTTGGAGCTGGGCCGCCAGCCGCTCGACCAGCGCCTGATCGAAGTCGTCGCCGCCCAGCCGCGAATCGCCCGCGCTGGCCTGCACTTCGATGACGCCTTCCAGCACTTCGAGCACGGTCACGTCAAAGGTGCCGCCGCCCAGGTCCAGGACCACCGCCTTGAACTCGCGGTGCCGCTCGTGCAGGCCGTAGGCCATCGCCGCCGCGGTCGGCTCGTTGATGATGCGGTCGACCTGCAACCCCGCGATTTGCCCGGCGGCGCGCGTGGCCTGGCGCTGGGCGTCGCCGAAGTAGGCGGGCACGGTGATCACTGCTTCGTCGATGGTCGTCCCCAGGGCGTGCTCGGCTTCGGCCTTCAGGGCCTTGAGGAGCAGCGCCGATAGCTCGATCGGCGTGAACTTCTTGCCCCCCAGCGAATACAGCGCATCCGAGCCCATGTCGCGCTTGAACGACAGCGCCGTGTGCTCGGGGTGGGTGGTCGCCCGCGCCCGCGCCGCCGCGCCTACCAGCACCCGGCCTTGCTCGTCCAGGCTGACCGCGCTCGGCGTCAGCGTCTCGCCCAGGGCATTGGGCAGCACGCGCGGCACGCCGTTTTCCAGTACGGATACCAGCGAAAAGGTGGTACCCAGGTCGATGCCCACGATGGTCTTGCTCATTTTTCCTTCCCTTGCTTCTTCTTGGCTGGGCGCTTGGCCGGCGGCGTGTACGGACGCAGCTTGGCCAACTCCAGGCGGCGGTAGCCGATCGTCGAGAAAGTCTGTTCCTCCAGCCGGTTCAGCGGTGTGGTCGGCGTCAGGGCGTGCGGCAGCAGCAGCTCCAGGCGCGGCGGCGGTTGCAGCAAACGGCTGTAGTCGATGTGCGGCGGCTCGTAACGGTAGGGCGGCAGGCTGGGCGCGCTGGAGTGCCCCGCCACCTTGACGGCCAGCGTGACCGCGACCGTCGCGAGCCAGAACAGCAGTACGTTGACCTGGTTGCCCCTGCGGCGCACCGGGATCGGCACTGGCGTCGCCATCGGCGGCTGGGGCGGACTGGCCGGCTCCGGCGGCCGTTGCGCGGCTTCGAATCGGCTCACCGCGGCCTCCAGCGGCCCGGCGATTTGGGCGCTGAGGAGCGGCGTCGTTGTACGCAGGTGGCCCACCAACGCCCGCGCCGTGGCGGGGTCGTGCACCACCAAACGCTCGATCTCGGCTGGCAAATTGGCGTAGTCCGCGTCGGACAGATCCGCCAGCCAGACCGACACGGCCTGCGGCACTAGCGCCGCCAGGTTCACGCGCTCGACGAGCAGGGCGTGGCGCACCAGCACCTCGGCGCTGCGGAACACGCGCAGGTCGCCGCCGTGGGCATCGATCCACGCCTGCAGGGCCGCCAGCAGCTGCGCCGCCGAACGCCGGTGCCCGAGCCGCAGCAGCTGGTGCAGCGACGACTGGCAGAAGTGCAGGGGCGCCCGCGGAGTGTCGGGCAGCTCAGCCGCTGTCCGCAGAGCCCGCGCCAGTGCGAACGCCTGCGGCACGGGACGCTGCAACTCGGTATACGCAAAGGCGACTTCGCATTGGCGGCGCCGGTCGCGCTGGCGCGCCGCGGCGTCGGGGGTCGGCGCCAGCGGGGGCAGCGGCTCGGCAGGGACAGGCGACGCGCATTCCTGGTCCGGAGCCGCAACCGGAACGGGAACCAGAACCGGAGCCGGAGCCGGAACCAGGGGCCCCCACGTGCCCGAAGGGATGGGCGAGTCCGGTGGACTCGGCCAAGTGGGGACCGGAGCCTGAACCGGAGCCTGAACCGGAGCCTGAACCGGAGCCCGAGCCTGAGCCTGCCGCCCGTCTGCCGCCCAAAGCCAGTCCAGTCCCGGGTTATCGTCCGCGGCGGATTCCAGGTTGGCCTCGACCAGTTCCCACGCCGACCGCACCCGGGCAAAGCCCACCGGATCCTGCTCGGGCTTGTGCCGCAGCAGGGCCCGCAGGTAGGCCCGGCGGGCGGTGTCGCGGTCGCAGCCGGTGGGCAGATCGAGGAGGTCAAAGGCGCTGCGGAGGTCCATGCGCCTTCGACGCGCGGCGGCCTTGCAGGGTCTGGCGCAGGGCTACGGCCAGACGAACTCGGGATCGCAGGCAAAGCTGAGGCAGTTGCTGCCGCCGGTGGGGTTCCACGCCGCGACCTGGTAGCCCGCGGCGCACTGGGCGGGCACCTTGCTGGGGCAGGACTTGGCGGCCACACACTCGCCGGGCACGGTGCACAAGTCCTGGCTGCGGCTGTAGGCGCGGCCGGTGCCGGCGGGGCAGGCGGCCAGCTTGTAGACCGGGCAGGGACCAGCCATGTCTTTGACATTCAAGTAGACTTGCTTGGCGCTCAGCGTCGGCGCCGCGCCCAGCGGGTAGGCCTTGCCGTCCACGATGGCGCCGGCCACCACCGCCCCGTGGTTGCGGACGCGGTCGGCCAGCCAGGCCTGGTCGACGAACACCGCCGCCGCCTCGGCCACCGCGTACTCCATGAAGTAGGTGACCGCGGTCGAGTTCAGCTTGGTGGCGACTTCGTTGCTGCACGGCGCGCTTTTGCACGAGATCTTGGGCGAGCGCGGCTTGGCCGAGTAGAACACGCTGCCCACCGGCGCCGTCTTGCCGGGCATGCCGCGGTAAGCGCTGCTGACGATGAAGCTTTGCGTGCCGAACTTGGGATCCTTGGCGCTCAGCTTGCCGCGCAGGACCAGCTCTTCGGGCGGCGCGTCGGTGACCAGTTGGGCAGTGGCGGCGTCGAAGGTGGCGGTCGGCAAGGTCAGGCCCGACACGTAGCGCTCGGGCGTCTTGCGGTTGACGTCGAGCACGTAGTAGCCGCCGCACAGGGGAGCCATGCACTTCTTGGTGTCTTTG
>JACRCU010000133.1 GCA_016218865.1 Deltaproteobacteria bacterium | reverse complement strand
CCGCCGCCGCGGTGACCAACACCTTCAAGGCCTTCATGACCCCCGACATCGGCGCCACGTACGACTTCGACAAGGACGGCACCGCCGACTCGCTGAACGTGGGCTGCGAAACCTGCCACGGCCCCGGCTCGCGCCACATGGCAAACCAGGGCAAGGGCTTGTACATCGTCACGCCGCAGAACCTGTCGCCCGACCGCGAAAACATGCTGTGCGGCCAGTGCCACAGCCGCGTCGCAGGCGCCGGCGCCGGCAAGACCGAAGCCCCGCTCGACGCCGCTGGCAATATGGCGCTCCCGGGCGTCCGCCGCGCCGACTGGCTGAAGAACAACGTCTCGGTCATCGACGACGGCATCCACGCCGTGGCCGCCGCGGCCGCCGACGGCACCTTCACCAGCGTGGGCGACGGCAAGCACTCGGTCAAGCACCACCAGCAGTACAGCGAATTCATCAAGAGCACCCACTACCGCAACGGCAAGCAACTGCTGGTCTGCACCGACTGCCACAACGTCCACAGCACCAAGAACACCGCGCAGCTCAAAGAAGATCCGACCACGACGGCGGTCTGCGCCAAGTGCCACGCCGACTACGGCAGCCAGACCGGGCTGGACGCCCACGTCAAGGCCAAGACCGCCATGCCGGCCGCCCTCGGCGCCACCTGCATGGACTGCCACATGGTCAAGACCGCCCTGTCCGGCGCCGGCACCCCGGCCGCCAAGGGCTTCTACCAGAACGACATCTCCAGCCACATCTTCGATGTTCCGGCCAAGGCGCTGATCAAGAACATCGACCCGGCCGCCGCCAAGGGTCCGCTGGGCAAGGTGATGCCGATTCCGTACACCAACGCCTGCGGCACGGCCTGCCACAAGTTCCCTGTCTTGTAGACAAGCCGACTCCGCTGACCTAGCGCCTTGCTGTTCTGGCGCTGCAGCCGCCCGTCCGGTGCCCTCGACCTGGCGGGCGGCTGCCGGTTTTTCGGCACCGAAAGTCGGGCAAGACCGACGATTCGCTGCAAACGGGCCAGTACTGTTGCGGCCCAACCCGAATCGACACGGTTTTTTACATTTGTACGCGATGCCGAAATCTCGGCAGGCTGTGCCGAAATTTCGGCGGCAGGCCCGCAGGTCGAGAAGCGGTTGAGCCGTACAACCTGCCGCCCGAGTAGCAGACGATGAAGGCGCCGCGGCGCAGGATGGGGTGCCATTGAATGCGCCGAACAAGGCGCTCAAGTAGGGAAGGGCGGTGGGTGCGAGGCCGAAGGCGACGAATACCACAGATCGGACCAGGAGTAATACCCGATAGACGATGGTCCGTGCCGGTTGGATTTGGAGTTCGACGCTCATACTCCAAGACAGTGCTTTCCTGTTGAGGAATTCGAGCACTGGCCCGCGGCCCCCGGCCGATACCCGATTGCGCCATAGCCGGCACTGATGCATCGTGTGTCCCTGGGTAGCCCCGCCATTGCACGACGGTCTTTCGGGCCGAACGACGCGAGCGACGCGGCACACTACGGATGGCCCCATGCACCCAGGCATTCAACAGGCGCTCTTGGCCGCCGTGCTGTTCGGCGCAAGCACGCCGGTGGCGAAGGCGCTTGTCGGTACCACTTCTCCGCTCATTCTGGCGGGGTTGCTGTACCTGGGCAGCGGTCTTGGGCTGACTGGGCTCCGTTGGTGGCGCCGACGGCGAAGCGGAAGCGGGTCCGAGGCCCAACTGCTCCGCATTGACCTGCCGTGGCTGGCAGGCGCCGGACTGGCCGGGGGCCGGGTCGCGCCCGCGCTGCTGGTGTGGGGCTTGCAGTCGGTCCCTGGCGCCAGCGCCGCCCTGCTGCTGAACGGCGAGGGCGTGCTCACCGCGCTCATTGCCTGGGTCGTGTTTCGCGAGAACGTCGATGTGCGCGTCGCGGTCGGCATGGGTCTCATCGTCATCGCCGGTGGGCTGCTGGCTTGGGATGCCGCGAGCGGCTTTGCGCTGCCGGTGGGAGCCATCGCGGTCGCCGGCGCTTGCCTGGGCTGGGCGATCGACAACAACTTGACCCGCAAGCTTGCTGCCAACGATGCCGTGCAGCTGGCCGCCATCAAGGGTCTGGTCGCCGGGGGCAGCAATCTGGCCCTTGGCGTTCTGACCGGGGCGGCGCTACCAAGCCCTGCGTACGCGCTTGGAGCAGCGGCTGTCGGCCTGGTGGCTTATGGCCTGAGCCTGGTGCTGTTCATTTGGGCGCTGCGCGACCTGGGCACGGCCCGCGCGGGCGCCTAGTTCTCGGTAGCACCTTTCGCGGGAGCCGCGGTCGCCATTCTTGGCTTCGGCGAGCGTCCTGGCCTTGGCTTCTGGCCAGCGGCGGGCCTGATGCTGGTGGGCCTATGGCTGCACCTGAGCGAGCGCCATGCCCACGCGCACACCCACGAGCCGCTGCAGCATACCCACCGCCACGCCCACGACGAGCACCATCGCCACGCGCACGCCGAGGCGTGGGATGGCCGCGCGCCGCACACGCACTTGCACAGCCACGCACCGCTCACCCATACGCACGCCCATTACCCTGACGTGCACCATCGGCACCGGCACCATCGGCACCGGCAGGGCCGGCAAGATAGTGCCTGAATCAGGCACACGAGCGGTGCGATTAGCCCAGCCATCGCGCAAATGCCAGCTCCAGTCGCTCGCCTACAGCTTCGTATTCAGCCAGGCCTTCTCGAACAGGACTTTGCCCAGGTGCCACTTGCGGCTCGGCGCATGCAGCTTCACTTCGGGCTTGGGCTCGGCATAGAAATTGCCGCCGCCAAAGGCCGCCTTGCCGTCGCCGATCTCGACAAAGCACTCGCCGTGACCCAGGAAGCGCGCATCGCCCGGCTCGCCAGCGATGGCCGCCGCGATGTTCTTCGCCACCACCTCGGCCTGGCCATGCGCAAAGACGCCGGCCTTGGGCAGGGGCTTGCCCAGCTGCAGCGGGATCGATACCGCGTCGCCGATGGCAAATACGCCGGGGAATTGCGTCGCCAAGGTGTTGCGATCGACCGACACCCAGCCCAGGGCGCCGGCCAGCGCGCTGTCGCGGATGACCTTGGGGGCGCGATGGGGTGGCACGTAGGCGAGCACGTCGAAGTCCGCAGTGCTCCCGTTGGCAAACGTGAGCCGCCGCGCCGCCGCGTCTACACTTTGGACTTGGTGCTCTGGGTGGTACGGAATCTGCTTGCTCTGCAGCAACTGCACGACCGCGCCCGCCATTTCGGGCCCTGCGACCCCCATCGGCATCGGCTCGGCTGCGTACACCGCGACGGCGCCCGGTGCTCCACGCTCGCGCAAGCGCGCTTCGATCAGCATGGCCGCCTCGTACGGCGCAGCGGGGCACTTGTAAGCCGGTGCAGCCGTCAAAACGACCACGCGACTTCCGGCCGGCGCGCCGTCAAGCGCTGCGGCCAGGGTCTGTGCCCCCTCTAGCGTGTAGAAGTTGTGCCCCGCCTCGGCCAGCCCTGGGATCAGGTCGGGCGCCAGCTCCGCACCCAAGGCGACCACCAGAAAGTCCGCCGTCATCGCCTCGCCGTTCACTGTCACCTGGCGTGCGACGGGATCAAGGGCTTCGATTTCGCCGTGCCGGACTTCGATGCCCTTGCGCTCCAAGCGCTGTAGGGGCTTCTGGATCGCTTCGGCCGTGCGTTCGCCGACCAGGAGCCACAGCAGCGACGGCGCAAACACGTGCTGGCGCTCGCGATCGATTAGGACGACGCGGTGCTTCTTGGCTAGTCGCTTGCGCAGCTCGCGGGCGGCGATCAGACCGCCCACACCGCCGCCCAGGATCACGATTGTCTTTGGATTTTCCATCAGAACACCACCACCTTGTCGGCCCACACCGTCCAGTCCGTCAGTTGCTCCAGCGTGCTGCGGCGAGTGCCGTCGGCCATTTCCGTCTCGGCCAGGCCGCGCGCGTCCATGCACGTCCCGCACACGCCCACATCGGCGCCGCGGCGGACGACCGAGCCGATCATCACCTGCAGGTTGTAGTAACCGGGCGGCACCTTCTGGTTCGACTTGGCGCAGCTGGCGGCGTCGCCCATCAAGAACACCTTGACCTCTTCGCCCTCGCGCTTGGCCAGCGCGCCGGCGAGGCGCAGCCCGTTGTAGCTTCGCTCCGTACCGTACGGAGGGTCATTCAGGATGAACAGAGTCTTTGCCATTGTCCTCTCCCTTTTGCGGCCGCTCAGGGCCGCGTCTCAACTTCAACATTCCACCCGCGCGCTCGCCAATCGACCACGCCGAGTTCCAGCCGATGCGCCTCCCAGCCCTGTTTGCGCAGCCGCGCAACGGCCTCGACCGCCAGGACGCAATACGGTCCACGGCAATAGGCGACCACAGGCCGACCAGTCGGCAAGTCGGCAAGCCGCGACTGCAATTCGCCCAGCGGTACGGACAGCGCGCCGGGAATATGGCCGGCCTGGAATTCTTCGCGTGGCCGTACGTCGATGACCGTGACATCGCCGCGCCGCACGCGCGCCAACAGCTCGTCGCCGTCGATGGCCTCCAAGACCTCGCGCTCTTCCAAGAAGCTCCGTGTCACCTCCTCCACTTCGGCCAGGCGCGCTTCGGCCAGCTCGCGCAGACTCAGGCAGAAGCGGGCGACCTGGTCGTCGGCAAGGCGGTACTGCACGTAAAGTCCGCGCTTCTCGGCCTCGACCAGCCGCGCGGCCCGGAGGACCTGCAGGTGCTGCGACGCGTTGGCGACCGACACGTTGGCGAGGGACGCCAGGACCTCGACGGTGCGCGGGCCTTGGCTGAGTAGTTCGAGCAGTTCCAGGCGCTTGGGTGCGGCCAGCGCTTTGCCCAACCGGGCGAACTGCTCGAAGATGGCGTCTTTGAATTGGCGGCTGCTGGTCGGCATGCCGAAAAGTATTCAAGAGAGCGCTTGAATAGTCAAGGCCGAAGACGGGCCGATTCGGCGTAGCGCACGAAATTATAGTTGCGTACGCAACCAATGGCGCCTAGACTGTGACCATGACCGCACTGCACCAGCCTGAACCATCGCACGAACTCCGGCACCTGCTGCAAGTCCTCTTTCGGCGCTTTGGGGTGCTCGCTACAGGGGCGACACCTTGCGGCCAGCCCCTTCAGCTCGCCCACGCGCACGCTCTGATGGTGCTGCTGCAAGAGGGCGAGTTGTCGCAGCAGGCCTTGGGTCGCGTCCTGGGCATCGACAAAAGCAATGTGGCGCGCCTATGTGCGCGGATGGCCGGGGTGGGCCACATCCAGCAACGCACGAGCGATCAGGACTTGCGGAGCCGTCGCGTGGCCTTGACCGAAAAGGGCATGCGCCTTGCCCAGGAGGTCCAAGCAGCCAGTCAGGCGCGCTTTGCAGCCGTGCTAGCCGAGATTCCTATCGAGTCCCAGGCCACGGTCTTGACGGCATTGGGCCAGCTTGTCGCCGCCATGGACCGCGTGCCAGCCGTTCCCCCTTCACCACGGAGATCATCATGAAGTCGGCCGTTTTTGCATTGTCTGTATGCGTTGCGCTGGCAGTTGGCTGCAGCCGGGAAGCGTCGCCCCCGGTACCAGGGCACGCAGATGCCTCGGCAGGCGGTTCTCCTCAGGCGGAACTCGACCAATTCGACACGCGCAAACCCGTGCCGCTGCTGCCGATGATGGCCCACCATCAGAAGCAGAACATGCGTGCGCACTTGGTGGCCGTGCAGGCGATCCTGGCCGCGCTCGCGACCGAGGACTTTGCCGCCATCGAGAAAGGTGCAGCCGAGCTGGGGTTTTCGCAGCAAATGGGCCAGATGTGTACGCACATGGGCATGGGCGCGCCGGGGTTCACCGACCAGGCCTTGGCCTTCCACCACACTGCCGACCGCATCGGTACTGCCGCGCATGACCACGATCGCGGGCGGGTGGTGGCCGAACTCGCCACAACCTTGACTGCGTGCACGGCATGTCACGAGACCTGGAAGCAACAGGTGGTGGACGAGGCGACGTGGCGGCGGTTGACGTCGTCTGCGCCACCGGTACATGGTCCGTAGGGCCGATCCCGTGTTGCGTTGGCCTACCACCTTTGCCCGCAGCCGGCATTGGCAAAGCGCGAGAACCGCGCCTTTTGCGCTATAGGTTGAACACCATGCGAACAGCGCGTTGACAGCACCACCCGTGTAGCCGAACATCCCACTACCCTCGCGGGAGGTTCGATGCCGCGCAGCCCGTCCGTACAAATCGCGCACCGCCGCTTGTGGACCTTGGTACTGCGCGTCGCCGTTTTGTTCCTGGGGTTGCAGTCCATCGGCCTGGGGCACGCCCTGTCGGACATCTACAGCGTCGCTTCGGGTGCGGCCCTGCATGCCAACGCGGATTGCCCCGACGACGGGCCCGATACGGACTGCCCGCCCGGCTGCCCAACCTGTCACTGCAGCCACGCGCCGGTCTATTCGCTGCCGCAACCGGTGCT
>JACRCU010000009.1 GCA_016218865.1 Deltaproteobacteria bacterium | reverse complement strand
TATTCGCAGAGAACACGCAGCCTTGCTTGCTGTCGCACAGGTCGCTGGTGCACGGGTTGGCGTCGTCGCAAACCGCCGGTTGGCCGGGCTGGCAGCTGCCGCCGCCGCAGGTGTCGCCCACGATGCAGGCGCTGCCGTCGAAGCAGGGCGCGCTGTAGGGGGCGCTTTTGCAGCCGCCGGCGCTGTCGCACGTCTCTGTGGTGCAAGGGTTCTGGTCGTCGCACGGCGCCGGGCTGCCGCTGGCGCAGCTGCCGTTCTTGCACTGGTCGCCGCTGGTGCAGGCCGAGCCGTCGTCGCACGCGGCGGTGTTGTTCGCGAACACGCAGCCCGCTTTGGCGTCGCAGCTGTCGTCGGTGCACGGGTTGCCGTCGCTGCAGGCCAGGGCGGGGCCGGGAATGCAGGCGCCGCCGCTGCACAGGTCGCCCACGCTGCACAAGCTGCCGTCCTGACACGGGGTATCGGCGGCCGGGTGCACGCAGCCCTGGCCGGGGACGCAGGCGTCGGCGGTGCACGCGTTTCCGTCGTCGCAGGGCAAGGCCGAGCCGGCGCCGCACTTTCCGCTGTTGCAGGTGTCGCCGCTGCTGCAGGGGTCGCCGTCGTCGCAGGCCGCGCCGTCTTTGGGAGCCTGGATGCAGCCTTGCGCCTTGTCGCACGCCGCGGTCAGGCACGGGCCCGCGTCCGGGCAGACCGCGGGTTGGCCGGCCTGGCACTTGCCGCCCTGGCAGGCGTCGCCCTGGCTGCAGGCGTCGCCGTCGTCGCACGGCGCAGTATTGGCTGCAAAAACACAACCTTGTTTGGCGTCGCACAGGTCGCTGGTGCACGGGTTGGCGTCGTCGCAGCCCACCAGCTTGCCGGGCACGCACACGCCGGCCTCGCAGCTGTCGCCCGCGGTGCAGGCATCGCCGTCGCTGCAGAAGGCGCCGCCGGGCACGGTGGTACAGCCGACCTTGGGGTCGCATTTGGCCTCGGAGCACACGCCCGCCGCCGCGCACTCGACCGGCAGGCCGCCGCTGCACTGGCCCAGGCTGCACAGGTCGCCCACGGTGCAGGCATCGTAGTCGTTGCACGGCGCGCTGTTGGGGGTGTGCGCGCAGCCGGCCGCGCCCTGGCACTGGTCGTCGGTGCAGGGGTTCTCGTCGTCGCAGCTCACGTCGTCGGTGAGGCCGTTGCAGTTGTCGTCCAGCCCGTTGCAGACCTCGGGGCCGCTGGCGGTGCAGTCGGTGGTGTCCGGGGCGACGTCGACGGAATCGTCGGGGCCGGTCAGCTCGTCGATCTGGATGTCGGCGTCGTCGGCGCTGCCATCTGCGTCGTCGCCGCCAGTGTCGAACGTGTCGGGATCGAACTGATCGGTCGGCGGCAGCTCGTTGTCCACGTCGGCATCCACGGCCGCATCGGCGTCGTTGCCGGTGTCGGCACCCCCATCGTGCTCCACGTCGAGCTCCGCGTCGCTGTCCGTGCCGCCGTCGGGCTGGTCGACATCCGGGCCCACGGCCGTGTCCTTGGCGTCGGCTGGGTTCGCATCGCCCAACCCCGATCCGTCGCCGCCCGTCAGTGTGTCCGCGGTGCCGGTGCCGGATCCGGTCACGGCAACGTCGTCGCCGCAGGCCGCGAGCAGCAAAAAGGTGACCAGCAGAATCGCTTGTCCGGCGGTGGAGAAATGCTTCATGGTAGCTCCAGGTGTCGCGCAAAGGCGGTAACAGCCTACGGGTTTCCTGTATCCGCGGCAACCGCGGGCCCCGCCCAGTCGCCAGCTGGGCGAGGTGGTTTCAAGTGTCAATACCTGGCACCAACCCGTGCCGGGGGCCTACGGGCATGCCCCAAGCGCCTTGATGGGTATGGAGTACTGCAGCGGCTCACACGCGTTGACAGCGGTCTTGTTGTTGCACAGGCACACTGGGTCCGATACCTGGGTACACGGCGAGGGCTGGACGACGCACTTGCCAAAGACCAGGCCTCCCTCACAACCCAAGGCCAGGCAGGTCGAACCGCTTGGGCACGGCAGCTCCGGACCGTAGCCCCAGCCGATCGCCTTGGAGCAGGGCAAGGCGGCCGGGTCGCACGGGCCGCTGGACCAGACGCTGACGCCCGCTGCTACAGCCACGCAGGCATTTTCGTAGGTTTTCGCGTCGCACCCGCACACTGCTTGGCCGCCACTAGGGCAACCGGCGGGCGCGGGGCTGGTGATGCACATGCCACTGCCGCCGCATTGACCCGGTGGTCGGACACACGTGCTGCCCGACGGGCAGGGTTCCTGGTACGGTTGCCCGCAAACGCCGAACTTTCCTGGGCAACTGCCGACCCACGCCACCAGCGCACCTTTCGCGCCGGTCCAATCGCAGATGTCCCAGACGCCGATCGGGTTTCCGGTACACCCACAGTAGCCCTTGACGCCGAATTGGCACAGGTTGGGGTAGCTGAACTTGGCCGGCCCGGAGCAATTGCTCCAGCAGTAGTCCGTTTGGCTGACGCAGGTTCCGCACACGCCGTAGCTGGCGACGCCCACGCTGGCGGCCAATGCTTCGCAGGCGTTGGCGTAGGTCTTGCCGTCGCAGCCGCAGACCGCCTCGCCAGCAGGACAAGCGACCGGAGCGAACACGCACATCGCCGGGCCGTTGCAGCCCGCGTGCTTGCAGACCATGCCCGCGCCGCAGTCGCCGGCGGTCTGGCAGGGCTGCCCCAGGCTCTGGTAGGCCAAGTCCGCGGTGCTGCTGGCGTCCGCGGCCGCATCGCTGGCATCGGCCGCGGCGTCCGCAGCGCCGTTGCTGTCCAAGACACTGCCGCAGTCCGGCGCATTGGCACTGTCCGGGTTGCTGCCACCGTCGGGGGCCGCGCCGATGTCCGTGTGCAGGCAGCCCTTGGCCGGGTCGCAGAAGTCGTAGGTGCAAGCTTGGCCGTCGTCGCAGTTGGCCGCCGGACCGGGCTTGCAGGCGCTGCCGCTGCAGACGTCCGGGGTGGTGCAGGCGTCGCCGTCGCTGCAGGCCAGGGTGTTGGCGGCAAAGACGCAGCCGGCTTTGGGGTCGCAACTGTCGGTGGTGCAACCGTTCTTGTCGTCGCAGGACAGCGCGCTGCCGCCCGCCGCACAGACGCTGGCCTTGCAGGTGTCGCCCACGGTGCAGGCGTTGCCGTCGTCGCACGCGGTGCTGTTGGCGGTGTGGCTGCAGCCGACCTTCGGGTCGCAGCCGTCGTCGGTGCACACGTTGCCGTCGCTGCAG
>JACRCU010000135.1 GCA_016218865.1 Deltaproteobacteria bacterium | reverse complement strand
TCGCCGCGATGCCCACCGTCGAGTCGCGCAACTGCCCCACCGGCAAGGTATCGCCGCGGCAGGCCCGCCGGTGCACCAGCAGGTACGCGGCATACGCCGAAGCGCCCAGCAGCCCAAACGCCGCGCCCACCAGCGGATCGGCGCCGTAGGCCGCGCGATCGCCCAGACCCGCACACAGGGCCACCCCGCCCAGCAACAACGGCAACGCCAGCGCCATCCGCAGCGGCGGGCGCTCTTTGTACAGCGCCCACGACGCCAGCGTGACCCAGGCGATCTGGGTGTTGACCATCACGGTGGCCAGGCCGGCGCCGATCCGCTCGATGGCCGCGTGCCAACTCACCAGATCTACGCCAAAAAGCAGCCCACCCGCCAGCGCCAGCCAGCGGGTCTGGCGGGTCAGCGGCCGCCGCCGCGCCAGCCAAAACAGCACAGGCAGCGAATACAACGCGCGAAAGAACGCGCCCGTGGCCGGGGAGGCCGCCGACAGCCGGAAGAAGATCGCGGCAAGGGACAGGCCTAGGACACCCAGCAGCGCGAGCAAGTGGTTCAAGTTCAACGTCCTGGCGAGCCGCTCGCGTCTAAGAAATTCCACATGTTGGACTTGCGGCCGTGGCAGCGACCGTGTGCGGGGATTTGCGGGCAGCGCGCCCCCAGGAGGAATTTCGTGGGTGTAGCGGACCTTGCGGCGGCAGTCTCGCGTTTGACCGCCGGCCGGCAGTGTGCCGCGCTTTGCCAAAGATTGCATCCGGGCAAGGGCGCATGCGAAGGTACGCCGCGATGGCAGCGGCTCCGCAAATTCTCATCATCGGTGGCGCCTCGGTCGACAGCCTGCGTGCGGGCGGCCAACCCTTGGTCACGCCCGGCGGCGGCGCGCTCTACACCGCGGTGGCAGCCAAAAAGGCTGGCGGCGACGTCGGTTTCTTTGGCATGAAGCCCGACCCGCTCCCCGAGCTCTTCCACCTGGCGGCGCGCGAGGCCGGCTGGGTCGGTCCGCCGTGCCGCCTCGAAGACATCCCGCACTTCGAAATCGTCTACGACGACGACGGCGCCGCGCGGCTCGTCAACGCGGTCTGGGGCCTGGAAGATCGCCTGGATCCGGCGACCCTGCCCGACGAGCTCCTGGAAGCCGAGTACATCCACCTCGCCGCCGTCCACGACGCGTCGGTTCAGGTCAAGTTCATCGAGCGCATCCGCGGCCGGTCCAAGGCCAAGATCTCTGCCGGCACCTTTGGTTACATGGTGCACCGCTCGCCCGACGCCGTCCGCGCGCTCATGGACCTGTGCGACCTCTTCTTCCTCAACGCCTTCGAAGCCGAGACTGTGTTCGGCAGCCAGCACCCGGTGGTGCGCGCCGGCCAGATCCTCGTCGTCACCCGCGGGGCCGACGGCGCCGACGTGTGGCAAGGCGACCACTGCACCCGCATCCCAGTCTGCCCGTCGCGCCCAGTGGACCTGACCGGCGCCGGCGACTCGGTCTGCGGCGGCATGCTCGCCGGCCTCGCCCAGGGCATGCACCCGGTCTTTGCCGCCCGCCTGGGCGCCGCGCTCGCCTCGATCACCATCGAGGGCCCGGGCATGCACTCGCTCCTGGCGGCCGATCCCTCTGAGGTTCCGCAGCGTTGGTCCCCGCTCATCGACAAGCGGGTCGCCGTCGACGACGAGCAGGTCGAGGCCGTGGCCCGGCTCATCCGCGACCTGGACGACGTGCAGCCCTTCGACTTCACCGGCACCTACTTCCCCGAGCCGGGCGATCCGCGCACGATTGCGTGGTTCTTCGCCGCCATCAAGCACCAGTTCGGCTTCTGGATGCCCTACAACGGCAACTGGGCCGCCTCGACCTATGCCTGCTGGAACGGCCAGCAGCTCAAGGGTTCGGACTACTGCTTCGCCGCCTGGAAGCGCGTCTTGGACGACCACCCCGAGTACCTGTCGCCGCTCGGCCACGTCTCGGTCCGCTACAACGCCTTCGAGGCCATCTTCCGCGACGACCTGGGCCGCACACCGCTGCCGGTGCTCGCCACCCACTACAACCTGGCCATCAACTACGGCCGCGACCTGCACCAGATGGGCTGGACGCCAGAGACCCTGGTGGCCGAAGCACAGCTGCAGCCGCGGCCGGTGCGCTGGCTCCTGCAGCAACTGGACCACCTACCTGGCTACCGCGAAGATCCGCTGCGCAAGAAGTCGATGCTCCTGGTGGTGGCCCTGGGCCAGCGCCCCGAGAAATTCCTTGAGCTTTCCGAACAGTCCGACGTGGCGCCGATCATCGACTACCACCTGATGCGCTCGTGCCTCCGCACCGGCCTGGTCCGCATCGACGACCCCGAGCTGGAGCGGCTGGTGGCGGCGCGGCGGCTGCTGAGCCCCACCGACGAAAACGCCCTGCGCATGCCGTGTTTCGATGCGGTGCGCCAGCTCTCGCGCCGCTCCGGCCGCAGCATCGCCGCCATCGACTGGTTCTTCTTCGGCGCCCGCAAGCGCTGCCCCGAGGTCGAGGCCCCGGACTGCGCCCGCTGCGCCATCGACCCGGTCTGCGCCCACCGCGTGGGGCTGTTCCAGCCGGTCTACCGCACCACCTTCTACTGATTGCCTGCGCCGACGGCGATTCGGCCCGCAGCGCTGGCATAACGTGCAGGTGTGCCCTACCCTGTGACGGCAGCGCGGCACGGCCCGCAGCCTGGTAGTCATGGCCCACAGTCCCAGCGCGACAGCCAGCGGCGAGATCCGCATCATCGCGCAAAACAAGAAGATCGCTCACGATCTGGCCATCGAGCGCCACATCGAGGCCGGCATCGTCCTGGTCGGCAGCGAGGTCAAGAGCATCCGCGGCGGCCGGGTGGTGCTGACCGGCGCGCACGTCCGCATCGTCGGCGGCGAGGCCCTGGTCTTTGGCCTGACCATCCACGAGTACGCGTTTGCCCACCAGTTCACCCACGAGCCCACCGCCCAGCGCAAGCTGCTGCTGCACCGCCACGAGATCGCCAAGCTGCAGCGCGACCTGGAGCAGAAGGGCTGCACCGCCGTGATTTCGCGCATCTATTGGCGCGGCGCCCGGGTCAAGCTCGACATCGCCATCGGCACCGGCAAGAAGCTCCACGACAAGCGCCAGACCATCAAGGAAGCCGACGCCCGCCGCGACATGCAGCGCGCCAAGCGATAGCCGATCATGCGCACCCTGCTGCTGCTCGCCCTCGCCGGCTCCGTGTGGGGCTGCATGGCCACGCCGCAGTACATCGCCCCGCTCCGCCACGCCACCGCGGCCGCCTCGCGCAGCGCCGGCAGCAGCGATCCGGGCGAGGGCGTGGCGGTGCGCCTGGAGGATCCGCCCCGCTCGGAGCAGCCCAACATGGCGATCTACTACGAGCTTTTGGGCAACGGCGTGCTGTCGAGCCTGAACTTCGAGGTGATCATCGACACCAAGATCACCGCCCGCTTCGGCGCGCTGTGCCTGCCGACCAACCAGATCGCTTGCCCCTGGGTGGCACCCATGATGATCGGCTACTTGTACGGCGACGGGCCGGGCAAGCTCGAGCTCGGCATCGGCGCGCTGTGGGTGTGGAACCAGCCGATGCGCGGCTACACCGTGGGGCAGACCGCAACCGTGGCGTGGCGCTGGCAGCCCAAGCACGCCGGCATGATGTGGAAGGCGGGCTGGACACCGATCCTGGCCATCGGCCCGGCACAGAACGAGTCGGCGCTGCCGTGGATGGGCGTGGCAACCGGCTATACGTGGTAAGCCAGGAACCTGTCTAGAGTTTCTTCTCCAGAGCCAGACGCGGCGCCGGCGCAAAGCCCGACTTGGCCAAGAAACCCAGCAGATCGAAGGCGGTCCACTCCACCTCGGTGCGCAGCGTCTCGACCCGCAGGGCGCGCAGGTTCATCTCCAGCTGGCTCAGCAGGGCCTTGCCCACGTGCTTGCCGGCGAACTCGGGGTGCACGCCCACCGCGTCGAGCGACGCCCAGGCCTCGGGCCGGCCGAATTCGCCTTGGAAGAAGGTGACCATCATGAAGCCGACCACCAGGCCGTCGACCTCGGCCGCCAGCGACAGGAAGATGCTGGAGTCGCGGGCGCGGTCCAGGCGGCGGCGGTAGAACTCCGGCCGGGCCACGCCAGTCGCGGCCTCGTCGATCCGCGCCACGGCCTCCAGATCCGCCGGCTGCAGCTGCCGCACCACCACCGCGTCGAGCTCGGTGACGCCCGGAGGCAGGTCGACGCTGGCATCGGTGCTGGGAAAATCGATGGTTTTCGACATGATCGGCGCTCCGCGCGGGTGGTCCGCTGGCCAAGGGTAGGCGGACGGCCCGGCAGCGTCGACGGCGCTTCGTCACGCCCGTGCCACGCCAGAGACCAGCCCGTCGAAACCGTGGCACTTTTGCAGGGCACCTTGCAATTTCGCCACAGGTGTAGCAGATTGCCACACAGGTCGCGCGCCGCCCGTCGCGGTTGCGGCCGCCCCCCGATGCGAATCACCACACGAATCGCCTTGGCGCTCACCTTCTTGGGCTTTGGCCTGTTCGGCAGCTACGGCCTGTGGATGGTCCGCGCCGAGGAGGCGGACCTGCGCCGCGCCCTGGAGCGCGAGACGCGCCTGCTGGGCCGCGCGCTGCAAGTCGCCGCCGGCAACAGCTTGAATACACAACGGCTCGACGATGCGCAGCGCATGCTCGAGCGGCTCGAAACCATCGACCCCCGGCTGAAGATCCTGGTGGTGTCGCGGTCGGGCGACGTCCTGCTGTCGAGCCGGGGCATCCAGGTGACCGAGATGGTGCGCCGGACCGTCCACATGGTCGACGATGCGGTCCGCACCGGCGCCCACCCGCCGCAAGACCGGGCGCTGTTCTACGACGAACCCAGCGATCCCAACTTCATCGTGGCCGGCCTGCCGCTGACGTCGGGCGATCCGCACCCCGAGGCCTTCTTGGTCCTGGTCCAGTCGCTGGACGAGATGCGCCGCGACCTGGAGGCCACCCAAGCCAGCATGCGCCTCAGTATCGGCCTGTTCGTGGCCGTGACCTGGCTGCTCAGCGCCGGCCTGGGGACGCTGTACCTGGGGCGGCCGCTGCGCCGCCTGGCCCAGGCGATGCGGCTGGTGCGCGGGGGCGACCTGAGCTCGGGCATCGATGCCCCCAACCGCGACGAAATCACCGAGGTGGCAACAGAATTCAACCTGATGGTCGCCGACTTGCGCGCAGCCCGCGCCGCCCTGGAAGAGGCCGCCGACGGCCGCCGCCGCGACCAGAAGGCCCTGCAAGAGGCCGACAAGCTGGTTACCATCGGCCAGCTGTCGGCCGGGCTCGCCCACGAAATCGGCTCGCCGCTGCAGATCCTGGCGGGGCGGGCCCGCAACCTGCAGTCGCGCGCCGACGACGCCGACGAAGTCCGCCGGCTGGCGCCGATCATGGTGCAACAGTGCGATCGCATTGCCCGGATCGTAGAGCAGCTGCTGCAGTACGCCCGGCGCAAGGCGGCCCACTCCAGCGAAGTCGACGCGCTGGCCACCGCGCGCACCGTTGTGGATCTGCTGCAATTCGAGGCGAAACGGCGCGGCGTGAGCCTGGAGCTGGTGGCCGAATCCGCGCCGCCCACCATCGCTGCCGACGCCGATCAACTGCAGCAATTGGTCATGAACCTGGTCAACAATGCCCTGCAGGCCACGCGCGCCGGAGGCCATGTCCGCGTGCTCCTGGGCCCGCACGAAGGCCCCGGCGAGACCAGCCTGCGCATTACCGTCGTCGACGACGGCGTCGGCATTCCACCCGAAATCCAGGGCAAGCTGTTTGACCCCTTCTTCTCGACCCGCGCGGCCGAGGGCGGCACCGGCCTGGGCCTGGCGGTGGTGCGCTCGATCGTGACCGACCATCGCGGCCAGATCCGCGTCGAGTCGGCGGTTGAAAAGGGCACCACCGTCACCGTCACCCTGCCGTGCCGACCTTGGTCGCGGCTGCCGGCTCCCACACCACCACGCGATGAGTTCATCCATGCGCCCGAACCTACCTCACCACGCTCATGAGTTGCCGCCGTCGCGCGGCCGCATCCTGGTGGTCGACGACGATCCCGGGGTGGTCGACTACTTGGTCGAAATGCTGGAAGAAGCCGGCTATCCCACCCAAGGCGAGACCTCGCCGCTGCGGGCCCTGCAGCGCCTGCGCGAGCACGAGGTCTTCGATCTGGTCGTCTCCGACGTAGAGATGCAGGAGCTGCGCGGCGTGGACCTGCTCGACCGCATTCTGGCCGAGCACCCCAGTCAACTGGTTCTGCTCATTACCGCTTTTGGCTCGATCGATTTGGCCGTGCAGGCCGTGCGCGCCGGCGCCTGCGACTTCTTGACCAAGCCGTTCCAGATCGAGCAGTTGCTGCTGGCTGTCGAGCGCGCCCTGCGCGAGCGGGCCATGCGCAAAGAGATCGTGCGGCTGCGCTCGACCATTGCCGAGGCCACGCCAGGGCTCCTGGTGGCGCGCAGCACGGCCATGCGGCGCGCGGTCGACCTGGCCCGGCGCGCGGCACGCAGCGATGCCAGCGTGCTCCTGACCGGCGAGACTGGCTCGGGCAAGCAAGATGTGGCCAGATTTATTCATGAATCTGGATCGCGGGCCGGCGGGCCGTTTGTCCCGGTGAGCTGCAGCGGGTTGCCGTCGGCGCTGCTGGAGACCGAGCTCTTCGGCGGTGGCCGCGAC
Organism: Deltaproteobacteria bacterium; assembly: GCA_016218865.1. Classification (GTDB taxonomy): domain Bacteria; phylum Myxococcota_A; class UBA9042; order UBA9042; family UBA9042; genus SXRM01. The sequence goes on along the minus strand of JACRCU010000135.1, from coordinate 1,318 downwards.
GGCCGGCCGGGACTGCTGGCCCAGGCCAAGGGCGGCACCCTGTTCTTGGACGAAGTGGGCGAGTTGCCTGTGGATCTGCAGCCGCGGCTGCTGCAGGCGCTGGAGCTCCACAGCCAGCCCGGCCAGCCCAAGGTGGACGTGCGGGTGATCGCCTCGTCGCGGGTCCCGCTAGAAGAAGCCCTGCGCGATCAGCGCTTTCGGCCCGAGCTGTACTACCACCTGAACGTAGTCCGCATCGAGATTCCGCCGCTGCGCGACCGGCCCGAGGACCTGCAGGGCCTGGTCGACCTGTGCCTGCAGCGCGCCCAGCAGCGGGTAGGCCGCGCCGTACAAGGGATTTCGACCGAGGCCCTGCGCTGGATGATGCGCTATCCCTGGCCCGGCAACGTGCGCGAGCTGACCAACCTCATCGAGCGCGCGGTGGCGATGACCGACCACGACACGGTGGTGCTGGAGGATCTGGCCCAGGTGGCGCAGGGCAGCGACGATGCCCAGCTGCTCGACCGCGCGGCGGCGCTGGTGATGAGCCTGGAAGAGGTCGAACGGGCGTACATCCGTAAAATTATGGAGCTATCCCTGGGCAACAAGTCGGTCGCCGCGCGCATCCTGGGCATCGACCGCCGCACGCTGTACCGCAAGCTGGGCGAGAGCGAGGCCGGTCTGCCGGCCGGGGAGTAACTGGCAGCGATGGACGACCAGCAAAAGTGCCAGAAGATTCAAGAGATTCTTGACCAACTCTACCCGGCCCCGCCGGTGCCGCTCGACCATCGCGACGCTTACACGCTGCTGGTGGCGGTGCTGTTGTCGGCCCAGTGCACCGACGTGCGGGTCAACCAGGTCACGCCGCGGCTGTTCGCGCTCGCCGACAACCCGGCCGACATGGCCAAGCAGCCCGTTGAAACGGTTCGCGAAATCATCCTGCCGTGCGGCCTGTCGCCGCAGAAAAGCAAGGCCATCGTCGAGCTGTCGCGGCTGCTGGTCGCGCACCACGGCGGGCAGGTCCCGGCCGACTACGACGCGCTGGTGGCGCTACCCGGGGTGGGCAACAAGACTGCGCAAGTGGTGATGGCGCAAGCCTTTGGCGTGCCGTCGTTCCCCGTCGACACCCACATCCACCGGCTGGCGGCGCGCTGGGGCCTGTCCAGCGGCAAAAGCGTGGAGCAGACCGAGCGCGATCTGAAGCGGCTGTTCCCGCGCGACCACTGGAACAAGCTGCACTTGCAGATCATCTACTTTGGCCGCGAGCACTGCCCGGCGCTGCGCCACGATCCGCGCGGCTGCCCGATCTGTTCGTGGGCGGCTCCACAAGCCAATGAAG
>JACRCU010000134.1 GCA_016218865.1 Deltaproteobacteria bacterium | reverse complement strand
GCAGGCCGCGGCCAAAGGTGCGCGAGCCGTAGGCGTGACCGGGCGGCAGCCGACGCGGCACCACGGGGCCGGCCGGGGCCGCCGGGGCAGCTTCGCTGGCGGCAGGCGCGGGCGTGGCGGCCGCCGGGCTGGTACGGCGCGAGAATCCTGAGCTTTTCTTGCCGGCGTCGCGGTGCTGCATGCAGTAGCGCGGTGTCCAGTTGGGGTACTTCTTCAGGGTCTCGTCGGCGATCTCGAACTGCTTGTTGCATACAGCACAGGTGAACTCGGCCATTCGATCTCCGGGCGTGCGCGGTGGCTCCGCCGTGGGGCGGTGGGACAGGGACTACTTGCCGCGGGCGCGATTCATCTCGGCCGTGCGGGTCTTCAGGGCTTTGAGCGTGCGCAGGGTGGCGCCCAGGCCGCCGCTGCGCTGACGGTCGATCACCGTCTTCATCAAGTCGACCATCGCCGGTCCGTAGGGGTACCACCAGGCCTCGATGGCGCTGGCCTTGTCGATGACCAAAAGATGTGGCCGCGTCAGGTGTTCCAGCGCCTCGGGCGAGTTGGTCACGCCGGTCCCCGAGTCGCCCACGCCGACCCACGGCAGGTCCGGCAACGCCCCCGTGAAGCTGTGGTTGTTGACCCAGACCATGCCCGAGCGCACCTGGCGGGCCACGCGCTCGGCGCGCTCCAGGTCGCTGCCCCACACCGACGCCCCCAGGCCGTAGCGGCTGTCGTTGGCCAGTGCGATCAGGGCCGCGTCGTCCTTGGCGATCGCCAGCACGGCGACGGGGCCAAAACTCTCGTCTTTCCAAGCGGGAGCGTCGCGGTCGACCTCGGCCAGGAGCAAGGGCGGCAGGGGCCGCTCGGGCGGGGTCAGCTCGCCCGTGAGCAGCTTGGCTCCGCGCCCCAGGGCATCGCGCACATGCTCTTCTACGATGCGCCGCTGCGCGGGCGTGACCAGCTCGGGCACGTCGGCCGCGGCCCGCTCCAGCTCGCGGACCAGCGCCGGCACGAAGCGATCGGCGACGGCGGCGTGCACCGCAACGCGCTCGATTCCCGAGCAATTCTGTCCAGCATTGGTCAGGATGCCCCAGGCCACGCCCGCAGCGGTGCGCTCGATAGCCGCGTCGTCCAGCACGACGGCGCAGTCCTTGCCGCCCAGCTCCAGGTCGCAGGGGATGCCCCGCTCGGCGCAGGCCACCGCCACTTTCCGGCCGGTGCGGGTCGAACCGGTGAACACCACTTGATCGGGCCCCGCCCCGATCAGTGCCGCGCCCATGGCGCCATCGCCCTCGGCCACCAGGATCACGTCTCCCAGCGCGCTGTGCAGCGCGTCGACCAGCCAGCCGCCCGGGGTCGGCGTGATCTCGCTGGGCTTCAACACCACCGCGTTGCCCGCCAGCAGTGCCGGCACGATAGTGCGCATTGGCAGCGAAACCGGGTAGTTCCATGGCGAAATGCACACCACCACGCCTCGCGGCAGCCGCTCGACCCAGGCCGACTTGCCCGGCATCTCCAGCGACGGCACCTTACCTTTCCGCGGCTTGAGCAGCTCTGGGCCGTGCTTGCACCAGTAGTTGAAAAGATCTGCTACACCAAGGACTTCCGAGCTGTACGACTCGGCCAGGGGCTTGTGGGTCTCCGCGCCGATGCGCTCGGCCCGCTCGCCGGCCCGCGCCAGGACCGCGTCCTGGGCCTGGCGCAACTTGGCGGCCCGCTGCTCGGCCGTCTGGGCGGCCCACGCCTGCTGGGCAGCGCGGGCACGGGCCACAAGTTCAACCGCGGTCGCGGCATTGGGCAGGTTGGCTTGGCCTTGCACGGTTGACATCGGTGGCAACTCCCACGAAAGTGCGGTCGGCCCGCAGCGCTGGAATACGACAATCTGCTTGCTTGCGCCAGGGGCCGATCCGACTGTTCGGGGCGAAATCGCAGCTTGCGCTGCCAGTGCCCGGCCCCGTGGCGGCCTTTGCCGGCTCCCGCCGACCCGCCCCGCCGTGGGTCGTGCGACGAGGTGCCCGAATGTGGACAGCCCTGGTAAGTTCGGCTCTTCGCAGCATCTTCGTGTCTACCGACGAGCTGCCGGGCCTGGACCGCGTGGACCCGTCCCCGGCGGTGCGCGGCTTGCTGCGCGAAGCGCCAGCGGCAATGTGGTGGGGGACGGTAGGCTCGGCGCTGCTTTTCCAGATCCTGCCGCTGTTCCTGATCGGTGTGCCGTTGCCGGCGGCTTGGCTGCCCGCCCGCGCGCGCGACCGCCACGCCCAGGCCATGGCGACCAGCCGCATCTACTTGGTGCGCATGGCGATGGTGATGCTGAAGACGGTGGGCGGGCTGATCTGGGGCCAGATTCCCGAGGTCCGCACTCGCCTTGCCATGCCGCTGCGGCCCGCAGACCCCGGCACCTGGCGCGGCGACCATTTCGAAACCCGCGGCGGCCGGGCCTGAATTTCCGCCGGAGGCCAGCATGTCCAGCGGCAGCCACCACTCCTTTGTCAGCGGCGCCCGCCGCGAATTCGAGTGCGACTACGTGGTCGCGGGCAGCGGCGCCGGCGGGGCCTCGGCCGCGATCAGCTTAGCGCGCGCGGGCTTCCATGTGATTGTCGCCGAGGCCGGCCCCTGGCGCGCTCCAGAGGACTACCCCTGGAGCATGCACGGCACCATGCGCGACATGTTTCACGACTGGGGCACCTTGGTCGCCACCGGCGACTCGATCATCCCGATCGTCCAGGCCAGCCTGGTCGGCGGCACGCCGGTGATCAACAGCGCCATCGTGGTCCGCACCCCCGGCGACGTGCTGGCCAGCTGGCGCGACGAGCACGGCATGGGCGATGTCTTTGCCGAAAAAGCCATCGGCGACGCCCAGGACGCCATCGAGCGCGAACTGCAGATTCAAGAGACGGACTGGAAGGTCGTGGGCGCTACGGCCGACGACATGCTGCAGGGGCTGAAGCGCCTCGGACGCGAAGTGCACCCGATCACCCGCAACGTCACCGGGTGCAAGGGCGAGATGCAGTGCCTGCAGGGCTGCAAGCAAAAGAGCAAGCAGACCGCCAACAACCTGTGGCTGCCCGAGCTCATCGATCAGCACGGCGGCACCATTCTGTCGTGCGCCCACGTCCAGGCCGTCGAGCTGGCCAGCGGCCAGGCCACGGGTCTGCGCGGCCACTTCCGCCACCCGGTCACGCGCAAGCGTGGCGCCGACTTCCGCGTCGTGGCGCGCCGCGGTGTGGTGGTGGCGGCCTCGGCCACCGGCTCGGCGCCCCTTTTGCAGCGCAGCGGCCTGCGCATGCCGGCGTTGGGCAAGGGGTTTCGCGGCCACCCCGGCGCTGGCGTGGTCGGGGTCTACGACCGCCCGGTCGACATGCATGTGGGCCCCAGCCAGGCCACCGCCTCTATGCACCACCGCCTGGACCACGGCATCAAGCTCGAGCACCTGTCCCTGCCGCTCGAACTGTTCGCTGCGCGGGTGGGCGGCGCCGGCCACACCCTGATGCACAAACTCGACCACTACCGCCAGTGTGCGATGTGGGTCACCGCCGTCCGCGCCGAGGCGGTGGGCGAGGTGCACCAGACCTGGTGGGGCGGCCGCAGCGTCACGTATGCGCCCACCGTCCGCGATCTCCAACGCCTTCGCTTTGGCACCAAACTCTTGGCGCAGGCCCACGTCGAAATGGGCGCGCGCGCCGTTTGGCCCGGCGTGGCCGGCCTGCCGCCAGAGCTGTCGGCGGATCAGCTCGACCTCATCGATCAAGCGCCGCTCGACAACAAGGCCTGGACGTGGGTCCTATCGCATCTCTTTGGCGGGTGCGTGTTTGGCGCCGATCCCCAGCGCGCCGTGGTCGGTCCCGATCTGCACGTCCACGGCGTGCGCCGGTTGCATGTCGTCGATGCCTCGGCCTTGCCGACCACGCTGGGCGTCAACCCACAGCACACCATCATGGCGGTTGCCCGCGTGACCGCCGCGCGATTGGCCAACGGGTGACGTTTTGGCGCCCTGACGCCGCAACCTGTCCTTGCAGCCCGGCCGCCGAATGTGCCACACTCAGGCCCTGAGTGCGACCTGCGGTGGTCCCGTACCGAACTGGAGCTGCAACATGGCAAGCTGCAATCTTAGTGTTTTCAATGTGTTGATTCGTCGTCCCCTGACTGGCAGCGCCCGGTCGCTGCTGGTGGCACTGCCGCTCGTCCTCGCCCTGGCCACGGGCTGCGGCGACGAAGAAGCCGTCGCGGGTACCGGCGCGGCCAACGACGTATCGGCCGACGCCGACACCTTGACCGGCCTGGGCGACGCCAACGACACCATCGAGACGCCCGATACCACACCTTTCGAGACGGGCGGTAGCGACACCGCGGCCCTCTGTCCCGGCGGCGCCGGCTGCTCGTGCACTCAGGCCAGCCAGTGCGATTCGGGCTACTGCATTCCTACCGCCGCGGGTCAGGTTTGCGCCAAGAAGTGTGAGCTGAGCGACTGCCCGGCCGACCAGAAGTGCGTTCAGGCTGGCGGTGCCGACCTGATCAACATCTGCGTGCCCAAGGCCGCGTTCCTGTGCAACCCGTGCAGCGCCAACAGCCAGTGCCAGAACCAGGCGAATCCCGACGCCAAGTGCGTCGACACCGGCGCGGGCGGCAGCTTCTGTGGCACCTCGTGCTCGGCCGACAGCGACTGCACCGATGGCTACAGCTGCTCGGAGGTCAAGGACGTGACGGGCACCGCCGCCAAGCAGTGCGTGCCCAAGGGCGCCGCCTGCGGTTGCAGCGAGTACGCCATCGCCCAGCAGCTGACCACCAAGTGCTACGTGCCCACCGGCGACGGCAAGTGCGAAGGCAAGCGCACCTGCCTGCCCGCTGGCGCCGCCAACGCCCCCGCTGGCGGCGGCCTCAGCGCCTGCATCGCGGGCGATCCCAAGCCCGAGCAGTGCGACGGTTCGGACAACGACTGCGACGGTCAGACCGACGAAGGCACCTGCACCGACAACAACCCCTGCACCGACGACAAGTGCGGCGGCGCCACGGGCTGCACCAACCCGAACAACACCGCCGAATGCGACGCCGACGGCTCGGTCTGCACCGAAGGCGACAAGTGCGCCGACGGCAAGTGCGTGCCGGGCGCCGCGCCCGACTGCGACGACAAGAACCCCTGCACCAAGGACACTTGCGATGCCAAGCTCGGCTGCCAGCACGCGCCGGACGACGGCGCCTCGTGCAACGCCGACGACAACCCCTGCACCCAGGGCGACGCGTGCAAAGCCGGCAAGTGCGAAGCCGGTGCGCCCAAGGCCTGCGCCAACGACGACGCCTGCCTGATCGGCAAGTGCAACATCGCCGACGGCGTCTGCAAGTACTCGTTCCAAGAGGGCTCGCCGTGCAACGACGGCAACCCCTGCACCGAACAGGAGACCTGCCAGACCGACGTGTGCAAGGGCAAGGCCGGCAATTGCGACGACGACAACGCCTGCACCTCGGACAGCTGCGATCCCAAGACGGGTTGTGTGCACACCGCGGTGAACGGTGGCTGCGACGATGGCAACAAGTGCACCGAGAAAGACGCCTGCGCGGACAGCAAGTGCGTCGGTGCGCCGATCGACGTGAGCGGCACCTGCGACGACAAGAACCCCTGCACGCAAGAGGCCTGCGACGTCGTCAAGGGCTGCACCAACACCCCGAGCAGCGGCAGCACCTGCGACGACGGCAATCCGTGCACCGAGGGCGACACCTGCAAAGAAGGCAAGTGCAGCAGCGACGTGAACAACTGCTCGTGCCAGATCGACGCCGACTGCGTCCCGCAGGAAGACGGCAACCTGTGCAACGGCACGCTGTACTGCGACAAGTCGGCTCAGCCCTTCAACTGCAAGGTCAAGGAGTCGACGATCATCAAGTGCGACGCCACCTTGAACAGCCCGTGCCAGACCAATACCTGCGACACCGCCACCGGCAAGTGCGCCCTGCAAAAGAAGCCGGACAACCTGTCCTGCAACGCCGACGACAACATCTGCACCCTGGGCGACGTCTGCAAGGCCGGCGTCTGCACGGCCGGCTCGGTCCAGACCTGCGACGACAAGAACCCGTGCACCGACGACGTCTGCGATCCCAAGGAAGGCTGCCAGTTCAAGCCGAACACCGCCCCCTGCAACGCCGACGACAACGGCTGCACCGAGAACGATGCCTGCGCCCAGGGCGCCTGCGTGGCCGGCAAGAACAAGTCGTGCGACTCGGGCGACGCCTGCATCGTGGGCAAGTGCTCGATCCTGGACGGCAAGTGCGCGTACAAGCCCAACGACGGCGCCCCGTGCAACGACGCCAATGCCTGCACCCTGAACGACACCTGCGCGCAGGACATCTGCAAGGGCGCCGCCGCCAACTGCGACGACAACAACGTCTGCACCGCCGACTCGTGCGCGCCGTCGACGGGCTGTGCCCACGCCCCGGCCCCCGGCGGCTGCGACGACGGCGACGCTTGCACCACCGGCGATGCCTGC
>JACRCU010000136.1 GCA_016218865.1 Deltaproteobacteria bacterium | reverse complement strand
CTGCATGCCCAGGGGCATGTCGCCGATCTCGTCGAGGAACAGCGTGCCGCGGTTGGCGCTCTCGATCAGGCCGACGCGCGCCGATCGGGCGTCGGTGAACGCGCCGCGCTCGTGGCCCATCAGCTCGCTTTCGAGCAGGGTCTCGGGCACCGCGGCGCAGTTGATCTCCACGAAGGGGCCGCCGGCGCGCGCGCTCATCTGATGAAGGGCCCGAGCCGCCAGGCTTTTGCCGGTACCGGTCTCGCCCGAGATGAGCACCGTGGATCGCGGCGTGCGGGCGAAGCGCTGCAAGCTGTCGAGCACACTCAGCATGTGCGGGTCGTGGCTCAGGATGCCGTGCTGGCCCAGCTCGGCGTAGATGGTGGCGGGCTTTGGGCTCGCGATGCGGGTCACGTTCAGGCGCAGCAGCGCTTCGTGGAGGTCGTCGGCCGCGCACGGCTTGGTCAGGAAGTCCGCCGCACCCAGTTTGGTGGCTTCGACGATGGTCGCCGGCTCGCCGATGGCGCTGACCACGATGACCGACGGGCCGCCCTGGGCCGGCAGTTCGGCCAGCAGGTCCAGACCCCGGCCGTCGGGCAGGCGGATGTCCAAAAGGATGATGTCGGGGCGGTGCTCAGCCAAAGCCGTCCGCGCCTCGGCCAGCGACGCTGCGCTAATGGCATGGTAGCCCCAGCGGGTCAAATCGCGGCAGGCGGCCCACGACACCAGGTGCTCGTCCTCGACGACGAGTACAACAGGTTTTCCAGGAGTTTCAGATCTTTGCATGATCCCTGACCATGCCCCGCTGGCGTGGTCCGGCAAGACCAGGGGCGGCAGCGCCGAACTGGCGTCGCCGAAGATCGCGCCTTGGCCTGTCGAATTCCACGAAGGGAGCGCCACAGTTTCTAGGTGACTGGAATACATAGGGAATAGCAATGGAAAGAGACAAAATTATCTAGATTAGGCGATTCTATGCACGAACTGCATTCGAGTGAGGTAAGCACCGTCCAGGAACTGTCCAAGAACAGTCTAAGAACGGCCTAAGAACGGTCTAAGAAATGTATAAGAAAGGTCTAAGAACGCTGCGAGATTTGGGCAAGCCGGCGAAATGCAGTTGAGAAACGCGATCCATTCGCGTTCACGTTTCTTCATATCAGGTTCGAGGTGCAGCCGCAAACGATGTATACCTTGGTGCGACATGGCTGTGACGGAAGTTCGGATGGACCTGCCGCCCGTCAAGACTAGACCACAGTCGCCGTGACAAGTCGATCACAGTCGCTAGAAAAACTGCTGAGTTACTAGCTGTTCCGCGCTGTTGGACGGTCCCAGCCGGCGGCCGGTTGCGGCCGAGTCCCGCCGGCCGGCGCGGCTCAAGGCAACTTGCATATTGTTTACAGTTCAACACGTTGGAACGGGCGCGCCGACCGCCAAGCTCCGGCAATTGGCTCCAATTGCCCGCAGGCTGCCCGCCACGTCGATGCCGTCGCCGCCTTGACCCCCGCCGCGGGCGCCAAGAGACTGGACCGGCTGTCCGCGCGTCTTGTCGGACGGCGGTCTTGCCGGTCGCTGCTTGGACCAGGTCGACCATCCCACGGAGGAGAGCATGCCGATGATGTTTGCCGCTTGGGCGCACAAGTCTTGGCGCATCGCCAAGTTCGCTGTGCTTGGACTGTGGATTCTGGGCCAGATGGCATGCGGGCCGGCCACCGCCGAACGCCGGGCGGTGGATACGCCGGAGGCGGTCGAGCGCGCCAGTTTGGCCTCGCGCCAAGAGGAAATCAGCAACGACGGCGTCATCGAACGCCTGGACCTGAACGCCGATCGCGCTCCCGACGTCGTCAAGCACTACAAGTTGGTGAACGACCCGGCGGGCGACGGCAAGGGCGGAGTCGTGCAGGTCAAGGTGTTGATTCGCAAAGAGGTCGACGTCAATTTCGACCGCAAGGCGGACATCGTCGAGATCTACGGCATCCAGGGTCTGCAATCGATCAAGGAGCGCGAGGAGCTGGATCTCGACTTCGACGGCCGGGTCGACGAAATCCGCAAGTACAAGAACGGCTATGCCGACGAGATCGCCCAGGACCAGGACCGCGACGGCAAGATCGACACGTGGATGCAGTACCAGCTCACTAAGAACGAAGACGGCAAGGACGTCAACCGCCTGATCGAACGGCGGCGCGATCACAACGGCGACGGCCTTGTCGACGTGTGGGAGTACTACGTCAAGGGCACCCTGCAGAAGATCGGCCGCGACGGCAACGGCGACGGCAAGCCCGACCAGTACACCCGCGTGGACGAAAAGCAACGCTGAACCGCGGCGGAAGCACCAGAGTTTTCTTGGAGGAATCGTGGCTTTGCGAATCTTTGGTACGCCGTCCAGCCGTGTCGAGCCCTTGGGTCGGCCGGTGCGGGTGATGCTCATCACGCCGCCCTACCATTCAGGCGTGGTCGAGTCGGCGGGCGTGTGGATGCCCGTGGCGTTCGTTTACATCGCCGGCATGGTGCGCGAGCACGGGCACACCGTGAAAATCTACGACGCCATGTCGTACTACCACGACTACGACCGCATCGAGCAGGAGATCCGCGACTTCGCGCCCGACGTCATTGGCCTGACGGCCATCACGGCCTCGTCGCTAGCCTGCCTGCGCGTGTGCGCGATCGCCAAGCAGGTCAACCCGCAGATCCGCACGATCATGGGCAATGCCCACTCGACCTTCTTGTGGCGCGAGATCCTGACGGAACACCCCGAGTGCGACATCGTGGTCCGCGGCGAGGGCGAGTTCACCATGGCCGAGCTGGCCGACACCCTGCGCGATGGCGGCGATATCGCGACCATCCTGGGCCTGGCGCTGCGCATCGACGGACAGCCGTGGGCGGCCGCCAAACGTGCCCTGAATGCGGACTTGGACAGCCTGCCGATGGCCTGGGACCTGATCGACTGGCCCATCTACACCTACCGGCCCCGGCCCGGCTCGCGGCTGGCGGTGGTCAGCTCGTCGCGGGGCTGCGAAGAGGCCTGCAGCTTCTGTTCGCAGCAGCTGTATTGGGGGCGCACGTGGCGCGGGCACAGCCCCAAGCACTTCGTCGACGAGCTGCAGATGCTCAAAGAGCGCTTTGGCGTCAGCATCGTCATGCTGGCCGACGAGACGCCCACCATGGACCCCGACCGCTGGCACGCGCTGCTCGACGAGCTGATCGCCCGCGATCTGGACATGGAACTACTGATGGAGACGCGCGTCGATCACATCCTGCGCGACGAGGCGCAGCTGCACCGCTACAAGCAGGCGGGCATCAGCCACATCTATGTGGGCGTGGAGGCGACCGACCAGGTGACGCTCGACGTGTTCACCAAGAACATCGGCGTGGAGCAGTCGCGCCAGGCCATCGCGGCCATCAACCGCCACGGCATGGTGTCCGAGACGTCGTTCGTGCTGGGCATGCCCGACGAGACGCCCGAGCACATGGCCGCCACGGTCGAGCTCGCCAAGCACTACGCGCCGGACCTGGCGTTCTTCTTGGCCATCACGCCGTGGCCCTACGCCCAGCTTTACCCCAAGCTGAAAGACCACTTGGTCGGCCTGGACTTCTCGCACTACAACCTGGTCGAGCCCGTCCTGAAGCCGGACGCGATGACCTTGGAGGAAGTCCAGAAGGGCCTGAACCAGGCCGCCCACCACTTCTATGCCGACAAGCTGCGCCACTTGCACGAGCTGCCGGTCGAGAAGCGGTCCTTCCTGGTCAAGGTTATGAAGATCTTGAGCAATCACTCGTACCTCGCCGACCATATGCAGGGCATCCACGCCGAGATGCCGGCCCACGTGCAGCAAGCGATGGCGGTCATCGAGGCGGACATCGAGGCCGAAGACGAAGCCAAGCGCGTGGCATCGCACAAGTAGCTGCGCACACGCCACTTGCGGCCGCAGTGCCAGACGCCATGCGGCGAACCAGCGCGCACAGCCAATCTTGGAGGGGACATGAAGCGACTTGCCGCACGTGCATTTCTGGCCACGGCTGTGCTGGTCAGCGGTTTGGGCCTGCTGCCGTCGTGCAGTGTGGTGAAGAAGTCCATGGATTGCCGGGCGTTGTCCAAGGCCGTCAATCCGCACATGCGGGCACTGCGGGCCACGTCGCGCAGCCTGGGGCCGACCAGCACACCGGCGCAAGTGGGCGCCGCCTATGCGCAAATGGCCAACGATGTCACGGCCAGTGCCGCGGCGGTGGCCGCCCTGGATCTGGGCACGCCGGAGCTGGCGGATTTGTCGCAGCGCTACCAGGCCATGTGTGCCAGCTCGGCCACCGCGTTTCGCGGCATGACCAAGGCCACCGAGGCGCTGACCAAGGCCCAGCAAGTGGCCGGGCAGCACGGCGAAGACGCCAAGGCCGCCCTGGAGCAGGCGAGCGCGCTGGTCCGGGCGGCCACCGCCGAGGTGCAGCGCGCCAGCGAGCCCGAGACGTCGATTCTCCAGCAGATCAACGCGCTATGCGGCTCGGACTAACACCAATTCCGTCCAATTCGGATCGGAAACCTGGGCACTTCCCCGGGCCCGAACCGGGGTCTCCGCTTGATTCTCGCCAGTTGCCAATCGGTTCCGGCAAGCCGTTCCCGCGCGATTCAGGTGGGGTACCCATAAGGCCTGGCCGAACGGGGCTGGGCGACCGCTCGTCAGCGAACCGGGCGAGGTGCCCATGAGCCAGCCCAACAAGCCCATGCGTCCGTCGATCCTGCGCCTGACGCTCGACGGGCTGTCGGCGATCGACTCGGCGTTCCGCACAGTGCCCGGCCTGGTGTTCCTGGCGACGCTGGTAGTCCTTCTGGTCTTGGCCGCCGTCACGCTGCGCGACGCCTACAGCGACTCGGAGTTGTGGCGGGTGTCCGAGGCGGCCACCCAGAACACGGTGTCGCTGGCCGAGGCCCGCCTGCAGCTCGCGCTGAACCAGCAGAGCGGCAGTGCCCTGGCGGTGACCGTGCGCCAGGTGCAGCGCGAGACGCCGGGCATCACGCGCCTGGACCTGATCGACCTGAACGGCGTGGTGCGCGCATCCAGTGCCGAGGATGCCAGTGGCACCCGCCTGTCGGCCTCGACCCAAGCGAGTGTGCGCCACGCGGCGGCCTACGGCACGGCTCTGGGGGCCGTCGGTGCCAGTCTGCTGGCCGCGCGCCAAGTCCTGGTGCGGCCCAACCCGGCGCAGACCGCCACGCAGCCGTGGTTGATGCTGGTTGCCGTCGACGACCGCGTGGCCGCGACCGTGCGCGCCCACATGCTCCAAACCGTGCGTTTTACCACGGTAACCCTCCTGCTGGCCGCGATCGCGGTGGCGTACTTCATCCACACGCGGCTGATCTCGCCCGCCCAGCGCCTTGGCCGGCACATGCAGGCGCTCGCCGGCACCAAGGGGGCGTCGGCCATCGACATCGCCACCATTCCCACCGAGTTGCGCCCGATTGCCGAGGGCTTCAACCTGGGCGTCGAGGGCCTGCGCAAGGCGCGCCAGCAACTGGACTGGCTGGACCGCGACCGCTTCGAGCGCGTGGAGCGATTGGCCACGATCGGCCGGCTCTCGGCGATGACGGCCCACGAGATCCGCAACCCATTGGCCGGCATTGCCAATGCTGTGGCCGTGATCGTTCGCGAGGTGCCGATGGACGCCGAGTCCAAGGGGATTCTGGAAGAAGTCCAGGCCCAAGCGCGACGCCTGTCGACGACGCTGACCGACCTGCTGCGCAGCACCCAACCCCACGAGCCGCAGCGCATGGCGGTGGACTCCGGCCGCCTGGTCGAGCGAACCGTGGCGATGATGCGGCCCTCGTTCAACCGCTGCGGCCAGTCGCTGGAGGCGGTGGTCGACCGCCGCACCCCGCCCGTCACCGTAGACGAAGAGTGGTTGGTGCAGGTCCTGGTCAACCTGATGGTCAACGCCAACGAGGCCATGGTGCAGGGCGGCACTGCGCAAGTGCGCTTGGCGCCTAGTCCAGAGCGCCCCGGCTTCGCCCGACTCGAGGTCGAAGACACCGGTGTGGGCATGGCGCCCGAAGTCCTGGCCCGCGCTGGCGAGCCGTTCTTCACCACCCGCGAG
>JACRCU010000008.1 GCA_016218865.1 Deltaproteobacteria bacterium | reverse complement strand
TCCGGTTCCGGTTCCGGTTCCGGTTCCGGTTCCGGTTCCGGTTCCGGTTCCGGTTCCGTCAGTTGCGATGCTTGTACGGCTCGCTGCGGTGTCAATACCTGCCGCCCCCGCTACTCGGCAAACATCCGCGCCGCCTGCGCCAAGTACACCGCGCCGATTGCCGTGATGAGCCAGCGCGTCCACCGCAAAAACGACCGATCGGTCATACGGTTCAGCACCCGCCCACCCAGCCACGTGCCCGCCAGCGACACCACCGCGCCCGCCGCCAGCCACCGCCAGTCGAGCCAGGCCTCTTGCCGCGCGCTCCCCAGCAACCACAGGTAGAACAGCACCTTGACGGCGTGGGCGAGCACCTGGGTGGCGGCCTTGGTGGCGACGATGGTGTGGCGGTCCAAGCTGGTCCGGGCAAAAAACAGGTCCAGCAGCGGCCCCGAGGCCCCGGCCGCAATGTGCATGGCCGTCACCGCAGCCCCGCAGGCCGCGGCGTGGGTCGGGCGGGCGGCATCCAGGCGCAGACGCTGGGCGGGCAGCCACGCCAGGGCCGGCACGATGCCCAAGGCCAGGTAAACCCACGGCTTAGAGGGAGCGACCTGCACGACTTGCAGCGCCGCCACCGCCAGCAGGGCGCCGACCGCATAGGTCGCCAGGATCGGCCAGCGCACGTGCCTGGCCAGCAGCGCCGCGCGACTGCCGTTGGCGGCCAGCTGCAAAATGCCGTGGGCGACCATCGCTTGCGGGACCGGCAGTTGCAGGAGCAGCGCGCCCATGAGCACGAGCCCGCCGGCCATGCCGAACACGCCGGACAGGGTCGAGGTGCCCAGCACGGTCAGCAGCAGCAACAGAGATTGGGTCAAGGTCACGGCAGCCTGGACAGGTCGCGCAAGGACCTGAAGCGCAAGCCTACGCGGGCCCGGCGCGCGCCGGCAAGGAGCCCGTGACGCAGTTGGCCTAGTCGTACAGCAGCCGCATCACCATCGGCTGCAGCTGCAAAACCCGGCCGGACACCTGCACTTTGACGTCGACCCACGTGGGCCCACCCAGCGGGCCGCCCTTGGCGTTGCGCGAGATGGCCAGGTCCTCTTGAGGCACGCCCAGGAAGTTGGTGGTCAGCTTGCCGTCGCCGTCCATGTCGTGGAACACCGCGACCGCGTACTCTCCCGCCGGCACCGCCTCGAAGCGGATCAGCAGGTCGCGCGCGGTGGGGCGCACGGTCTGCACCCGCCAGGCCTTGCGGACATCGGCGTCGACGCGGTCCACTTTCTGGTACAGCAGGCAGATCAGCTGACCTTTTCCCAGGTTGCGGACTCCGACCAGCGGCGCCTGGATTTCGCCCAGCCCAGGAGCCGGCGCCTGGGCATGGCCGAGCACAGCCAGCAGCAGCGCCGCCACCATCGGCAGATGCAACCATCGCCTGAACATGTTGGGCCTCGCCTCACGTGCGACGAGCCGGCGCCGCTGCCGGGCAGTCTACTGCTTGGCCGTGGCCGGGAGAAAGGGCGATGCGTTCAACGGTGTCAATACCTGACCCCCAACGGGGACCTACGGCACCGGCAGCTTGTCCCCCGGCGCCGTCACGACGAAGTGGTCGACCCAGCTGGTGATTTTCAGCGGCTCGCCGGTCAGCGTATGCAGCAGCGCGCCGTTCAGCAGGGTGGCGTCGATGCCCTCGCCCTCGGGAATCGCCAGCGCCTTGCCGTTCAGGTGGCCCAGGCTACCCAGCCGCACGGTGGCGCCGCCGGCCAAATCCACCCGGTACAGGCCATGTTCCGCGTCGTCGGTCGACAGCCACAGCGCGCCCTGCGCCACGTCGCCGCCCTGGACCTTGTCGACCTTGCGGTCCAGCTTCAGGGTCGTCTTCAGCTGCCACTGCCCGGGCGTCTTGGCGTCGTAGATCAGCACCGCATCGTCGCTGAACTGGTCCATGGTGTAAGCCAGCGCGGGCCCCGGATCGACGCTGAGCCACGAGCACTGGTGCTGGGCCAGCAGCTGATAGCCCTGCACGGTCAGGGTCTTGCGGTCGAACCACGCCACCGCCTGCTGGTTCTTGCCGTAGTCGGTCTGCTCCAGCCCGGCCCAGATGGTGTCGCCCCAGGCGTCGATGTCGCCGATGTGGATGAAGTTCAGCTCGGTCAGGGCCGCCGGCAGGGGCAGCGGGTGCTTCAGCTGCTCCACGAAGGCGTCGTCGGTGCGGAACAGGCCGCCGGCGTGCGAAAACACCCAGCCGCCCTCGATCTTGGCGATGCCCTGGCTGTACCACATGCTCACCGGCACCGTGCCGGCGGTGGTGGCGGTCCAGGCGGTGGCGGACTGCGGCAGGTCGGCATCGGCAGCACTATCCACGGCGATGTCTGGACTTACGTTGACCTCGACCGCCGCGTCGCCAGCGTCGTGGCTGACGTGGGCCGTGCCGTCGCTGCACGCACCGAACAGGGCCAGGGCCGCCAGCGTGAGTGTCCATCCGCACTTATCCATTGTTTTCCCTTGGCGCCGCGCGGCACCCGGCCATCATCGCGGCGTCGCCAGCGGTGCGCAAGGCCGCGGGTTGACGGGCCGGCGGCGCCGCGGCATCGTCGCGGGCGCGGCGGACCCACCTCAGCCCGGACCTTGCCATGCACCTCCAGCCCATCACCGCTGCGGATCTGCCCGAAATCCTTGCCCTGAACCAAGAGCACCTGCCGCACGTGGGCACGCTGGATGCGCCGGCCCTGCACGCCCTGTGGCAGAGCGCGGCGGTGGCGGTGCAGCTCCGCGACGACCAGGGCCTGGCCGGGTTCGTGCTGGCCATGGCGCCCACCGCGCGCTACGCCAGCCCCAACTTCCAGTGGTTCTGCCGGCGCGGCGGGGACTTTCTCTATGTCGACCGCATCGCCGTCGCCCGCCGCTGCTTCGGCCAGGGCGCCGGCCGCCGGCTCTACCAGGCCGTGTTCGCCGCCGCCCACCAAGGCGGCTTTGCCAGCGTCACCTGCGAAGTCAACACCTTGCCGCCCAACCCCGACTCGCTCGCCTTCCACACGCGCCTGGGTTTTGCCCAGGTGGGCGAGCTGATCCACGTGCCGGGCGAAAAGGCCGTGGCGATGCTGGAGGTCGCCGTCCACCCCGCCGGCCCGCAGCCCGCCCGCACCATTGACGGTACCAGCCAACCGGCGTAAGTGGGCGGCAGCCGCCAGCTTCGGCGGCACGGGAGCGCACCATGCGCTTTGGAACATCGTGGGCGGTGTGGCTGACCCTTGGCGCCACGGTCGCGGGCCTGGCCGCACCCTGCCCGGCCGGGGCCGCTGCGGCAACTGCACCCGCTGCCTCGGGATTTGCCGGCACATGGAAGGGCGAGATCGCCACCCCAGGCACGCCGCTGGGCGTGGAAGTCCTGGTCGGCGGCGACGGCAAGGTCACCATCAGCATCCCGGTTCAGCACAACAAGGACATGCCGACCAGCGACGTGCAGCTGAGCGGCGACCAAGGCGCCTTCACCATCGCCGGTGTGCCGGGCTCGCCGCGCTTCGTCGGCACCCGCGCCGGCGAGGTCTGGTCCGGCACCTTCAGCCAGGGCGGCGCCAGCTTCCCCTTCAAGCTGCAGCGGCAGGACCCCGAGGCCCTGACGAAGGCGGCCCTGGCCGGCATCGACGCCGAGGTGCAGCGCGCCCTGAAGGAGCTCGCCACGCCGGGTGCGGCGATCGCGGTGGTTCGCGGCGGCAAGGTCGTCTACGCCCAGGGCTTCGGTGTGCGCGATCGCGAGAAGAACCAGCCGGTCACCCCCGCCACGCGCTTCATGATCGGCTCGACTACCAAGGCCTTCACGGCGCTGCTGCTGGGCCAGCTGGTCGACGCCGGCCAGTGCACCTGGGACACGCCGGTCCGCCAGCTGCTGCCCGACTTCGCGGTGGCCGACGAGTACGCAACGAATCACCTGACCGTGCGCGACCTTTTGACCCACCGCACCGGCGTGGCCCGCAGCGATCTGGCCTGGTACGGCAACGCCAAGCTCACCCGCGCCGACCTGTTCGCCAAGCTGAAGCACCTGCCGATCGCCAACCCGATGCGGCAGACCTGGGAGTACAACAACTTCATGTACGCCATGGCAGGTTTTACCCTGGAGCGGCTGTCCGGCCAGACCTGGGAGCAGAACCTGCAGCGGCGGGTGCTGCAGCCGCTGGGCATGGCGCAAACCCTGCTGTCGATTGCCGATCTGAGCGCGTCGCCCGACCGGGCCCTGGGCTACCACCGCGACGGCGAGGCGTTCGTGCTGGACCCGTACCACAACGTGCCGGCCATGGCGCCAGCGGGCAGCACGGTGGCGTCGTCGGTGCTGGACATGGGCAAGTGGCTGGCGGTGCACCTGGGCAGCGGCAGTGCCGGCGGGCAGAAGCTCGTCAAGGCCTCGACCGCGCAAGAGCTGCACCGCGCACAGATGGCGATGGGGATGCCCGACCCCGACCCCGACATCACCCTGGTGGGCTACGGCCTGGGCTGGATGGCCGACGTCTACCGCGGCCACCGCCGGGTGCACCACTCGGGCGGCATCGACGGCTTCACCGCCGAGGTGTCGTTCTACCCGCTCGACGACCTGGGCATCGTGGTGCTCTGCAACGCCGGCGACACGAACTTCACCGGCTTTGTGCGCAACGTCTACGCCGACCGGCTGCTGGGTCTGGCGCCGCGGGACTGGATCGCCAAGGGCAAGGCGGGCCGGGCCAAGGGTGGCGACGCGCGCAAGGGCAGCCCCGCTGGGTTCGCCGCGCGCCAGGTTGCCAATACCAAGCCCTCTCGGCCACTTGCGGCCTACGTGGGCACCTATCTGGACGCGGGCTTTGGCGCCATGGAGGTGACGCTGCTGGCCAGCGGGTCGCTGCAGCTCAAGCTCGGTGGCGTGCAGACGAGCTTGCGGCATCAGCACTTCGACAGCTTCGTGACCGAGGCCTCGGCCGGGGCGCTGGGCGAGGCCGCCGCCAACCTGCCGGCCCAGTTCTTCTTGGACTTCGACGGCGAAGTAGCCGCGCTGCAGGTGGTGCTGGACGCTGGCGGCAAGCCGATCCGCTTCGAACGCCAGCCCGACGCCCGCTTGAGCGACCCGGCCTTCCTGGCCGGACTGTGCGGCGACTACGACTTTGGTGGCGTGCGCGCCCGCGTCTTCGCCACCGGCAGCGTGCTGCAGGCGGACGTCACCGGTCAGCGCAACTACACCCTGAAACCCGGCTTGGGGACTCAGTTCTCGATCGAAGGCGTGGCGGGCGCCAGCGTGCGCTTCAAGCTGGCCGAAGACGGCAAGACGGCGCGCGAAGCGGTGCTGGTGCAGCCGGGGGTGGCACTGCTGGCGGCGCGCCAGGCTCCGAAGCCATAGTGTGCTGGTCGAGTTGCCAGGTGCGCCCTGGGGGCTGGCCGGGTCCGCGGATTTCGGCGGATCGCCGGCCAGCCGGCAGGTCGCTCGCTGTCGCTACAGGCACGAGCCGGCGTAGCAGGTGCCACTGTCGCCGCAGGGCGTGCCGTTGGTGACCGGGCTCTGCAGGCACATGCCGGTGGCGGCGTCGCACGCGTCGACGGTGCACGGGTTGGCGTCGTCGCAGCTCTTCGGCACGCCCACGCACTCGCCGAGCTGGCACATGGCGCCGGCCAGGCAGGCTTCGCCCAAGCTGCAGAGCGCGCCTTCGTCGAGCGGCAAATTGATGCAGCCGCTGGCCGGGGCACAGCTGTCGGCCGTGCAGGCGTTGCCGTCGTCGCAGGTGGCCTGGCTGCCCTTGCACAGGTAGCCGTCGCAGGCGTCGCCCAGGGTGCAGACATTGCCGTCGTCGCAGGCCGCTCCTTGCGGCGAAGGGCTGTAGGTGCAGGCGCCCGTCACTGGGTCGCACGCTTCAATAGAGCAAGGGAAGCCGTCTTCGCAGTTCTTGGGCGTACCGGCGCAAGCACCTTGGTTGCAGGTGTCCAGGATGGTGCACGGCTTGCCATCGCTGCACGGATTGGCATTGGCGGTGTGCAGACAGGCGCCAGTGGAATCGCAGGCGTCGTCGGTGCAGGGATTGCCGTCGTTGCACAGCGAGCCGTTGTTGGCGCAGGTGCCGAACTTGCAGAAGTCGCTGACCGTGCACGAGTCGCCGTCGTCGCAGGGCACGTTGTTGAGCGCTACGTAGCTGCAGCCCGCCTTGGGGTCGCACAGGTCGGTGGTACAGGGGTTGCCGTCGTTGCAGGGGTCGGTGTCGACCACGACGCAGGCGCCGTCCTTGCAGGCGTGCAGCGTGCACACGTCGTCGTTCTGGCACGGCGTCTCCAAGTTGCCGTGCGTGCAGCCGTGGGTGGCTACGCAGAAGTCGACCGTACACGGGTTGCCGTCGTCGCAAGCGAGCGCTGCGCCGGTGCACTTGCCGTCTTGACAGTGGTCGTCCAGCGTGCAGTGGTTGCCGTCGTTACAAATCTTTTCGAATTCGATTTTCTTGACGTTGCAGACGTTCTTGCCCGGGTCGCAGAAGGCCGTGTAGCAGGGCATGAACGAGGCGGGGCAGTCGCTGTCGGCCTTGCAGGCCTTGCCGGTGCCAAAGTCCATGGGCGAGGTCTGCAGAAGCGTGAACTCGTTGGCTTTCTTTTCGTCGCCAGTGTCGGCCGACAGTTGCACTTCGGCGTCGCCTTGCCACTGGATTGGCTTGCTCGGCACCGTTTCGGCTGTGCAGCCGGTTCCTCCCGCGGTCGTGACCAGCATCGCAGCCATGAGAAGTTGCACAAGTCGCCCGTTACGGCTGCACGGCCGGGCGTCTTGCTGAACTGGGGAGCCATGGTGGGTGGGGGGGATCGTGTTCATGTTTTGAACATACGGGCGCGTCCGGAGCGTGTCGATGAGGAAATTGTGAAGACGCGTGTGAGCGAATTCGGCAAAACCCTTGGCGATCAACACATCCAGGTCAATTCTTCACATTTGATTGCAGATTCTGCTCACATTTGCACACGCACCCCGGCGACGGCCGCTGGCAGCGCACGCACACATATACTTTGGTGAGCAAGTAGTTATGCAGTCAAGCGCCGCGGTCGCCGCCAGAGCCGGCCCAGCAGCAGGGCGACGGCGGTCAGGGACAGCAGCGGCCACCACCCGCGGCCGGCGGTCGGACCCGCGGCGCAGCCCTCGGCGTGGGTGCCGTTGATGCCGATGACCTCTTTGGTTCCCTTGGGCTGGTCGGTGCTGCAAGCGGGGGCGCCGACGATGGCGGGGGCCTTGCAAACCTGGACGGTCACAGTGGTTTCGCTGGAGTGGCCGGCCAGGTCCACCGCGTGCAGCTTGACCTGGTGCAGGCCCTCGGCCAGCGGCGGCAGGGGCCAGTCCACCGGGAACTGGCTGCCAAACCAGGGCCACTTGGCTTGGGCCACCGTGCTACCGGCGCTGGTCAGTTGGATCGCCACCGCCTGCAACCGCGTGTGGTCGCGCGCCTTGCCGACCACCTGGACGGCTTGACCCAGCGTGACGGCGCAGGCGGGCTGACAGCCGACCCCTTCGAACCAGGGCGGCGACACATCCACCACCTGGATGCCGTCCGAGGCAGCCTCCGTGGAATAGGAGGCGTCGTTGCCCTGCGAGGCGTGCGAAGCCACCGCCAGGTGGTAGGTACGGTCGGGCTGCAAGTACAGGCCGGTCAAATCGATCTTGTTGGCGACCGTCAGTGTCGGCGGCACGATCTCGCCGCCGCTGTCGTCGAGCAACCGCACGGCATAGCCGTTGGCGCCCGCCACCGCCGCCCAGTTCCCCGCCAGGTGCTCGGCATCTTCTTGTTGGTCCAGGTCTTCGGCATCGCTCAGCGCGGGCCCCGCCGGGCCGTGCTCGCGGACCCAGGCCGGGGGTTCGGCCACGTCGCTGTCGAGCGCCAGCAGGTCGCCTTCGGGCGAGACCACCAGGACTTCCAGCAGCCCGTCGCCGTCCACGTCGGCGGGAATGGGCGGACCGCACTGACCGCCCATGTCCAGGGTCCACAGCACGGCGCCGTCCTGCAGGGCGACCGCGTACAACAGTCCCTCGCTGCTGGCGAACAAGCCGGCAGCGACGCCCTGGCCCGTCAAGTCGGCCACGCCGGCCAGCCCGCTGATGGTCTGACTGTGTTCGGGGGCCGCGTCGACCGGCCAGGCCTTGCCGCCCAGGTAGACGCGCGACCACAACAGCGCCCCGGTCTTGGCGTCGCGGGCGTCCAACTCGGACTTGGCGCCCACCTGCTGCACCATCCGCGCCTGTGCGCCCGCCCCCATCACCAACGCCGGCTGCCCGACCACCCGGGTGTCGGCCACATGCCAGGCCACCTGCATGTCCGCGCCGACGTGCCCGTCGGTGTGGGCAAAGGCGCCGCCGACCACGTAGTCGAGCGGCGGGGCGCCGTCCAGATCGACCATCATCGGCAAACCATAGCTACCATTGGTCTTTTCGACAACGTTTACCTTGTCGCCGCTCAGGGCATTGCAGGCGGTCCGCACATAATAACCCGAGGCGATCATGCGCGGCGGGGTGCTGGTCGAGTCCAGCGTCACGCCCACACCCGCGACGCCGGCACAGTAGGCCGAGGGCTGCCACAAGGCCGCGTGACTTTTGCCGCTCAGCACCGTGGCCAATTGCGGCGCCGGCGAGACCGGAGCCAGTTGCCAGGCCTGCAGATACAGCTCCTCGGCACCGTCGCCGTCCAAATCGGCGCCCCAGATGGGGTCGAAGGCCGTCAAGTCCCAGCGCAGCGACGGGCTGGGCCACTGCCACGACCACTTCACCTTGCCGTCCTGGCCGAACCCGTCGATGCGCGCATTGCCCACCGCCGTCCAGCTGCGGATGGCCACCTCGACGTCGCCGTCGCCGTCGCTGTCGACCAAGACGGCACGCTGGACATTGGCCGAGGGCGAGGCCGACCACAGCAGCTTTGGCGGCTTGGCCGGGCCGGCGCCCGCGGGATCGAACAGGTAGGCCTGCGCACCACTTGTCGCAGCAAACATCGGCAGTTTCTCGGGCCCGCGCCGGGCCACGCTCAGGGTGACCGACCCGCCCACGCGCTGCTGCAGATCGGGCTGACCGTCGCCGTCGCCATCATTCTGCAGGGTAAATGCAGAGTTCCATATGGCAACCCGGCCATCGCTGCGCGCACCCACCACGCCCAGGCCGTTGCCCGCCGCCAGCCCCAGCAGCCGCGTCGTGGGGGCAAAGGCCAGCGAACCCAGGAGTTGGACCTGACCGCCCGCGCCCACCATCAGCCGGTCCAAGTGGTCGGCGCGGGTGTCGAAATCGGTGTCGCGGACCACCAGCACCTCGCTGGCCGGCAGGCCCGTGCTCAAGCTCCGCAGCGGGCGGCGCGGCGTGCGCCACAGCCCGTCGAGCGTGGGCGGCGGGGCCACGTTGGCCGGCCACCAGGTGCCGACGCCCAAGTCGGCCAGCAGCGCAAAGCCGCCCTTGCGGGTCCACGTGGCCAATTGCAGCGGCGCCACCTCGGGCGTGCTGCGCGAGGCGTGCTGGGCCAACACCAAAACCGCTTGACTGCCATCGACAAAGGCCCCCTGCAGCACCGGCCCCGGCTGACCGGCCGCGGGCGGCGGTCCTCCCAGCCCCGACACCGTCAAGGTTGCGCCAGTAGCGAGATCATAGGCTTCCAGTCGCCAGGCGCCGTTCACGAAGTGGCTGACCGCCAGCTCGGCGACGCCGTCGCCGTCCAGATCGCCGATGGCCGGCGCCATGGTGCGCACCGACTCCTTGACCGGATCGGGCGCCTCGAACTCCCACTTGACTTGCAGCTTGCCGCCTTCCAGGCGGTACACGCGCCAGCCGACCTGCGCCTGATTGCCCGAAAGCAAGGAGTTGTCAGCGGCCCACACGAGGAGCGGCGGCTGCCCCTTGGCGCCGGCCACGCTGGCCACCGCGACCGGCCAGATCCCCAGCTTGCCCACGATGCCCGAAGTCCCGAGCACGGCACCGTTCTTGCCCGACACAGCCGCCAACCCCTGCTCGGCGAGCAACAGGTCGGCCACATCGTCGCCGTCGAGATCCATGGCGTGTTGCGAGGTGGTATTGGCGAACTGCCCATCCGGCAACGGAATACCCGCCTTGGCGTAGGCGCCGGCCTTGCCGCCGGCGAACCGGTAGAAATGCGCCTTGGGCGTGGTGGCCCCGATCGGCGAGCCGGCATCGGCAAAGGCCAGGTCCACCACACCATCGCCGTCGAAGTCGGCCAGCCAGACTCCGGCGACCTGACTGAGCAGGCCGGCGGGGCTCTGCCAGAGCGCCTCGCCGGACAACGCGTGCAGCAACACCAGGTTGCGTGCCCCGATCGCCAGGAGTTCGGGGACCCCATCGCCAGTCAGATCGCCGACGCGCACCACCGAATTCAGGCCCGTCGCGGCCGACTTCCACAACACCGTGCCGTCGGCCCGGCGCGCGGTGATGCGCCCGCCACCGGCCAGCGCCAAGTCGTCGTGGCCGTCCAGATCCACGTCGACCAAGGCCAGCGAGTTCGCCCCGGAATCCAGGGGCGCCCGCCAGCGCACCGCCGGCTTGGCCAAGTGGGCCGTCCCGGGCGAGAAGTTGGTCCGCTGCGGGTCGCGCCACTGCCACCGCCACGCCAAGGGATCCTCGGCGAAGCCGCTGGCCGCAGCCAGGCAGGTCACCGTCAACACCGCCAGCGGTGCCCACGCACCCAAGCGCCAGCTGCGGGGTTTGCGGATGTGGACCATGGCAACCTCCAGCGCTCTCCGTTTGTTGCCGCAGGTGCTCGAAAGTTCACGCGAGCACGCTCTGCAAGCAAGTGTCGCCAGAAGGACCGCCCGTGTCCAACGCGCAATGCGGCGGAGCCGCGGCGGGGACCAGTCCGTGACAATATGCAGTTGACAGCATACGGCCTCCGGAGCAGAGTCGAAACGACCGCGATCGGCTGCGCGGCAAAGGCTTTGTCTGCTGCGAGTTGGACCGAGGTGGACTCGATGCGCGCCCGCCGCAACGGCCGGCGCACCCTCGCTGCCGCAATGCTGCCACGCCTGGATCCTGCCGCGGTCGAGTCCGAGCATTCCCGCTCGCCGCCTGCACGGAGGACCACCTTGTTCACCACCCGGATTTCCTCGCGCGCGCTGGCCCTGGCCACCACGATCGCCGCGGCCTGGCCCACAGTCGCCGCAGCCGAGCTCGATGAACCCAAGACCGAGGCCGATTGCGCGCAGTACAAGCCCCCGACCGACGGCGAATGCCAAGCCTTCGTGCGCGCCAAGATCGCCAAGAAGAAGTTGGATGCCGCCACCGCGTACAAAGAGATCCAGCGCGCCGGCGCCTTCCTGCAGACCGGCTACGGCAAGGGGTACCTCGCCTCCATCAAGGCCATGTACGACGCCGATGTGCGCGCCGGCGTTATCAAGACCGACGCGCAGGCCGCCGCCGAGAAGTCCGAAGCCCTGGATGTCGCCGCGGTGGTGTCGCTGGCGATCGGCCTCAAGTCGCAGAACCCGATCTGCCCGGGCGGCAAGCCGCGGCTGTTCGTGGTCAGTGCCACCATGAACGGCGGCGGCGTCAAAGAAGGCTGGACCAACCCCAAGCAGAAGGCCGGCAAGCTGGACCACGACGCGCTGGTCTACAGCAGCCCCACCGGCACCTTCAAGGTCGACCCGGCCGACGGCGTGTGGACCTACTACCCGGATGCCAATCCGCTCAAGAGTCTGAACGGCTTCGTGTTGCAGGTCGCGCTCAAAGACAAGCCCGCCGTCAAGGCCGAGGCGGTGATCGCCCCCAGCTACGACTGCCTGGCCGGCCTGTTCATCAGCGGCACCCCGGGCACCAAGGGCGTGTCCAACGCCAACGGCGGCGATGGCGGTCCGGCGGCCGACGGCATCGCCGAAGTCGGCATCATCGCCAGCAAGTACTTCCCCAAGCTACTGATCATGAAGGGCGTGTCCGCTACCGGAACCTTCTGGTATGCCGGCGCGGCCGACGCCAAGCCCCGCGTGGAAGTCCGCAACCAAGGCGGCGCGGGCGGTCCGGGGGCGTACAATGCCTCGGGCTGGGGTTTCAACGGCGGCAATGGCGGCAACGGGGCTGGTCTGGAAGTGCGCTACGACAAGCGGCACCCCGAGCTGGCGGACCTGATCGCTGCCTCTACGCCGGGCGGCGCCGCGGGTCCAGCCGGCGGTGGCACGACCGGTCCGGGTCGCAGCGGCGTGCCAGGTGCGGCCGGTCCCAGCCCAGTCAAGAAGGCCGTGGATCCCAAGACACTTTTCGCGGGCGACGGGCTCACGCTGTTGTAGCGGCCGCCGCCGGGCCCACTCTAGCGCGGCCGGATCGGTAGAACGCCGACCTGGGCCAAAGCGCGGAAGCCGCACGGGGTCGGTCGGCGGCGATCCGCGGCGAGCGCAGGGCCGCAGGCGCGATAAACATTATCCATGCTGTGCACCCCGCCGGATGCTCGCCCGATGCGAATCGGACCCTGCCAGCCGGTCCCACGCAAATCAGGTGGGGGTGCCCGCCAGGCAGCGTGCACTGCCGAGTGGCCGCACATGGGCGAATCAGCTGGGTAACCAGGCTGCGCGCGACGGCAGCGCGGCGGTTCGGGAAGGGCGGCAGGGGCGCTACCGCGACAGGGCCGGTTGCAGGTAGGCCGCCGAGCCCATCACCAGAAGCGGCCCAGGCCGCATTTCCGACCCAGCAAGATGGGTCGATTCTTCACTGAAATTACATGACATTCTAGATTCCCGACATTGACGGAAGCGGTGGCCCGGCGTACGCTCTGCTGGGGCGGCCGAGTTGGTCGAAGCGAGCGCCGCGCGCGCCGCAACTCGCGGCGGTCGAGTCGGCCCAAACGGCATCCCGCGACCTCGCGGCTTCGGCACAGACCGGCGCCGGCGCAGGCCATCTGGGGTCGAGTTGCTGCTGGCCAAGACCTGATCTCCCAACCGATGCGAGCACAGCCCATGCCGAAGCCCAGCACCAATGCAGCCATGGATGCCGATCAGTTGGCCGCCGAGTTGAGTCAGGCACAGCACCTGGCCCGCATCGGCAGTTGGTACTGGGATGCCCGCAGCGAGGTGTTGACGACGTCGGACGAAGCCTTGCGCGTGTTTGGCTTCGATCCGGCGACCGAGACCATGCCCAGCTTTGCCGAGCAGCGCGGCCGCTGCTACCCGGACGAGGACTGGCTGCGCATCTCGGAGGCGATCCAACAGGCGCGGCTGGCGGGTTGCGGCTTCGACTTGGATGTAAAGGCGCATTTCCGGGACAAGCCGATCTGGGTCACGGTCCGCGGTGAAGTGGTCCGGTCGGCCGACGGCGAGGTGGCCGGGTTGCGCGGCACGGTCCACGACATCACCGAGCGCAAGCTGACCGAACTGGCCCTGGAGCAAAGTGAAAAGCAGCTGCGGTTCGTCTTGCAGGGCTCCGAGCTCGGCTTTTGGGATTGGGACATCGCCGCGGGTACCGTGGTGCGCAACGCCCGCTGGGCGGAAATGCTGGGTTACACCCACAGCGAGATCCTGCAAACCCCCAGGCAGTGGACCGATTTCTTGCACCCGGACGACCGCGCCCAGGCCTGGGAGTCGATCCACGCGGTGTTGGAGGGGCGCGCGCAGGTGCACCGCGTGGCGTACCGGATGCTGCACCGGGACGGGAGCATCCGCTGGATCCTGGACCAAGCGAGCGTGATGCAGCGGGATGCCAACGGCAAGGCGCTGCGCATGTGTGGCACCCACACCGACATTACCCCGCGGGTTCAGGCCGAGGAAGTGCTGCGCGCCAGCGAGGCCCGCTATCGCCGTCTTGTCGAGAACTTGCCAGACATATCCTACACTTATTCCCCCACGCGCGGCGGTTTGTACTACTCGGCGCGCGCGGCAGAGGTGCTGGGCTACCCACTCGAACAGCTGCTGGCCACACCGTTCCTGTGGGCGAGCTCGATCCACGCCGACGATCGGCCCAGGATTCGGGCGGCGGTGCACGAATTGATCGCCACTGGCGCGCACTTCAAGGTGGAGTACCGCGTTCTGAACGCCCACGGCGAGTGGATCTGGTTCTACGACCGCAGTACCGACGTGAAGATCGAGGGGGGCGAACCGGTCATCGAGGGCCTGGCCATCGACATCACCGACCGCAAGCTGGCTGAAGAAGCCCTGCGCGCCAACGAAGCGCGCCTGGATTTCTTGCTGGCGTCGAGCCCCGCCATCATCTACACCTGCCGGACGGCGCCGCCGTATGCCCCAACCTACGTGAGCGACAATCTTACAGATCTGCTGGGTTACAGCCCAGAGCAGTTCACGGCCGGCGCAACGACCTGGGCCGATCGCATCCACCCCGAGGACCGCGAGCGCGCCTTCGACGCCCGTCGCGACGCCCTGGTGCACGGCAGCCAGCGCGCGGACTATCGGCTGGCTATGCCCGACGGGAGCTTCCGCTGGCTGCAAGACCGCTTCCGCGTCCTCTATTCGACCGGCGGCGAACCCGAGCAGTTCATCGGCTACTGGGCCGACATCGACGACCTCAAGCGCGCCGAGATGGAGCTACTGGCCTATCGTAACCACTTGGAACTTCTTGTCAAAGGCCGGACTGCCGAGTTGGCAGCGGCCAAGGAGGCGGCCGAGGCGGCCAATCGGGCCAAGACGGCGTTCCTGGCCAACATGAGCCACGAGATCCGCACGCCGCTCAACGCCATCACGGGCATGGCGCACCTGCTGCGCCGCTCGGGTCTGACCGATCCTCAGGTAGACAGGGTGGACAAGATCGAGACGGCTGGTCGGCACTTGCTTGAAATTATTAATGATGTTCTAGATCTCTCTAGGATCGAGGCGGGCAAGATCCACTTGGACGAGCAGGTCATCTGCTTCGACGAGTTGGTCGACGCCGTGGCCAGCATGGTGGGCGACCGCCTGCGCGCCAAGGGCCTGAGCCTGACCGTGGACTTCCAGCCTTTGCCCGAGGGCCTGCAAGGCGACCGGACGCGCCTGCAGCAGGCCCTGCTCAACTACCTGAGCAATGCCGTCAAATTCACCGAGCGCGGCAGCGTCAGCGTGGGCGTGGCCATGTTGGAAGAGGCGCCGGACGACGCGCTGGTTTGCTTCAGCGTGCAGGACACCGGCATCGGCATCGCCCCCGACGTGGTTCCCAGGTTGTTCTCGGCCTTCGAGCAGGCCGACAGCTCGATGACGCGCAAGTACGGCGGCACCGGGCTTGGGCTGGCGATCACCACCAAGATTGCCCAGGCCATGGGCGGGAGCGCCGGCGTGACGAGCGAGCTGGGCACCGGCAGCCGCTTCTGGTTCACCGCGCGGCTCCGCAAGACCCCGGGGCGGCGCCCGCAGGCCCCAGCCAAGCCGGCCGGCGAGCGGACCCTGCAGCGCGCATTCGTGGGCGCCCGCGTGCTGGTCGCCGAAGACGAGCCAGTCAATCGCGAGGTTGCGCAGTGCATGCTGGGCGACGCCGGCCTGGAAGCGGACCTGGCCGAAGACGGCCGCGAAGCGCTGAGTCTGGCGGAACAGCGCGACTACGCCCTGATCCTCATGGACATGCAGATGCCGAACATGGATGGACTAGAGGCGACGCGCCGCATCCGCCAGTTGGCGCGGCACCAGCGCACGCCGATCCTGGCCATGACCGCCAACGCCTTTGCCGACGACAAGGTCAAGTGCCTGGCCGCCGGCATGGACGATTTCATCCCCAAGCCGGTCACGCCCGAGCTGTTGTACGCCACCTTGCTGCGCTGGCTGGGGCGCCGCTGATGTCGCACCGCCCGGCAGCGCCGCGCAAGTGAGGACCCTCTGCCGACTTTTGAACGCCGCCTGGACTTGCCCATCCGCGCTGCCGAGGCCTATGCCTGGCACGCCCGCGACGGCGCGCTGCAACGGCTGGCTCCACCTGGACTGCAGATTCTGTGGCAGCGCGGGCCGTTCGAAACCCGCCAGCTGGCGCTGCGCCCCGGCCGCTGGCAGCCGACCTGGGAGATCCAGCACAGCACCGCCGCGCCCGGGCTGCAGTTCGTGGACCAGTTGGTGCGCGGCCCCCTGCCCCGCTGGCGGCACCAGCACGACTTTGTCGCCACCGGCGAGCACACCTGTCAGCTGGTCGACCGCATCGAATGGGAGCTGCCCCTGCCGCCGCTGGGCCGATGGCTGGCCAGGTGGTGGCTGGAACGGCTGCTGGAGGGCATGTTCGTGGACCGCCATCGCACCACCCGCGACGACCTGCTTCAGCACGCGCGCTGGTCGCACGTGCCGCGCAAAACTGTAGTACTGGCGGGCGCTTCTGGCCTGGTGGGCACGGCACTGGCCGCCTACTTGTCCACGGCTGGCCACCGCGTGCGCCGGCTGGTGCGGCGGCCAGTCCAATGCGACGGCGAGGTGCAGTGGGATCCGCAGCGCGGGGCCGTGGACCTGGAGGCGCTGCGCGACGCCGATGCCGTCGTCAACCTGGCTGGCGAGTCGGTGGCCGGGGGGCGCTGGACGGCGGCGCGGCAGGCCGCCATCGTGCAGAGCCGCTTGGCGACGACCGGCACCTTGGCGAAGGCCCTGGCCGCACTGGGCGACCGGCCGCGCGCCCTGATCAACGCCTCGGCCAGCGGCTACTACGGCGACGCGGGCGAGGGCGAGTGCTTTGAAACCTCGCCTGCGGGCAAGGGATTTCTGGCCGACGTGTGCCGGCAGTGGGAGGCAGCGACGGCCCCGGCCGAGGCGGCAGGCGTGCGGGTGGTGCGCTTGCGCATCGGTGTGGTGCTGAGCGAGCGCGGCGGCATGCTGGCGCAGCTGCTGCCGGTCTTCCGCGCCGGCCTGGGCGGCCCCGTGGGCACTGGCCGGCAGTACTTGCCGTGGATTGCCCTGCAGGACCTGCTGGGCATCGCCGAGGCGGCGCTGTGCGACGAGCGGTGGCGCGGACCGGTGCACGCGGTGGCGCCGCAGGCCGTGCGACAAGGTGAGTTTGCCGCGGCGCTGGGGCGAACGCTGCGCCGACCGGCGGTGCTGCCGGTGCCGGCGCTGGCCGTGCGGCTGGCCTTTGGTCAGATGGGCCAAGAGGTGCTGCTGGCCGGTGCGCGCCTGTCGGCCGGCAAGCTGCAAGAACTTGAATTTATTCACCAGTATCCGGAGTTGGACGGTGCGTTGGCGGCCATGGTCGGGTCGCGCTAAAGACTTGATTAACTACTGGACATTTGTTCCGTGCATGACTGTCCTGTCAAGTCTCTAGTTGCTCTGTGGGGCGCAAGCGAGCGCCCATGGCGACTCGCCGCGCCGATTTCCGAGCAGGAACAGCGCGGAGAATTGCCAAATTGATCGGGTCTCTAGAGAGCACCGATCCGAAACCCGCATCCAACGATCCACGTCGCGGCGAGTCGCATAGGGCGAGCCTGCAATCCGCCCAGCATCCTTGGGTTTTTGTCGCGCCAAATCTCCGCTGCGCCGGACCTGCCAGGTTTCTGTTCGCTGTCCTGGGCATGGCGACTGGCGTGCTACAGCAACTTCTCGGGCTGCACTCGCCGCAGGACCCGACCGAGCACTAGGAAGTCCACGACATACAGCGCAGCGCCGAAAGCGAGGAGCAGCCACTCGTTCAGCATCACCGCGCCACTGGTCTGGGCGATCATCGACAACACGATCGGCAGCACCAGGAACAGCGACCACTGCTGCGCCTCCTGGAAGCTCTGGGCGCGGGCCGAGACCCAGACCATCAGCGCGATGCAGAGCACGGTGATCGCCGGGGTCACCCAGAAAATCAGCAGCAGCCAGCGCGGATTGGGGAAGATGAGCGTGCCGAACTCCAGGTAGCTGCCCAGGTCGATGACCACGCCGAACACCACGAACGACACGAGCGCGATGGCGTAGGCGACAACGAAGGTCCCCAGCACCTTGGCCCGGTACAGCTGCCCCACCGTCATCGGCGTATAGAGCAAGGACTCGAAAGTCTTGTGCTCCTTTTCGCCCACGAAGCTGCTCGCCGCCATCACACTGGCCGCCATCACCGGCACCAGCAAGAACTGCGCAGGGTACAGGTAGTTGACCACCATCTCGACTACGACCTGGCTCCGCCCGAAGCCGGGGTGCAACTCGGCAATCTTCTTGAGGAGCCCGGAGGCACTGTGCTGCATCTGTTCGCTGCCCAGGTGCAGGCCCACGAACATCAGGACCGGCACCAGCACCACCAGCAGCGCCGGCACCACCAGCATCGGCACCAGGATGCGCTTGTCGCCCACCGCTTGCCGCGCGTCCTTGATGAGCATGGCCCGCTCGGCCGGACCCAACCAATCCCTTGGCCCCGCCATCGGTTACTCCCCGCTCGCCGCCGGGTGCTGCTTGGCCACCACGGCAAAGTACAGATCTTCCAGGCTCCACTGGCGCAGGCGCGCTTCGTAGACCTCGGCGCCGTCGCCCAGCAAACGCCGCAGCACGGCCGGGACCTCGGTCTCGCTCTGCACGGGCAGGCTCAGGCGGTCGTGGTCCTGCCAGGTGCCGCCCAGCGCCTCCGCGTAGGTGTGCAGGTTCGGCCCGCGCAGGTCCAGCACCGGCGCCTCTTGGTGCTGCAGCAGCAGCTCGGCCAGGGTCCCCGTCGCCAACAGCCGGCCGCGGTCCAAGAAACCAAAGTGCGTGCAAAGGCTTTCGGCGTATTTGAGCTGGTGGGTGCACAGCAGCACGGTCACGCCGTCGCGCCGGGCCAGCTGGCCCAGTAGCTGATTGACCTGCAGCGCCGCTTCCGGGTCCAGGCCCGAGGTGGGCTCGTCCAGGTACAGCACCTGCGGCCGGTGCAGCAGCGCCCGGGCGATCAGCAGCCGCCGCTTCATGCCGGTGCTGTAGTGTTTGACTTGCTTGGCGCGGTGTTCGGCCAGGTCCAACGCCCGCAACAGCTCGTCGCTGCGAGCGACCACTTCGGCGCGCGCCAGACCGTGGAGTCCGCCGAACAGCTCGAGATTCTCGGCGCCGGTCAGGTTCTCGTACGGCGCCGCCGTCTCGGTCATCACCCCGCAAATCCGGTGAATCGCGATGGAATCGGTGGCAACGTCGTGACCGAAGATGCGCGCGCTGCCGGCGCTGGCGGTGAGCACGCCGTTGAGCACGCGCACCATGGTGGTCTTGCCGGCACCGTTGGGTCCCAACAGGCCGAACAGCGTACCGGGCGCCACCTCCAGGTCGATGTCTTGCAGCGCTGCGGCGCCGTTGGCGAAGGTCTTGCCCAGCCCGCGCACTTGGATGGCCATGCGAACCGCCCGGCGACC
Source organism: Deltaproteobacteria bacterium (assembly GCA_016218865.1). Taxonomy (GTDB): domain Bacteria; phylum Myxococcota_A; class UBA9042; order UBA9042; family UBA9042; genus SXRM01. The sequence goes on along the minus strand of JACRCU010000008.1, from coordinate 12,494 downwards.
GAGCGCCGACTGCTGGGCAGCCTACGCCGCGGCCCCAGAGCGGTCAACGCGACGACCGTGGTGGCGCCAGACGCGGCTTGCCGGGGCGGTCCAAAGCTGCGGCTGCGGAGGCCGCCGGCACCGGTCATCGCCAGCTCTCAGAGGTTTTCCCTGTGCCACCGCCGGCCGAGCCCGCCGCAGACTCGGTCAGTTGGGCGGGCCGCCCGCCGCGTCCAGTGCCCGCCGCTCCCGACGCCGCGCCAGCAGCGCGCCCAGCAGTTTGCGCGGTCCATCTGCACTCGCCCGACGCCAGCCGGACTGCAGCGCCACCGCCGCGGCCACGGCCAGCGACAACCACGCCAGGCCCCGGGCCCAATCGGGGTGGTGCCACTCGGGCACGCGGACCAGCCACGGCGGTTGCGGTGCGCTCATGCGCACCATCATCAGCAGGGCCAGGGCTGCGGTCCGCGCCTGAATCCAGCGATCCGCGCGGCCGCCGCCAGCCAGCAGTGGCGCCAGGACATGGACCAGGGCAAAGGCCGTGAACTCAGGCCGGTCACCGTAGACGAACACCAGATTCCACAGCGAGTACGCTAAGATCCACGGTACCCCCAGTGGATAGCGGACTTCGCGCCAGGGTGGCGGCCCCACCTGGATGGCGCTGGGCGGGGCCATCGCGGCCACCAGCAGCAGCCCCGCCACGGCATTGGGCCAGCCGACCCGCAGCCACTCGGTCACCACTGCTTCGAGCATGTTGGCGGCCAGGAGCAGCGTGCCCGCCCACTGCCAGCAGCGGCTGACCTGGGGCCGCAGCCGCAGCGCTTGGATGTACAGCGCCGCCACGACCACGGAGTAGACCTTGACCACGCTGAAAGACGGGGCACCGGCCGCCAGCCACTGCGGCGTCGCCAACGCGGGCACCAGCAGCAGACCGGCCGCAGCCCAGCGCGGTGGCGCGCGGCGCAGGAGTTCGGTGCCGGCGATGGTGATGACCAGCGCGACCGCAACCCACAGCAGCGGCGTCATCGGCATGGCGAGCCCGGGCCACCAGGCTTGGCCGATGGCGGGCGCCGCGCCGAGCAATCGACAACTGCTCGCACGGGCAACGGAATCCCGCGGCGCATTCCGGCTGCGGTGGCCACGGTCAGTGGCCGCGCAAGCGCCGCCAGCCCAGGCGCAGGGCCGCGCCGACCACGTTGCGCAAGTCCAAGGGAATCCACACCAACAGGGCGTTGCCTTGGGCAAAGTGCGGGTTTTCGCCCAGGTAGTACTCCACCAGCGGATCGCCGCGCAGGTGGTTCAGGCGCCCCGGCTGGGTCGGCACAGCGATCGAGCGCACCACCCACGGACTGTCGGCCACCGGCTGGTAGCCGCGGCGGGCGTGGACGGCGCGGAACGTGGCGTCGACGTCGGGCGGAGTGGCCACGTGCGGGTGCGGATAGATGCGCGGCATGGTGCCGGCCAGGAGGCGATACACCGCGGGCGAGGCGCTCCGGGTCATGTAGGCCAGGGGCGTCCGCGGATGGCGCAGCTTGAAGCGCAGCGACTCGCCCAGGCCAAAGCGCCCGCCGGCGGCGCCGCCCTTGTGCCCGCGGCGGAAGTACACCCCGGCGCAGATGACAGCGTGGCGGCGGCCGGCGTGCTCCACGTGGTCGAAGCGGCGATAGGCAAAGCCGGCGAGCGTGCCGTTGGCGGCATAGAACAGGGCGAGGCGGGTGTCGTCGCTGGCCAGCACTTCGGCGTCGAAGGCCTGCCGGTCCAAACCGGCCACACTGTCGCAGTACACCTCGTAGAGCTGGGCACTCAGGGTCGCGCGCTGCTCCGCGCTCAGGCGGTGGACGTCGACCGAGCGGCGGCGCAAACGCGCCCTAGGCGTTGTGCGACCGGCGTCGGCAGGGACCGCGGCGGGGGCGGCCGAAGAGGCTGTGTGATGCATGGGGCCCAGGGCAAGCGTGCATGTGGTTCATCGAGGCACGTGGCGGCAAAACTAGCCGCTGTGGACTGCCCAGTCAGCCATTCACCATACAACAAGTTAATATTAATAAATATTCCGGCGCAGGTTCAAAGAGTGATCAGCGCCCAAGAGCGCGCCGCTCGCCGCTACTGCGCCTGCGACGGGTCGGCCACGCGCCCGACGAACAACACCGCGCCCGTCGCCACGTCGCGAATCAGCCACAGGAACGGCCGATCCACCACCAATTCCACAGGGTTCAGCGGCATGCCGGTAGTGCCGACGATGACCGCCGTGGCGGCCGCCGCCTCCGTGCCCTTCTCGTCCACGGCGACGAAGGTCTTTTGCAGCACGTCGGTGATCAGCAGCTCGCCCTTGGTGCCGCCGATGCCCGACAGGTCGGCCTTGGCGGGGTCGAAGGCATCGGTCATCCCCAGCGTCTGCAGCGTCTTGGCCAGCGACGCCGACCAGTCCAGCTTCCAGCGCGGCAGGGTGAGCTTGACCGGCACCGAGGTGGCCTTGGCGCCGAACTGCGCAAAACCGCCCGAGGCAATCAGCGCTTCCACGTCGGCGAGCTTGCCTGCCGCCGGCAGCACCACCACCATCTCCAGCTCCTGGCCATCGTAGGGCAGCGCGACCGACTGCCACAGCGCCTCGGCCTGATAGGCAAAGGTCTCTTGCTGGTACATGCGCGGCACGGTCACGGTGGTGCCGGCCAGGGTGGTGAACGGCCCGTCCTTGGTCGCCGTCGCGGCGAACGGGTACATCCACGCGGCGTTGAAGTAGATGGCGTTGACCAGGACCAGCCGGGTCAGGCTGTCGACCGCGCCCTTGGGGATGAGGTCCTTGATTTTCTTCTCGGTCGCCTCCAACACCCACTGGTTGATGAGCAGGCGGGCGGCCTCCGCGTCCTTGACGAAGTCGACGCCGTTCAGGTTGGCGCCGTAGTTGACCTTGCAGCCGTCCAAGAAGGCCTGGGCAAAGCTGTAGCCCTTCTGCCCCCAGGTCGAGTTGGCGATCTTCAGGCGGAAGGGTTGGTCGTCCTTGCCCTTGGCGGTGGCGCCGCGGCTGGTGAGGGCCAGGTCGAGCGCCCCAAGGGCGGGGTGAACCTGGGCCTCGGGCAAGGTGAAGCCGAGCACCTTGTTCATCTGGGTGGCGGTCGCACCCTTGGCACCCTGGGCGGTCATGGCCAGGGCGATCTCGGCGCTGTACGGCGAGAACATCAGGTTGCCCGACGGCGCGGCGTCTTTGAGCGCCCCGTACAAGCTGGCGCCCAGGGAATTGCTCCAGCCGGCGGCCGCTTGCACGTCGCTGTTCGGCACGCTGGCCGCGGTCAGCCGCGCTTTCTGGCTCGAGTAGACCTGCACGCCCGCGGTGGTGGTCGAGGTCGACCCGGAAGGCGTGGCGGAGTCGCTGCAGCCGGCCAAGGCGAGGCCTGCGCCCACAAGAACCAGCAACCACGGTAAACGAAACGCTTGTAGCATAGCCAACCTCGCGGGCCGCGCTGGGCGGTTGGCCACAACCTAGGAGTGCGAACGGGCAGGCGCAAGGGCCAACGTGCGGCGGAACGGGCGGCGGAGGTCCGAGCGCGGGCCGCGCCAGGCCCCCTACGCCGGGCCCGAGCGGTGCTGGCCCAGGAATTCGTCGAGTTGGTCGAGCGACTCGGGCAGCCCGCTGGTCGCGCCCGAGGCGATGGCAGCTTCGAGCGCCTCTTTCGAAGCGTAGACATCGCGCACGGCGACCACCGTGGAGTCCCCCGCCTGGTCAAAGGTGACCGTGGTGATGGTCTCGCCGTCGTCGCCTTCCTCGTTCGTCCACACCAGGCGCGCCGGCGGCGTCACCTCGCAGTACCGGCCAAAGACTTCCATTGTCGTGTCCTGGAAGCCAAACACCAGCCGGTACTGGCCGCCGACGCGGACGTCCATCTCGCAGGCAACCAGGGTCAGGCCGCAGGACTTCGGCACCCACCACTGCCGGAACAGATCGGCCTGGCTCCACGCCGCGAACACGACGGACGCGGGCGCCGCGAACGCTCGCCGGACCACCAGCTCGCGGTCCGAAGCGCGCTCCGCCGTCGTGAGCGGCTCCACCGGGATGGCAGGGGTGGCTGCCGTGTTCTTGCCTTCGCGCATCGCTCTCCTCCTTCCGTTGCCACGGGACCCGCCCAACCTGTCGCAAGCGATGCAGCGGCGGGTCCGCGACGGGACCGTTGGCCGGGCCAGGTCGGCCACTGCACCAGCGTGTGCGGCCAGCTACTTCTTGATGCCGTGGCACGAAAAGCAGCCAAAGCCCTTGCCCGTCGCGGGGTCATAGGGCGAAAGTCCAAGCAGCTTGGCAATTTGCGGCGTAATCTCCTTGTACATCGCGTCGACGAGTGGACTGGTCCCCACCGGTGGCAGTTTCTTGGGGTCGAGCGGGATCACACCGTTGGGCATCTTGAAGCCGATGTCCGGCCCCGTGACGCCGTGGCATTGGGCACATACGTAGCCACCTTTGCTGGGGTCGGCCTTCTTGACCAGTTGCACCATCAACGGCATTACGGTTTGGGCCATGAACATCGACTTCTCTTGACTTGTCATATCCTTATAATCCTTGGTCGCGGTCACATCGCCGCTCGTGTCGGCGGCGACGTCTGCAGCCGCCGTGTCGGCACCCGCGGCAACCGTGTCGCTGGCAACGTCGGCGCTGGCTGTGTCGTTGCCGGTCGCCGCAGAGGCAGGGCCACTCTCGCAGCCGGCCAGTGCGGCCGCGGCGACAAGTGTCCATGCCAAGAATTGAACATGATTCAAACAGAAAGCCATAGTTCCTCCATCGTCAGGGCACCGATTGGCCCCCCATGCGGCCGAGGCGTAGCCGAGCTGCGACCCAACTGCGACCAAACCGAATCGGCCCGCCGGTGCCTCAAGAAGCGCATTCCAGGGACCCATCCCCGTTTGCGCGGCGCATTTCAAAGATTGCACCCGCATGCGTCAACGCTGGAGGACTAACGCCATTGATGTTAGATGTTGTTTGCTGGCTTGGTCAAGGAAGACGGGGCCGCTCGGCCGGGCTCCGAACGGTGCACTTGGGGACCATGGCTGCCTGCGCCCGTCGCCGGGGAACGGCTGCGGGTAGCGCCGCACAGGGTCGCTCGCCGACACATCGCTATCCAGGCCGGCCGCAGCGGTTGCCCAACGGGCGGGTGCCGGCCTATACAGACGCCGTGGCCCGCAGCGAGCGCCGTGGTGTGGGTCGCCGTCGGCACAGCATCGGGCAGAACCGGCGCGACACTGCGAGACCAGCGGAGGCCCACCGTGCGCTACGTAATCCTGGGCGCTGGCGCGGTGGGCGGCGTCATCGGCGCCAAGCTGTTTCGCCAGGGCTCCGACGTCGTGCTCCTGGCCCGCGGGCCCCACCTGGCGGCGCTGCGCGATCGGGGCTTGACCCTGGAAACGCCGCAAGGCAGCGAGCGGCTGGCGATTCCCGCCTGCGGCCACCCGAGCGAGCTGCGCTTTGGACCGGGCGACGTGGTGCTCCTGGCCACCAAGTCGCAGCACAGCGAAGCGGCGCTGGCCGGGCTGCTGGCGGCGGCCGGGCCGGACGTGCCCGTGGTGTGCGCCCAGAACGGCGTCGCCAACGAACGCCTGGCGGCGCGGCAGTTTCGCAGTGTCTACGGGATGTTGGTGCTGATGCCGGCGACGCACCTGCAGCCGGGCGTGGTCCAAGCCCACTGTGCGCCAGTGGCCGGCGCGCTGGATGTGGGCTGTTGGCCGGCGGGCACGGACGAGCGCGGGCAGCAGCTCGTTGCCGATCTGGCCGCGGCCGGCTTCAGCGCCCGCGTCCGGAGCGACATCATGCGGTGGAAGTATGCCAAGCTGCTGTCGAATCTTGGCAATGCGCTGCAGGCCCTGTGCGGGTTGGACGGCGACGCGCACGCGTTTCTGGAGGCGGTTCACGCCGAGGCGCGCGCCGTGTTGACCGCAGCGGGCATCGCCTGGGCCACCGAGGCCGAGCTGGGCGAGCGCCTGCAGGCCCTGTCGCCCATGGGCACCATCCACGGCAGCGCCCGCGGCGGCGGCTCGTCGTGGCAGAGCCTGGCGCGCGGCACCGGCAACATCGAGGCCGACTTCCTGAACGGCGAAATCGTTGCGCTGGGGCGAACTTACGGAGTAGCAACGCCGCTCAATGCCGCGCTGCAGCGGCTGGCCGTGCAGACGGCGGAGCGACGCCGGCCGCCGGGAGCCCTGAGCCTGGCCGATGTGCTCGCGGCTGCCGAAGTCGCAGACCCGCACCATACGCGGTGACTGCGCGTGTCGGCATAGGTAATTCACCGCCTTCGCGGGCTCTTGGCCCGGGGGAATGCGGACGAGCGGCCCGCCACTGCGCGACCCGCGCCCCCCGCCGGTGGCCGCCGCAGCGGAAGGCTGTGGATGGCTGTGCACCCCACCGGATGCGCGCGGGAACACCACTCTGGACTTGATGGGCAACTGGCGAGAATCAGACATGGACCCCGCTTCGGGCCCGGAGAACTGCCCAGGTTTCCGATTCGAATTGGGCGGATTTGGGTTGACCTACGGCAGCTCGCAAGGGTGGGCGTAAGAATTCTGGATCACCGCGAGCGCCAGCGCCGTTTGGAAGATTCGGACCTCGTCGAGTTCCACATTCGGTTCTCCCGAAAAGGCGATCGACACCGGCGACGCCAGCGGATTGACGTCGGTGCACATGAGCTTGGTCGACAGCGAACCGTTGACGATGGCGTCGGTCAGGAGCGCCTGGGTGGTCTGCACGACGATGGTGTCGCCCTGCACCGCAGTCGCGACGATCTTGCGCAAGAAGCCCTTGCCGGCGCCGGCCACCAGGAAATCGCCCACCGGCAGCTTCAGCAGCCCCTCGTTGCCCAGCTTGGGGAAGCGGAGGGTGTCGGGGCCGACCTGCACCGTGGTCGCCACCGCCAAGTCGACGACGTGGGCCTTGGGCGAGACGAGGGTCGCCTTGTTCGCGGGCGGGTCCGGCTCCGCTTTGGGCGTGCACGACAGGAACACCAGGATCAGGCCGGCCCAGAAAACCGACAGGCGGCGCGGCATGGGGACCTCGCAGAGTCGGATAGATGGGCGGCGGCAGCGCAGGTCCAGCCTTCTACGGAAAGGACGATCACACCGATCCGACGCTGCGGCCCCGCGCTGGGAAGGGTCCACGCCGTCGCAGGGACCGATCCTACCCGGCGAGTTCGCTACCGACAAGCCGGCGGTCCGGGCCGGTTTGCGCCACCACGGAAACACGGATCCTTCCAGTGATGTCAGACTATTCGGATTCGATGCCTGTCTGCCGACGCGCCAGGTCGGGTCGCCGGTCGTGGAAGTGGGGTGGCTCAACCAGCTTGGGTGGCGGGCGCGTGACCGGACCGCGTTGACCCCGCCTAAGAGAGTCCTTAGAATTTCGCCCCCAGCGGACCACCTCGGCGCCGCACCCAAGAGGTATCCGTGGAGCGACGCAGCGCCGGCACACTTGCCGCAATCCTTTGGACTGTAATCTTATTCTTGGCCAGCTGTGGTGCAGCCGGTGGCGGCGGTGGCGGCGGCGGCGCCTTTGCCACTGGCGGAGCGGTAGGCAGCCCGTGCGACCCCAACAGCCAGACCGTCGGCTGCGTCGTCGGTGTCAGCCCGCCCCAGCGCGTCCACTGCGGCAGCGACGGCAAGTGGCAGCTGGATGGTGCCTGCCAAAGCGGCGAGATCTGCGTCGAGTCGTACCAGGGCACGCAGAAGGTCGCCGGTTGCGTCGCCGGCAGCAGCCCCACCGACACGGGCGGCAGCGGCCAGGACGCGGCAGGCACCGACAGCAGCGACGACGCCACCAGCGGCACCGACGCGACGGTCGTCGCCACCGACAGCGAGCCGGGCGACACCGCCGCCGACGTGGCCGTCCAGGACGTGGGCCCCGTCTGCGGCGACGGCACCTGCGAGGGCGGCGAGACCCAGGACAGCTGCCCCGGCGACTGCCTGCCCAAGCCCGTGTGCGGCAACGGCAAATGCGAAGTCGGCGAGTCGCCCGGCAGCTGCGCCAGCGACTGCAAGGCCGAGTGCGTGCCGGCCTGCGGCAGCAAGAAGTGCGGCGACAACGGCTGCGGCGGCGTCTGCGGCACCTGCGACAGCGCCAGCAGCTGCAACGCGAGCGGTCAGTGCCTTCCCAAGGGCCCGGTGTGCGGCAACGGCAGCTGCGAAGCCGGCGAAACCTACGGCAATTGCCCCGGGGACTGCCCGTGCGTGCCCCAGTGCGGCACCAAGAAGTGCGGCGACAACGGCTGCGGCGGCCTGTGCGGCACCTGCGACAGTGCCAGCACCTGCAACGCGAGCGGCCAGTGCATCGCCACCAGCAAGTGCGGCAACGGCACCTGCGACAGCGGGGAAAGCAACGCCACCTGCCCCGCCGACTGCCCGGCCGGCGACCCGAACAGCTGCGTCGGCCACTGCCAGGGCCAGGCCCCCGGCGGCTGCTACTGCGACACGGCCTGCACCCAGTCGGGCGACTGCTGCAGCGACTACAAGGCCGTCTGCGGCGGCACGTGCACCCCCAACTGCACCGGCAAAGCCTGCGGCCTGGCCGACGGTTGCGGCGGCAAGTGCAGCGGCCCGTGCCCTGTCAACGGCCAGGTCTGTTCGGCGGCCAAGACCTGCGTCACCCCCACCATCGTGTGCGGCAACGGCGTGTGCGAAAGCGGCGAAACGGCCGCGAATTGCGCCAAGGATTGCGGCGCCGCCACCAAGACCTGCAAGGGCTACTGCGGCAAGGCCGGCCTGGGCGGCTGCTACTGCGACACCGCCTGCGTGCAGAACAACGACTGCTGCCCCGACTACGCCACCCAGTGCGGCGGCGGCTCGTCCTCGGTGTGCCCCAACGGCAAGTGCGAGGCCGGCGAGACCGCCGCCAGCTGCCCCGCCGACTGCAAGACCGGCTGCTTTGGCGACTTTACCCTGGGCAAGACCTTTTACACCTCGGGCGACACCAAGCAGCTGGGCCTGGCCTGCAACCCCGCCGGCGCACCCAAGAATTGCCCCGACGGCGACTGGATCGACTTCGGCGACTCCGGCGACTGCATCTGCATCGTGTCGTGCGGCGCGCTGGGCCTGTCGCTCGGCCAATCGTGCACCACCGACGGCGCGTGGCAATGCCAGAACATCAAAGCCACCAACGCCAGCGCCAACGGCGGCAAATACTGCGTCCCCACCAAGTGGGCGCTCTGCCAGCTGTAGTCGAGCGCGGCTCTGCACATGGGCAAGGGTACGCGCCGGGCTCCGCGCCTGCGACCGGACGGATTCGGGGCATCGGGGTGGCATCGCGTGTCCGAGCCGTCACGGCCGCGGTAGGCTGGCGCCTTGCGGATCTTGACGCGTGGCCCGGCAGCCAGCAGACGAACCGGCACGCCCGCGCCACGTTGCCGGCGCCATCCAGGCACGAAGCGCCCCCAAAGCTGGCGCAACGGAGCATCGCATGGACAACCACTTGATTCCCGTGGACCTGGGCAAGGCCTACCGCTTGATCAACCACGGTCCCACGGTGCTGGTGTCGGCGCGGCACGCCGGGGTGGACAACGTGATGGCGGCGGCCTGGTGCTGCGCGCTGGACTTTGCGCCCACCAAGCTGACGGTGGTGCTGGACAAGGCCACGGCAACCCGGCGACTCATCGAGCAGAGTGGCCAGTTCGCCATCCAGGTGCCCACGGTGGCGCAGGCGCGCTTGGTGCACGCGGTCGGCAACCTGAGCCTGAACGACGACCCGCACAAGCTGCGGCACTGCGGCGTGGAAACCTTTGGCATGCCGGGGCACGACCTGCCGCTGGTGGCCGGCTGTACCGCGTGGCTGGCGTGCGCGCTGGTGCCCGAGCCCCACAACCAGCAGGACCACGACCTGTTCATCGGCGAGGTGGTGGCCGCGTGGGCAGACGAGCGGGTTTTCCGCAAAGGGTACTGGCACTTTCAAGATGCCGACCCGTCGCTGCGCAGCCTGCACCACGTGGCGGGCGGGCACTTCTACGCCATCGGCGAGCCGGTGGTGGTTGGGGGCGAGGGTTGATGGCAGCGCCGACCCGTAGTGGACGGGTTGGGGATCCGCCTGGGCGATGCCAGGGCTCAGCGCCTCAAGACCTTGGCCACGGCCGTAGCATCGCCAATGGTTTCCCCACAGTACATGCAGGTACGCTGGCGAGCGTGGACGGTGCGCTGGCAGCGCGGGCACTCCTGAACCGGTCGCACCATGCGGCCATCGGCGACGCCGTCGCGCAAGTCGATTTCGTCCACCTTGGCCAAGAATTCCTGCTCTCGGATACCGCCGCGCGTTTCCAGCAGTTCGACCAGGGCTTGGCAAATCAGCGCCAGACCATCGATTTTCGCCTCCAGGCGCCGCACCTCTTGGTGGAGCTGGTCGGCGCTGCGCTGCGCCTGGGCCCGGGCGCTGGCGGCGTCGCTGCGGGCGCCGGCAATCTCGCCCTGCTGATACACTTCCCAAAGGGGGTTCATGCGTCCTCCGCGCCCGAAAGCACCAGGATAGCTGCCGGCAAGCGTCCAGGCAATTTCCTCTGTTTTTGCCAACTTCATAGCTGAGCAGGCGGGACCGGGAGCAAGGGTCGCTCCGCGGCAGAGGCCGCAGCTTCTTTGGCCGGGGCAAAGTGGGCGCGGCGCAGGGTTTTCCTGGAATTTCAATCGAGAGCCGCCGTTGACGCGGTCGCTGTCGGCGGCGTACCCTCTGGGCGCGAGGCGGGAAGTTCGGGTTTTCGCACGCCCGGCGCGCAAGGTCCCGGCATGGGATGCCAAAGCCGTCCCATTCGGATTGAAAACGCGGGCAATTTTCCGGACCCGAGCCGGGGTCCCCGGCTAATTCTCGCCAGTTGCCGATCCGGTCCGGGGAGCCGGGCCCGCGCGAATCAGGTGGGGTGCAGATGAAACGCTTGCTCGTCGTGCTTGTGACCCTGTCCTGCGGCCTGGCCTCCAGCGCGCGCGCCGAGGACCCGGACCAGGCACGGTATCGCTTCCTCGTCGGGTCCTACGCGTGCGTGGGAAGGATGCCGGACTCCACGAAGACCTACACTGGCCAGGTCCAGATCCGCGAGGCCAAAGGCGGCATCCGCGTGGTGCGAACCATCGCCGGCAAGAAGGTCGAAGCGACTGGTCAGTTCGGCACGGTCACGCCCGACAAGATCTCCGTCCTGAACCTGCGATTCAGGCAGGACCACCTCGACTACGAAGCGACCTGCCTGGTCAGCACCGACCTGGACAATTACCCAAGGATCACGTGCCACGTCGCGACCGGGAAAAGCAAGAAGGTCGGGCTCGAGACGCTCTTTGCCGACTACGGCCAGCTCGGCACGCCGTGAGTGAAGCGCCGTCGCGCCGGCTCGGCGAGTCGCTGCAGTTGCTCGCGTGCGCCCCACCACGGGGACAGGGCCGGACGCGAAAAAACCTTTGCGATCTGGTCGCTTGTTCTGGACTGTGCGGGCAGGGATGGTGGCGGGCACAGCGGACGGGTGCGAGCGGGCCTCGGGCCTGCGACCGGATGGGTTCGCCGCATCGGGGTGGCACCCCGTATCCGATACGCCGCCGTTGCGGTTGGCGGGTGCTTTCAGGGTCGTGACGCGCGACCCGGCGCCCGCCAGCCCGCTGCGGCCTCTCCCCGGAGCACCACCCCGAGCTTTTCACATTGGCACATGTGCCAATGATCCACCCACCACCCTACTTCCCAATATAAACAAAGAGATACCGCGGCCCGCTCAGGTTCTGCCCAAGGCGGTTGCCGGCCTCCCAGCCGCACGACGCGTTGTGCACGGTCCGGTTGCCCAGCGCCTCGCTGCAGCCCATGGCCGACGCGCCCATCGCCGACTTGGACCACGACCGCGAATTGTTGGGATTGTCCGCGTCGGCCTTGATCCGGTTGTCGCCGTTCAGGTTGAAGTTCGAGCCGGAGATGAGCCCGTATTCCGCGTTGTTGGCGATGCCCACGGCGAACGCGTTAACCTTGACGGCCCGCACGTCGCTGGGGTTCTTGCCCACGCTTCAGGCCAGGCGCAGGCGCGACCAGCTCTTTTCGGTGGGGGCGGCCTGCGGCAGAAGGGCGCAGTTACGCACGCGCTCTGGCTTCCAGCAGCGGTAGCAGGAGGGGCGGGTGGCGCTGGGATCGGCTGGCATGGGTGCGGTCGTGGAGATTCGCTGACGCGGCCGCAATGAATGACGTGGGTGGCCCGAGTGCGCGGGCTGCACGGTGCATCAGCGGGCCCATCGTACGCGCTGCCGTTGGCAATGGCGATGTCGGGCGCGGCTAGTCCTACAAACCCGAAATTCGCAACGGGTTCGTGAGACGAAATGGTTTGTAGTACTAGCTTTTTCAGTCGGAATAGGGGGCGCACCGCTCACCCCCTAGACTGTGGGTGCGCCCCCTGCGTCTGCCCGCTGCCGCGGTCAGCTAGTACTACAAACCCCAAGTTCGCGGCGGGTTCTAGGAGTAATCTGGTTTGTAGTACTAGCCTTTTTAGTAGGAGTAGGGGGCGCGCCGCCCCCTGCGACCCCTGCGTCTGCCCGCTGCCGCGGTCAGCTAGTACGTG
>JACRCU010000129.1 GCA_016218865.1 Deltaproteobacteria bacterium | reverse complement strand
GTCGCTTTCAGCCCCTCGGTGGTGGTGGGCGCGGCCGCCAGCTCCAGGTAGTGGTTCTTGAGCTCGCCGGACTGGATCACCGCTTTGGCACAGGACAATCCCGGGTCGCTGTCGCTGCCGGCGTCGGCCGGCGCCGTGTCCTTGGCGGGGGTGGCCTGTAGCGTCGTGTCCTGCAGTACAGCGTCCTGGGGCGCCGTTTCCTGGGGCGCCGTGTCGCCGGCTTGCGCGTCGCTGGGGGCCGCGTCGGTCGCCGCAGTATCGCTGGCCTGGCTGTCCCCTCCGGCGGTGTCGGCAGCGGCGGTGTCGGCGGCACTATCCTTGGCGGCATCCTGGGTTGGCGCGTCGCCTGCCACCTCGGCCGCAGCATCCTGGGCCGCATCAGCAGCCGTGGCCTTGGTCGCCTCGCTGCCGCAGCCCGCCAACCCGGCCAGTACACCGAGCGCCGCCAAGCCCTTTTTCCACCGCATCGTCTCGCTCCAACCAGCCACGGCAAGCACCTCCGCGCTGCACCATGGCAAACCGCGCGAGCGCTGGCAAGTTGCGCTAGCATGCGGGCGGCGGCGCACGCGGCGCGAGGTAGGCATGGCACAGCAAGTCCCCGTCACTCCTGCGATTCGCGCGTTGCGCGCGGCGGGAGTCCCCTTCACCGAGCACCTGTACGCGTACGAGGAAAAGGGCGGTACCAAGGTCTCGGCCCGCGAACTGGGCGTGGACGAGCACGCCGTCATCAAAACCCTGGTGATGCAAGACGAATCGGGCGAGCCGTTGATCGTGCTCATGCACGGCGACATGCAGGTGTCGACCAAGAACCTGGCGCGCCACCTGGGCAAAAAGGCCATCACCCCCTGCCTGCCCGACGTGGCGCACAAGCACACCGGCTACCTGGTCGGCGGCACCTCGCCGTTCGGCACGCGCAAGGCCATGCCGGTGTTCGCCGAGGCGACGATCTTCGAGTTGGATCGCATCTACATCAACGGCGGCGCGCGCGGCTTCCTGGTAGCGCTGGCGCCGTCGGTGGTCGAAGAGCTGCTGGAGCCCGAGTGGGTCGAGGTGGGGCTGCCGGGCTAGCCAAGAGGGGCGAACTGGGGCCATCCGTCTGGGATTTTGCCCAAGGAGCGGCCCACTTGTCGGTTGCCCGCCCGCCGCACCAGGCATACACTACCCACCACAACGGGTTTGCCAGACGCGCCGAGCGCCGGCCGCCGACGAGCCCCTGCCCCAGCGAGTTGCCCCATGCGCCTGCGTATCTTGTCGTTCTCTACAGTTGCGTGCCTTGGCCTGACCCTTGCCGCGTGCGCGAGCGAAGACGCCGGCAGCGTCGCCGAGACCGATGCCGACCTGACCCTGGGCACCACCTTGACCGAAGCCGACAACGGCAGCACCGCCGCGGTGGTCGAAGGCCAGTCCGTGCTGGTCGCGCTGGCCAGCAACCCGACCACCGGCTACGACTGGGCGGTCACGTCGGTGGATAAATCGCTAGGTTATCCCACCACCAAGTACGTCAAGTCGGGCTCGGCCACCGGCAGCGGCGGCACCACCAAGCTGACCTGGAAGACCCCGACCGGCGGCCTGGCGGTGGGCAAGCACAAGGTGACCCTGGGCTACCGCCGCTCGTGGGAAGCCAAGGACATCAAGACCTTCAGCTTCACCATCGACATCAAGGCGGCCGCCAGCAAGGCCGTCAAGCTCGACGACACGGACAACGGCACCGTCGCGGTGGCCAAGGCCGGCCAGGACATCGTGGTCACGCTGAGCTCGAACGCGACGACCGGCTACGCGTGGAAGGTGACCAGCACCGACAAGACCTTTGGCTACCCCACCGACAAGTACGTCGCCCCTACCTCGGGCGCGGTCGGCGCGGGCGGCCAGCAAGTCCTGACCTGGAAGACCAGCGGACCGCTGCCGATGGCGGGCACCCACAAGGTCACGCTGCAGTACCTGAAGTCGGGTAGCTCGACGCCGGCCAAGACCTTCGCCTTCAGCGTCAAGATCCAGAACTAGCGACACCCCTCGACGCGGCCCGGCTACCGCGGCCCCACTGCGGGCCGCAACCCGGTTGCTTTGTCTGCGGTTATCGGCCCATCCGTGGCGCGACGCGTCCGCTTCTGTTAGCAGTGCCGGCCCGGCGGTATGGGCGTGCGCGGTTGCCGCCCCACCGTCTGCTGCCCGAGTCGGGCGGCCGCCACGATGCGGGTACGCCCGCAAGACTATGGAGTTGCTCCCTATGCAGAAACTTGGTGTTGCCCTTGCCCTTTTGGCGGCCGCGTCGGCCACCCTGCTGTCCGCGCCGAGCGCGCAGGCCCAGCAAGCGATGGAGCTGCCGGCCCCGAGCCCGGCGGCCAAGGTCGCCCAGCGGGTCGGCTTGACGGATATTTCGCTCGACTATTCCAGCCCGGCCGTGAAAGGCCGCACCGTGTGGGGCGATCTGGTGCCGTGGGACAAGGTGTGGCGCGCCGGTGCCAACGCCGCGACCAAGATCACCTTCAGCCGCGACGCGCAGTTCGGCGGCCAGCCCGTCAAGGCCGGCACCTACGCGCTGGTGGCGCTGCCGACCCAGAAGGGCTGGACCCTGATTCTGAACAGCGACCTGGGCGTGTTCGGCGGCGGCAAGACCTACGACCAGAAGGCCGACGTGGTGCGGGTGGCCGCCAAGACCGAGGCGATTGCGCCGCGCGAGCGCATGATCTTCACCTTCGCCAACACCACCGACGACTCCACCCGCCTGGACCTGGAGTGGGAGAAGCTGCGCATTTCCGTGGACATCAAGGTCGACACCGCCGCCCAAGCCAAGGCGAACATCGAGGCGATGGCCAAGGGCGCCTGGCGTCCGTACGCCAACGCGGCCCGCTACCTGAGCGAAACAGCTGGAGATCACGCGGGCGCGCTGGCCCTGGCCGACAAGTCGCTGGCGCTGGAAGTCGCCTGGTACAACACGTGGATCAAGGCCCAGATCCTGCAGCGCAGCGGCAAAGAGGGCGACGCGTTGGAGCTGGCCAAGAAGGCCTACGAGCTGGGCCAGAAGGACCCGAACTTCTTCTACAAGGAAGCGGTAGAGAAGGCCCTGAAAGACTGGAAGAAAAAG
>JACRCU010000005.1 GCA_016218865.1 Deltaproteobacteria bacterium | reverse complement strand
CCGCGCCGACAACTTCCTGGTGCCGACCGAGGGGGCGATGGGTCCCAAGGCGAGTCACCTGCCGTTGCGCAATTCCGCGGACTTACAGAGCCTGCTGCAGCGCAGCGCCGAGCGCGGCAAGTTCGTGGAGACGCCCTGGGGCAACGGGCCGATGGCGTGGCTGCACCTGGCGGTGCTGGCGCGGCCGTGGCTGGACGCCGAGCTGCCGGCGTGGGTAGAGCGCGCCCTGGCCGGGTCGGATGCGCTGCGGCGGGCGGCGCTGGACTGGCTGCTGGACGGGCGCGATTTGTGGCGCTATTCCCAGCTATTGGACCACGTGGCCACCCATCACCCCGGCTGGTGGGACGAGCCTGCCGCCGCCAAGCCCGCGGGATGGATGCGGCCGCTGCGGGTGGCGCCGCAGCAGGCTCGCACCTTGGGCCACGTGGTGGCATCCTTGCGCGCACAGGCCCACGCCCAGCTGGAGTCCCCGCCGGTGCTGGACTTGCCGCAGCTGGGTACGAGCTGAGCCGCACGCAGACCTCGCAGACAACAAGGGAAACCACATGACGACGCAACAGGAATTGCCGGCGGACGCCGCGGCCCAGAACCAGCCCTATCCGGCCCTGTCGGCCGCCAGCGTGCAGCGCACCGCGGCGCTGTGGGTGCTGTGCGGGCGCGCCCTGGGCCTTTCCGACTTCACCGCCGAGGACGGTCCGCTGCCCGGCGACGAGCCGAGCCTGCTGGGGCTGGCGGCCGAGCTGCTGGAGCTGACGGACCAGGCGGCGCGCACCCTGGAAGTGGTGGCGTGCACTCAGCTTGCGCCCAGCTGCGCGGTGCTGGGGCAGCGGGTGGCGCAGGCGCTGGGGCGCGACGAGGCGCTCCGCGTCGACGTGCTGGATCTGGCCTTTGCCGCTGCGGATTTGGGCGCGGGGCTGGCCAGCGCGATGGTCGGCGACGGTGGCGAGCTGCGGCTGACCGGCGCCGTGGTAGCCAAGGGCGAAAGCTGCAGGCTGGGCCGAGTGGTGCTGCGCTTCCTGATGGGCGGCGCGGCCAGCAGTCCCCTGGAACCGTTCTACGTGCCGCGCTGGCTGCCCGAGGCCAACGCTTCGGCCCCCGGTCGCGCCGGCTGGGCCGACGTGCTCGAGCGCCTGCTGGCGGGCGGCCGGCCGGTGCTGGTGTCGGGCATGGCCGGCCTGGGCGCCGACGGTCTGGCCGGCACGGTGGCGGCGCGGCGCGGGGTGCCGCTGCGGCAGGTGGACCTGTCGGCGGTGTTCGACGCGAGCAGCGGGCTCCCCACCGAGCTGATGGCGCAGCTGCACGCGCAAGCCCGCTTAGAGGCTGCGATTTGGCTGGTGGTGGGCCTGGACCGCGCGGCGACGGCCCTGTCCGAGAAACCGCTGGCGGTGGTGCGGCTGGCGGACCGGCTGACGGCCCTGCGGCGGCCGCTGGCGCTGGTGCACGAGGGGCCGCTGCCGGCCGAGCTGGCGCAAAAGCTGGCGGTGGCCGCGGGGTTGCCGCACCTGGAGGTGGCGCCGCTGGACCTGACAGAGCGCACCGCGCAGTGGTCGGCGGCCCTGCAATCCGTGGGTTTCGCGGCGCAGCCGAGCGACGAGCACGCCGCCGAGATCGCGCATCTGGGCATGGGCCCTACGCAAATCGCGGTGGCGGCCGCCCACGTAGCCCAGCAGGCCCAGGCACGGCAGGCCTCGGCCCTGGCCAAGGGCATCGCCCTGCCGGCCTTTTTGCCCACCCGCAGCGAGATGCGCACCGCCGCGACCACCGCCATGACCGCGGGTCTGCGCCGCTACGGGTCGCGCGTGGACACCACCTCGACCTGGGCGGACCTGGTGCTGCCGGACGACGTTTTGGCGCAGATCAAGGACTTGTCGCGCTTCGCCCGCCTGCGGCGCAAGCTGTTCGACGACTTGGGCTTCGGCGACGGACCGGGCTACGGCCGGGCGCTGTCGGCCATGTTCAGCGGCCCCTCGGGCACCGGCAAGACCATGGTCGCCGGCCTGATCGCCAAGGAAATCGGCGTGGAGCTGTACCGCGTCGACCTGTCGCGGGTGGTCAGCAAGTACATCGGCGAGACCGAGGAGCGGCTGGGCCAGCTCTTTGCCGAGGCGACCCAAGAGGGCGCGGCGCTGCTCTTCGACGAAGCCGACTCGATGTTCGGCGCCCGCACCGAGATCCGCAGCAGCAACGACCGCTACGCCAACCTGGAGGTCAATTACCTGCTGCAGCGCCTGGAAGAATTCGACGGCGTCATCATCCTGACCACCAACTTTGCCGCGTCGATCGACGAAGCCTTCGTGCGCCGCCTGCGCTTCCGCGTGCAATTCCCGTTCCCGGGGCCCGACGAGCGCGCCAAGCTGTGGCAAGCGGTGCTGCCCGGCAAGCTGCCGACCGAAGACGACCTGGACTTCGAGTGGCTGGGCGAGGCCTTCGAGCTGTCCGGCGGCCACATCCGCAACGCCATGCTGCGCGCCGGCATGCTCGCCGCCGACGCCGCGGGCATCCTGACCATGCGCATGCTCTACGACGCCGCCGCCGTGGAGTACCGCGAGCTGGGCAAGCTGCCGGTCGCCTATCCGTTCTCCGAAGACTGGTAGACCGAACTGCCGCGGTTGAGCTTTGCGGCTCCGTCCTTTACCCTTGGCGCACGCCACGGCAAATTCGACCGGCTGCGCGGCACGGGAGGCTAGGATGTACTTGAGGCACGAGGATTTGAAGAAAAAGCTGGGCACGCTGGCCCTTGCGGCGGCCTGTCTGGCTGCGGCGGCCTGCGGCAGCACCGCCACCACCAACAACGGCGGCAACGGCCAGATCATGGCCGACACCACCAGCAACGGCGACACCACCGCGGGCACCGACACGCAGGGCGGCAAGGACACGGCGACCGCCGACACCATCGCCGCCGACACGACCACCGCCGACACGACGGTCGCGGACACCACCGTGGCCGACACCACCGCTGCCGACACCACCACCCAAGACACCGCCGGCGGCGACACCAGCAAGGACACGAGCGGCCAGAAGTTCAGCTGCGGCTCGGATGTGGACTGCAAGGGCCTGCAACTGTCGGTTTGTTCTACGGTCAAGTGCGACGCGGGCGCCTGTATCATCACCGCCAACGCCGACGGCGGCACCTGCAGCGTGGCCGGTCCCTGCGGCGGCAGCGGCACCTGCAAGAACGGCCAGTGCGCCTTCGCCTCGGGTTGCGCGGCCAAGCCCTGCACCGCCAAGCCGCTCAAGTGCGGCGACACGGTCGAGCTGGACGCCAGCAAGCTGGGCACTTCGACCTTCGGGTTCTGGCCCTGCGACGGCAACACCTGGACCGGCGGCGAGGCCGTGTTCGACCTGTCAGCCGCGGAAACCGGCATCGCCACGGTGGAATTGGCCACCAGCGCCACCTGGACCCTGTTCGAAGTGCTGCCCGGCGACGCCACCTGCTCGCCCGCCGGCTGCCAAGCGTGGGGCAAGAAGATCAAGCTGGGCCTCAAGGCCGGCGCCACCCGCCGCCTGGTCGTCGACAGCCTGGGCAGCGGCACCGCCACCCTGACCGTCGTCTGCGGCGCCAGCGCCACCTGCGGCGACGGCAAGTGCCAGATCGAAGGCTTCGAGACCTGCACCTCGTGCGCCAAGGACTGCGGCGCCTGCAGCGAGACTTGCCCGACCGACTCGAAGAAGGGTTGCGCCGGCGCCACTTGCGAGGCCTGCGTCTGCGCCGTGGACCCGTACTGCTGCAACAATTCGTGGGACAGCACCTGCCAGACCGAGTGCAAGTCGTGCAACGCCATCGTCTG
>JACRCU010000132.1 GCA_016218865.1 Deltaproteobacteria bacterium | reverse complement strand
GGCGCGGTTCGCATCACGTCGCCACACGGCACGCTGGCGGCTCCCGCCGCAGCCGAGATGCCTGCCGCCCACACCGCGCTGGACAGCAAGCCGATTACGCCTCAGTACACGGCTGCGCCGCAGCCGGATCGGTCCCTGGACACACTGCCGAGCCGGCGCCATGCCTCGGGCGACTTCTCGCAAGACGCGACCACCGTGCGCGGCATCCAGCCCGAAACCGCGCTGCGCAGCCGCCCGGCCTCGTCGCTACTGGCCACGGCAAGCGCACGCCGGCCGGGGCCGGTGACAGGCTGGTTCGGGGTGGCGTCGGGCGACACCAACGAGGGCGAACTGCCGCCGAGCCTGGACGGGCGCCGAGCCCACTCCAGCGTGCGCGTGGTCGATCGCAATGTGGATGGCGACCGCCTGGTTGCGGGGCCCGGTGCCGGCGCGCGGATCTCGGGCGCCCATCAAGGTCCGGGCGATCTGCGCGCGGCCGACCGCCCCTATGCATGGATCCCCACGGCGCAACTGGACGAGGAGGCCCCGGAGCCGCCCGCGCCCAAGGTGAACCCGCTGCTGAAGCCCAAGAACTGGCCGTGGGTCCTGGCGGCCCTGCTGGCCCTGGGCGTGGTGGTGTGGTTGGTAGTGCCGCACGCCGGCAACCAATCCACTTCGCCGCACATGCAGCGCTATCTGACGGCCATCGAACTCATCGACAACGGCCACAGCGATCGGGCGCGCGGGCAACTGCGCGAGTTGGCGAAAGAGGCGCAGGCCCCGGCCGAGACCCTGCTCCACCTGGCGGTGCTGGACATCGAGGCCAAGGACTTCGACGCCAGCCAGCGCGCCCTGGCGCTGTACCTGACGCGCGGCGATGCCCAACACCGCGAGCGCGCGCGCCGCCTGTACCAACACGTGTTTGGCGCGCCGCCCTCTGCGGCAGGTCCGGCAGCCGGCTTGCCATGACGGCTCCGCCGGTCTCTGGGGCGACCTTGCCATCCCACACACCCGAGCATCCCTTGCGCGCAGATCCCGGCCCGGTCCTGGGACTCGAGACGTCGTGTGACGAGACCGCGGCGGCCCTGGTGCACGGCGGAGTCGTGCTGGCGCACCGTGTGGCCAGCCAGGTGCCGATCCATCAGCGCTTCGGCGGCGTCGTGCCAGAGGTGGCAGCGCGCAACCACCTCCTCACCGCATTGCCCACCATCCAGGCCGTGCTGGACGACGCCGGCCTCCAGCCTGCCCAGCTGTCCGGTGTTGCCGTGACCAATCGGCCCGGCCTCATCGGCGCACTACTGGTGGGCGTGCAGACCGCCAAGGCGCTCGCCTGGGTCTGGAAGAAGCCGCTGATCGGCGTGGATCACATCCATGCGCACGTGTGGGCCACGTTCCTCCGGCCGCCGCAAGAGGCGGGAGCCCCATGGCCGGTGCCGCGGCTGCCCTTTGCCGCCCTGGCCGTGTCCGGCGGCCACACCAGCCTGTACGCCGTACACGCGCCAGACCGCTTCGAGTTGCTGGGCCGGAGCTTGGACGACGCCGCCGGCGAGGCATTCGACAAGCTGGCGAAACTGCTCGATATCCCCTATCCGGGCGGACCCAACGTCGAGCGCGCCGCCGCCCTGGGGAATCCGGCGCGATTTCGCTTGCCGCGCGGTATGTTGGGGCGCGACGACGGCGCCTACTCGTTCTCGGGCCTGAAGACCGCCGCGCGCCTAGCCCTGGCAGACTTGCCGGCCGATCTGCCCGCCGACGAGCGCGCGCAGGCCACCCGCGACCTGTGCGCGGCCTTCCAGACCGCCATCGTCGAACAGCTGGTTCGCGTCACCTTGGCGAACGCCCAGCGGCGCGGGCTGCGCGACTTGGTTCTGGCGGGCGGCGTGGCGGCCAATGGCGCCCTGCGGCGGGCCCTGGCCGAAGCGTGCCAACGGCACCGGCTCCGCTTCTGGCCGGTTCCGCCCGCCTACTGTACCGACAACGGCGCCATGGTGGCCGGCCTGGGCGAGGCCCTGCTGCACCTGGGGTTGCGCGACGATCCGCGCAGCTTGGACGCCCTGGCCACCGGCGAAGTGCGCCGGCTGGCGGCCGCCGCCCTCTAGTTCGCGCGCACAGGCCGCCGCGGCCCGACGCAACGCATCGCCCACGAGGCCCACATGGTTCGCCCCGCGCTCGCACCCAAAAAGTCGCTGGGCCAACACTTCTTGCACGATCAACGCGTGCTGGCGCGCATCGCCGACATGGCCGTGGCTCCGGCGACGACGGGGGTGGTCGAGATCGGCCCCGGCACCGGCAACCTGACGGAACACCTGATTGCGGCAATGGATCGCCTGGCGACACCGCCGCCGCTGCTGCTCATCGAAGTCGACCAGCGCACTCCCCAGGTCCTGCGGCAACGCTTCGGCGAGAGGTTCGCGCTGCACATGGGCGACGCCGCCGAGGTCGACTGGCCGGCGCGGCTCGATGGCTTGGGAACGGCGCCGAGCGTGGTCGGCAACCTGCCGTATTACGCGGCCATGCCCATCGTATTCGCGCTGCTGGACAGCCCGCGGCAGCCCGAGCGCGTGGTGGTGATGGTGCAGCGCGAGGTGGCCGAGCGCATGGCCGCTGGACCCGGTGGCGGCGATCGCGGCCAGGTCTCGGTCAAGCTGCAACTGCGCGCCGAGGTCGAGTTGGCATTCCGGGTCGGCCGCGGTGCCTTCCAGCCACCCCCCAACGTCGACAGCGCCGTGGTCGTGCTGCGCCCGCGGCCGTGCCCCTGGCCGCTGCCAGAGTGGTCGGTGGCGTCGCACCTGATCGGCGACGGCTTCGCTCTGCGGCGCAAGACGTTGGTGAATGCCTTGACCAGCGCCGGCTGGCCCGCTGCGGAAGTGCGCGCCAACCTGCAGTCCCTGGGCCTCCGTCCCACGGCGCGCGCCGAGGAACTGGACAACCCCAGCTGGGCGGCGCTGGCAGTGGGTCTGCGCGACCACGCCCCGCGCACTTTGACGGCCACCACCCTGGGCAAAGGCCAAAGAAGGCCGTAACATTGGCACGTCCACGCGAGGGAGCGCATGACCAGCCAGCAGTCCCCATATGCCGCCACCCAACAATTTGCCGGCCTGGGTGCGCCGATTCCTCTGCCGCCAGCGAAGCCTTGGACCTCGCTGCCGCTTTTTGGCGGCCTGACCGAGGACGCCGTCGAGCGCTTTCGCGAGGCGATGGTGCGCGTGCAGTTCGCGCCCGGACAGACCATCATCGAGCAAGGCGCCAACGGCGACGACATGTACGTGCTCGAGCGCGGCACCATCCGCATCACCGTGCGCAACGACAAAAGCGTGGTGGTCTTCGAGCGCACCAGCATCGCGCCCGCGCTGTTCGGCGAGATGGCCCTGATCACCCACGAGCCCCGCACCGCCACCATCACCGCTGAAGACGACTGCACCTGCCTGCGCATCAACAAAGTCACGGTGCAGGAGCTGTTCACCAAGCATCCCACCACGGCCGTGTTCCTCACCCGCCTGGTCGGCGAGCGGTTGATGGAGAGCAAGGGCATCCGCAAGGTCGGCAAGTACGAGGTCATCGGTCGCTTGGGTTCGGGCGGCGTGGCGACGGTCTTCGAGGCCCGCCACCCGATCCTGGGCACGCCGGTGGCGCTGAAGATGCTCAGCCACGCGCTGGTCTACGACGAAGCGTTTGCCGAGCACTTCCGCCACGAGGCGCAGCTGGTCGCGGCCCTGAACCACGAGAACATCGTGCGCGTGCTCGACACCGAGCGCGCCTACGGTACCCACTTCATCGTGATGGAGAAGCTGACCGGCGACCTGCTCGAGTCGATCATCGACAACGGCCAGCCGATCGATTGGCCGAACGTGCGGCGCATCTTGCGCGAAACCTGCGACGCCCTCGCCTACTCGCACCGCCAAGGTCTGGTGCACCGCGACATCAAGCCGGCCAACGTGTTCCTGCTCACCGACGGCAAGGTCAAGCTCCTCGACTTCGGCATCGCCACCAACCCCGGCGGTTCAGCGGGCGGCAAGGTGATGGGCACGCCCTACTACATGAGCCCCGAGCAGATCGTCGGCGCGCCGGTCGACGGTCGCAGCGACTTGTATTCGCTTGGGATTATGGCCTACGAGCTCTGCTGCCGCGAGCTGCCGTTCGACGCCGACAACCTGCAACAGCTGTTTGCCAAGCACATCAATGCACCGCTGCCCGACCCGGTGCTGGCGGTGCCGGACCTGCCCGAGGATCTGCGCGAATTCATCCTGCGCGCGACCCAAAAGGACCCGGATGATCGCTTTGCCTCGTGCGCCGAAGCGGCTTCGTTCCTCAAGGCCGCCGCCGAGGTGCCCGTTCTCGATCGCTTTGCCATGAGCTCGCTGGCCGTCACCTACCACGGTTCGCGGCGCGAGCTGGTCGAGCGAGTCCTGGCCGAGGCCCAGCGACAGCTCGCGGGCGTGTCGGGCGTGGCACTGTTCGTCGCCCACCGCGGCTCGCTCGACGAGTAGGCCCGTGGACAACAGCACCCTTTTTGACGGTCCGCCGCAAGTGGTGGTCGACGCCTCGCCCCATGTGTGCCCGTATCTGCCGAACCGCGAGGCGATTCTGCCGATGCGCTTGCCGGTGCGGCGCGTCTCCAGTGCCGAGTTCGCCGAGCTGCTGGCCCAAGGCGACCGTCGCCAGGGTGTGCTGCTGTATCGGCCCGCCTGCCACGGCTGCCGCGCGTGCACACCGATTCGCATCGAGGTAGACAAGTTCGAGCCGAGCAGCGCACAGGCCCGCGCCTTTCGCCAAGGCCGCAACCGGCTGCGCGTGGTCCTGCAGCGCCCGCAGGTCGACGACGAACGGGTCGATCTGTACAACCGCCACCGCACGTTGCGCGGTCTGGACCACGGCGACGAGCCGATCGGCGAATTGGAGTACGCGTCCTTCTTGGTCGAGACATGTGTCGACACGTGGGAGCTGGGCTACTACCTGGACGATCGCCTGGTGGGCATTGCGATTTTCGACCGCGCGGCCGACGCCCTGTCCGCTGTGTACTGCCACTACCGACCCGACGTGCCTGGACTGTCGATCGGCGTGTTTTCGGTGATGGTCCACCTGGAGCTGTGCCGGCAGTGGCAGTTGCCCTACCTGTACCTGGGGTTCGTGATCGACGAGAGCCGCGCCATGCGCTACAAGGCGGGATACCTGCCGCACCAGCGCCTGGAGGGCGGCGTTTGGCACACCGTGACGCGCAGCCAAGCGGAGTCCTAGCAACATGTGCGGTCGCTTCACCCAAAAGACGTCGCCCGAAGAGCTGGCGCGCGCGTTCGAGCTCTCCGAACTGCCCGCCGACCTGGGCGAGCGCTTCAACGTGGCGCCGCAGTCGCCGGTGCTGCTGGTGCCGAGCGTGCCGGGGCCGCGCCGCGCCGCGGTGATGCAGTGGGGCCTGGTGCCGCGCTGGGCCAAGGATCCCAGTATCGGCGCACGGTTGGCCAATGGCCGCTCGGAGACCGCAGCCGAGAAGCCCGCCTTTCGCGACGCCCTGCAGCGGCGGCGCGGACTGCTGCTGATGGACGGCTTCTTCGAGTGGGCTACCGAGGGCCGCGTCAAGGTGCCCTACTACTTCCGCCGGCCAGGCGGCGAGCCCTTTGCGGTCGCGGCCTTGTACGACCGCTGGACGCCGCCGGGCGAGCACGCCGAGCCGCCGCCGCCGCTGTGGACCACGTGCCTGCTCACCTGTGCCGCGGCCGAGCCCGTGGCGAGCATCCACGACCGCATGCCGGTGGTGCTGCCGGCCGAGACCTGGTCGCGCTGGCTGCAGTCCGGCCCGATTCCGGCCAGTGATCTTCAGGAGTTGCTGCGCCCACAGGCCGACTTCTTCGAGTCGACGCGGCTCACGCGATACGTCAACGATGCGCGCCACGAAGGGCCCGAGTGCCTGCAGCCGGACCCCGAAGTCAAGGAAATTCCGCTTCTATAGCTTGTGGGCCGCGCCAGAGCGCTGGGACACCATCGACCGCAAGTAGTGCTCGCCGGCCCGGTAGCTCGACCGCACCAGCGGCCCCGAGGCGCAGTAGGCAAAGCCCAGGTCGCTGGCCCGCTGCTGCCAGTGAGCAAATTCGCTGGGTTCTACAAAGCGTCGCACCTCGGCGTGCCACGGGCTGGGCCGCAGGTACTGGCCAAAGGTCACCGCGTCGACGTGATGGGCGCGCAGGGCCAGCAGCGCCGCTTCGACTTGCGCGGCCTCCTCGCCAATCCCCAGCATAATCGAGGTCTTGGTAACCACGTCCGGCCGCACCTGCTTGGCGTGGGCCAAGACCGCCAAGCTCTGCTGCCAGGTGGCGCGGCGGTCGCGAATCGCACCTTGCAGCGCCTCGACCACCTCGACGTTGTGGGCGAACACATGCGGCCCGGCCCGCACCACCGTGGCGACGTCGTCGAGCTGGCCCTGGAAGTCTGGGGTCAGCACCTCGACCAGGGTCGCCGGCGAGCGCGCCGCAATGGCCCGCACGGTCTGGGCAAAATGCTCGGCGCCGCCGTCGGGCAGGTCGTCGCGGTTCACGCTGGTCAGCACGACGTAGTCCAGGCCCATCAGCGCCACTTGCTCGGCCGCCTGTTCGGGCTCGCGCGGGTCCAACGGATCCGGCCGCGGATTGGACTTGATCGCGCAAAAGCGACAGGTGCGGGTGCAAGTGTCGCCCATCAGCATCATGGTGGCGGTGCCCTCGTTCCAGCACTCGCCGATGTTGGGGCACTGGGCTTCCTCGCAGACCGTGTGCAGCCCGCGATCGCGCAACCGGGCCTTGATGCCGGCATAGCGCTCGCCGCCCGGCAGCGGTGCGCGCAGCCACTCGGGCAAGCGCTGGCGAGCCCCACCCTGGCGCTGACGAAGCAGCGCAGTCTTTTCAACAGAAATTCTCATCGGTTATTGGCAGATGGCCGCGGCATCCAGGTCCGGCGGCACCACGGTGAGCACGGCACCGACGTCCGACAAGGTCGCGGCATCGCTGGCGCCCGTGGTCGTCTTCTGGCCGCCGGCCAGGAGCACTCCCAGCGGCAGGGGCGCGCCCACCAGGCCAAAGCGCGCAACGGAAAGCGTATGGGTGGCCAGGACTTCCAGGTCAACAGCCCCTTCGCCAGTCGGCAGGTCCGCGGGCGCGCGCACCACCCAGGCTGTGCCCAGCGGGCAATCCTCGCCGGCACCCGGGGTATCGCAGACGCCGGGCACGGCGCCCGTGACCGACATCAGACCGCCGCCGACCAGCACGCGCCGACCGTCGAGCGGCACGGCCATGCCGAACAAGCCCGCGCGCACTGCCGTACCGCCAGCGATGTTGAACGGGCGAAGCTCGGCTGTTCCTGCGGCCTTGTCCACGCGCACCAAGTAGGTCAGCGCCTTGTCGGCACTCAGGCTCGACTTCTGCACGCCGCCCGCCACCAGGAACGTGACCACGCCAGCGGCCCGGTTCAGGTACGTGGCGCTGGGAGCAATGGTATTGAGGTTGGCGTCGGCGATCAGCGCGGCATTGCCAGTGAGCTTGAGCAGTTGCGCCTGGTTGGTGTCCAACACCAGCTCGCCCATGTTCACATTGCCGCCGGTGCTGCCGGCCGGTGCCATGCCACCCCACACGATGACGGTCTCGTCGCCGGGGAACGTCATCAGCGCGGGCTTGAGGCGCGGCACGTTGAGCTTGATGTTGCTTTCGGTGATGCCGGCGCCGCCCTTGGCCACGCCCTCCAGGTCGCGCAACCGGGTAGCGATGTCCATGATTTGGCCACCCTGCTGCTGGCCGCCCGCGAACAGGATCGACTTGCCAGTCGACACCGCCGACGACAACACCGCCGTGCCGACGCCCGGGTCGATGGGGCTCGCAGTCGACGTCGGCGGGTCCGTCACCGTCACCAGCTCGGCCTTGGTGGCCGGCAGCGCCTCTTTCAGCGCTGGCGGCCCAAGCAGTGGCATCGCGAGCTGGGCATCGCCGCTCAGGCGCTTGGCCTTGAGCCAGCCGCCCACCACCAGGACGTGGCCGGTGTCGGCGCCCAGGGGCATTACATGCGGCTGGATGCGCGCCACGCCCAGGTGGGCGTTCCAGGCCGGCTTGAAGTGACCCGCGCGCTGGTCGTAGTAGTCCAGTGCATTGGAGCCGGCCCCCTCGGCCTGATCCTTGTCCCAGCTGCCCATGCCGCCGGCCACCACCACATCGCCGGTCGGCAGCACCGCCCAGCCCGCCATCGACCGCGGCGCGACCAGCTTGGCGGCCCCGACCGGACTGCCGGCGCAGCCCAGATCACCTACGGGCGCCATGAACACGTGTGCCGTCTGCTTCTTGCCGGCCTGGATTTGCACGCCGTCGGACCGGCCGGCAAAGGCCAGCTTCTTGTCCGCGCCGCAGCCATAGATGTCGATCTGCAGATTGTCGGTGGCCGGAATATTCTTGATTTCCCAGCGCGAATCCGCCGCCTGAGCCTTGCTCGCCTTGGCGGTGCCGGTCTTCTTGACCAGGCCACCATTCTCCTGGACAAGGGCGGTCCATTGCGCCACCAGCGTCTCGACCCCCGCCGGCACTTGCTTGGTGCCGTTGGTGGTAGCGGCACAACTGCCATCGGCCAGAGCCGCGAACCAGAGCCCAATCCCGCCCTGGTCCTGCGCCCCTTCCATAGCAGTGTCCGTGCAACCGCCAGCCGCCAATAGCAGCGCGATCGCTGGCGCCAGCGAAGTCCACAAGGGTTGGCGATTCGACATATTCGGCAGTTTCATCGACATGCTGGGCCAGTTCTCCAATTTTCTGCGTGCGCGCCGAGCGGCGCAGCGACCGCCAAAGGGTACGCCTGGGGCCCGACTTGCGCAACGGCCACCGCGGATTACGTTGCCCTAACGCGGCTTGCCGCTTGCTTCGCTGCCGGGGGTCGCACAAAATGCACGTGGGGTCGGCCCATGGCGCAGGCGGCACCCACCAGCCCCGCAGGGTGCGCCTCGCCGCCGGCACCCAGGCAATTCACGGAGATACATGGACTTCTTTGCCAAGCCCGCCCTGATGATCCTCGTGTTCGGCTTGCTCGTGGTGTTCCACGAGTTCGGACACTACATCGTGGCGCGCTGGATGGGTGTCAAAGTGCTGGCCTTCTCGATCGGCTTTGGCCCGACGATGGTGGCCTGGCGGCGCGGCGACACCGAGTACGCGATCCGCTGGCTGCCTCTGGGCGGTTTCGTGCGGATGCTCGGCGACGACCCGATGGCGCCCCTCGACGACGAAGTCGCCCGCGATCCCATGGCCTTCCAGAACAAGCCGGTGTGGCGTCGGTCCCTCATCATCGCGGCGGGGCCGCTCTTCAACTTCGTGCTGCCGCTGCTGGTCTTGTTCGGCAGTGCGCTGGTGTACGAAAACGAGCTGGTCTCGACGCGCGTGGGCACGGTGGTGCCCGGCGGCCCGGCCGCAGAAATCGGTCTGCAGGCCGGCGACCGCATTCGGCAAGTGGCGGGCGCGCCAGTCGAAAGCTTCGACGACCTGGTGCGCGAGGTGAGCAAGCGCGCCGGCCAGCCGACCGAGCTGGTGTTCGAGCGCGCCGGCAAGCCGCAGACCAAGGTGGTCACACCTCGCGAAGTCGTCAACGTCGCCGCCGCCGAGGTGGGTCTGGTCGAGCGCGTGGGCCGTATCCTGCTGTATCCCGGCGAGATGGTGCCGACCGTGGCGGTGACGCCGGACTCGCCGGCCTACGCCGCGGGTCTGCGCTCGGGCGACCGCATCCGGGCGGTCAACGGCAAGCCAGTGCAGAGTTGGGGCGAATTGGAGCGCAGTCTGGCCAGCGCCGGCGGGCGACCGATCACCGTGAGCTACTCGCCACTGGCATTGGCCAAGGGCGTGGCACGCGCGTCGTGGCGCGAGTCGTTCCGCAATGCCCACAAGGGCGGCCAAAAGACCGCACAATTGCCGGCCCAGGCGGCCCAGCTGGCGGCGCAGACGCTGGGACTCCAGCCCGGTTACCGGCTGGTGGGGCCCATGGTGCAGGGCAGCCAAGAAGATACGCAAGTGGGCCTGCAGCCGGGCGACGAACTGCTCCAGCTCGACGGCGCCGACCTCGGCAGCCTGGAAGACGCCATCGAGCGGCAGAAGAAACCGCTGGAAGCCGTACTGGTTTCGCCGGACTACAAGGTCTGGTCGCCCGAGCAGCGCCAGCAGCACCTGCAGGCCGCCGCCGCCCCGCGGGCGCTGTTGGTGCGCCACACCCTTCGCGACGCCGAACGCACCCAGCTGCTGGCGCTGGTGCTGGGTACGGCCAAGCCGAGCACGGTGACCGAGAAGTGGCTGGTGGCTCAGCCGGGTGCCCGCATGCTGGTCGAGCGCGGCTGGTGGGATCGGCCAGCCACCTGGCAGCTCAAGGTGCAGCTCGACAAGAACGACCGGCCCGACCTGGCCCTGGACCTCGCCAGCCTGGTCGACCGCAACACCCCAGAAATGGTCAGCAACCCACGACCGATTCGCCACGCGATGCAGGTGGCCGGCGAGGAATTCCTGCGCGGCGCGACCGTCATCCTGGTCACGGTGCGCGAGTTGTTCCGCGGCAACGTGCCTGTCAAGGAAGTCGGCGGCGTGGTGCGGATGGCGCAGATGACCAGCGAAGCGGCCGACCACGGCGCCGAGGCGGTGCTGCGGCTGATTGCCTGGCTCAGCATCAACTTGGGCATCCTGAACCTGCTGCCGATTCCACTGGTCGATGGCGGTCACCTGCTGTTCCTGGCCATCGAGGCCGTGCGCCGCCGGCCGGCCTCGCTGCGCACCCGGCAACTGGCCGCCTACGCGGGACTCACCTTCCTGGGCATCCTGTTCCTGGTGGTGATGAAGAACGATCTGCAGCGCGTCCTGATGCAATAAGCCATGAACCAACCAGACAACTCTCGCCCTGACCGCTGGCTGGCGGTGTCGACTTCGGGTCCGATTTGGAGCGTGTACCTGGGTCCACGTTCCGGCGAAGGCGGCACCCAAGTGGAGCTGCAGGCGCCCCGCGGTCACGCCCGCGACCTGCTGGGAGCGATCGAGGACCTGCTGACCCGCGCGCAGATTGCGTTCGGCGACTTGGCGGGAGTTGCCGTGGACAGCGGCCCCGGGTCCTTCACCAGTCTGCGCATGGGCTTGGCTACCGTGCGCGCGCTGGCATGGGCCTGCAACCGCCCACTGGCGGCGGCCACTTCGCTGGCGGCGCTGGCCGCGGAAGCGAGCGCCGGTCGGCCAACGGATCCGGTCTTTTCGCTGGTGCCCGCGCGGCGCGGCTGGTGGTACGTGGGCTGCGGCACGGGTGCGCACGTCGCCGAGCAGGCGGTGGTCGCCGACGCCGACTTGCCGCACTGGGTCCGCCAACGCGGGCACGCCCAGGCATTGGCGGCGGGCAGTTGGCCCGAATCGCTAGGAGCAGAGCTGGGTTTGCGGGCCTGCGCCACCGACGCTCAGCCCAAGGCACGCTGGCTGCTGGCCTGCATGGGTGAGCCCGGACCGGCGCTCGCGGTCATGCCCGCCTACCTGGCCGCCAGCGAGGCGGAAATCGCCAAGGGTTGGACCGCACCCGACCTGGCCCTGGAAGCGGTCGACCGCTGCATCCCGACCCGTTCGGTCTGATTCTGTCTGGAGTTACATCCGCCGATAGACGCCGGCCACCACACCGACCACGCGGCACTGGCTGTGGTCGCCGCGCCGAACGTAGATCGGCTCCATCGTGCGATTCTCGGGCTGCAGGCGGATCACGTCGCCTTCGGGGAACCAGCGCTTGACGGTGGCCTCGCCGTTCAGCAATACCACCGCGATTTCGCCATTTTGTGCCGTATCGCGCCGGCGCACGAACAGGTAGTCGCCGGGGAGGATGCCGGCTTCGATCATGGACTCGCCGACCACCCGCAGGGCGAACACCTCGCCCGGTCCGCCCCCCAACAGGAAGCGGTCGACCACCAGCGTCTCTTCGGCCTCTTCCACAGCGAGCAAGGGCAGACCGGCGGCCACCTTGCCGAGCACCGGCACCATCTGGCTCTGCACGCTCGAATCGGGCACCGCCGGCCGAACCTGGCGCTCGGGCCGCAACCGACGGACATTGCTCGGCAACTCTGC
>JACRCU010000128.1 GCA_016218865.1 Deltaproteobacteria bacterium | reverse complement strand
TCGGTACCGCTGGCATCGCTGTCGGTGCCGCTGCCGGCGTCTTCCGCGGGCTGGGGCAGGGGCTTGCAGCTGGGCGGGATGGTGCTGCCGTCGCAGGTGTGGCCGGGCGGGCAGTCCTCGGTAGTGGCAACGCCCTGCGCGCTGCAGTGGACGATGGCGCCGTCGCCGTTGCACAAGTCGTGGGCGGGCGGCAGGTTGGGTGGATTGGGCACGCACAAGCTGGGCGCGCACATGGCCCCGCCGCTGCCGCCGCTGCCTGGCACTTCCACGCAGACTTCTTCGCCCTTCTTGCAGGTGGCCTTGACCAGCTGGCCTTCGTTGCACACGCCGATGGCCATGGCGCCGCCGTCGGCCAGGCAGACCGTGTTGGCACCGGTGGTGGGGCAGACCTTGTCCACGCAATGCGGGCCTTGTGCGCCCAGGACGCACATGCCGCCGGGCTTGACGGCGCAGTCCATGCTGCCGCAGTCGCTGCCCACGATCTTCGAGCCATCGCAAGTGGGCACACAGCCTTTGGGTTTGCAGATCGCGGCGCCGCCGCCGGCCGGCATCTGGCAGGTGCTGTCGGCCGGGCAGGGGTTGGCGGCGATGTCGCCATTGGCGGCGCAGGTATAGCGCTTGCCGTCGGGCAGGCAGACGTCGCCGGGCACCGGCTTGCTGGCGGAATCCTTGGCACAAAACGCCGAGACGCACTTGGCTTGCGCGCCGGCGGCGGTGGAGCAGAAGGCGCCGTAGGCGCTGCAGTCGCCCTTGCTGAGCTTGCCGTCTTTGCAGGTGCCCAGGATGGCGTTGTTGTTGCCGGGCAGGCACACCGTGGAACTGCCCGTGGCGGGGCAGTATTTCGAGACGCAGCGCAGGCCCAGGCTGTCGTTCACGCAGGTCGACTCGCTGGTGGCGCAGTCGCTTTTGCTGCAGTCCGCCTTGGTCATGACGGTGCCGCTGCAGGCCGGCGTGCACGCGGGCGGCGCGGTGTCGCCGCTGAAGGTGTCCAGTGCGGCGGCGTTGCCGTTCCAGATGTCCAGGTCGACGTTGCCCGAGATGCCGGACACGCTGCCCTTGCTCGAGTACTGCCAGAAGTACCACTTCTTCCACGGGTTGGCGATGTTCGGGCAGCAGTTGCTGCAGTACTGGGCGTGCCACAGCGGGTTGCTCACGTACGCCGACGAGTTGACGTTGTCTTCCCAGAAGTAGGCGCCGGTGTAGATGATGGGGGTGCGGCCGGTGGCGGCCTTGACGTGGGTGATCCACTTGCCCACCGCCGCCGCCAGCGCCGCCTGGCTCACCTTGGGGCTGCCCACCGACTCCACGTCGATGACGGGCGGCAGGTCGCCGGGCTTGAGCTTGCCCATCTTGGACAGCATCAGGTCGGCCTGCTTGATGGGGTCGATGTCCGGCTCGAAAAACTGGTACACGCCGCAGTGGAGGCCCTGGGCGTGGCATTGCGACCAGTTGAAATCGAATTTCGTATCCACCGACAGCGCGTGCGCGGCGCGCATGATCACGTACTTCTTGCCCGAGGCCTTGACCTTGGCCCAGTCGATGGTGCCCTGCCAATACGACACGTCGATGCCGGGCAGGGTGTCGGGCCCCGGGCAGACCACGGTCTTGGCGTGGGCCGCGCTGGGCAGCGCCAGGCAGGCAAGGGCGGACAACATAAGGAGTTTGCGGATCATCGGCGACCTCGCGGGCGCAGCTCGGCGGCGCGGGCCGGATCGTCCATGGCGGCCTCGAAGGCCAGCGCCCAGCCGTCGCGGGTCTGGCGGAGCAGCACCAGCACGGCATCGCCGGACTTGGGCGGTCGCGAAAGCGTCGTGTCCATCTGCGGCTTGTCGGGCATCGCACACGGCGAGCGGCCTTGGCACGCCCGCACGGCCTGCAGGTCCAGGCGCCAGGCCGGCTCGTCGACCAGCAGCAGCTGCCCGGGCTTGACCCCTTTGCCCTTCAGTACTTTCGTGACATTCAGCCGCCACTGCAGCCGGGCGTACGGCGGCGTGCCGCTGTTCGGCTGTTCGGTCTGCTCGGTCAGCTTGCGGTCGGCGGTGGCGAGCACGATGGCGTCGGCGCTTTGCGCGGCAGCGCGCAGACTTACGCGGGGCGTCTGGGCCTGCCCAGGCGCGGCCCACACAGCGGCGAGCACCAGGAGCACACCCAAGACGGCGGGGGAGTTGCGCAGCACGAGGCCTCGGCGAGCGCAGTGGCGCCCATCCTTTGCAGGGTGCCTCTGTGCTCCCCAGGAATCAAGGTCGCCGCGTCACCGGCTCAATTTCGGCTTTGCTTTTGCAATCTTGGTGCCCGAGCGCTTGGCGCGCGCCGCTTCTTCGACCTCGGGATCGCCCTTGGTTTCGAAGAACAGGAACTCGCCGGCCTCGGGCCGCTTCCAGTGCACGAAGTCGCGGTAGCCGCGCACCCACGGCTTGGCCAGCCACGCCAAAAAGTTCTGCGCCGGCTGCAGATTGTACGAGTAGTCGTAGTTCAGGTTCCAGGTCGAGACCGTGCGGATGATCAGCGCCCGGTCGTCAAAGGGCAGGGCCGCCATGTTGGCCCGAAACTGCTTGGAGTAATTCCAATAGTTCTCGGCGTTCGACAGGTAGATGGCGCGCACCGGCAGGCCCATGGCCCGCGCGGCCGCGGCGATACTGGCGACGCCCTTGTCGGCCAGCAGGTCCACGCGCAGGGCCCGCAGCCGCCCGCCGGTGACCAGGCTGCGGACATACGCGTAGGTCTCGGCGTCGTTCAGGTAGCAGTGGGCCTTGGCCTTGCT
>JACRCU010000015.1 GCA_016218865.1 Deltaproteobacteria bacterium | reverse complement strand
TGGTCTGGAAGCGCGATCCCAACCTCGTGAAAGGCTTCGTCGTCACCGAGCTCTGGGAGCACGTCAGCCGGATCACGAGCCCGACGCTGTACGTCATCGGCGGCGCCTACAGCCCCGACCGCGTGGCCCTGCGCCGCTACGAGCCGACGACCAACACCTGGGAAAGTCTGGCGAACATGCCCGATGGCATGACCGATGGCTTTGCCTTCGTCGTGGGCCGGTCGATCTACGTGTGGGGCGGCTGGGACAACAAAGAGCGCTACCTGCGCGTGTACGACGTGGACAGCCAGACTTGGTCGACCCGGCCGACCTTCATGCCGCCGATTCCCAACGCTGCCGGCTACAACCGCTTCAAGTTGGCCATGTTGAACGGTCGCGCCTACTTCATGGGCGGCGCGGTCAGCAGCAACGAAGGTGTCGCCTACAACCAGAACGTGGTGTCGTTCGGCCCCATCGAGGCGTACCTGTACAGCAAGTAGGTCTTTCCCGGGCAGATTGGACGGCGCGGCCATGGCGATTCTGACCTCCATCGCAGCGCTGGCCCTGGCCCTGATGGCGCAGGTCGACGCCACCCCGGCGCGCGTGCCGCTGGCCCCGTCGCTGGAGGTCTGGCTCGACGCCGATGGCGGTGCCGACCTGCCGCGCGCCTTGGAGCACAGCGCCGATTTCCGGCCCCACAGCCGGGTCGGCATCCCCAATTTTGGCTTTGGCCCGGAGCAAGTCTGGGCGCGGCTGGCGCTGGCGAACCCCGGATCCCAGCCGCTGCGGCGTTGGCTCGACTTTGACCAAGCCGTGGTGGACCGGGCGACGGTTTGGCAACGCCGCGACGGGGTTGTGGTCTCCCAGAGTGTCCAGGGCCGCGACCTGCCCATCGCGCTGCGGACGCTGCCGCGGCCAACCTACGCGTTTGCCGTGGACCTGCCGCCCCACAGCCGGACCGAGCTCTACGTGCATGTCGCGTCGCAAAATGAGCGGCATCTGCCGTTAACGCTGTACGATCACATCGAACTTACCCGCCATGACTTGGGGCGCAGCGGGGCGCTGGGGCTGCTCCTGGGCATCCTGCTGGTCATGGCCCTATACAACCTGGTGCTGTACGCGATGGTCCGCAGCCGCGCGCACCTGGCCTATGCCGCCTACGTGCTGGCGATGGTGTGGTGGCTGTCGCTGCTAGACGGCTCGCTGCCGCTGGTTTTTGGCCTGGACGCGCCGCCTGGGCGCTGGGCTTACGCGCTGCCTGCCACGCTGGCCTTTGCCAGTGCAACGGTCTTCGCTCGCGATATCTTAGAGTTGGACTCGTCCAATCCGCGGCTCGCCAAGATCATGCGCTTCTTGGGTGTGCTCTGTGCGACAACGCCGCTGCTCCTGCCCCTGATGAGCTGGCTGCAATTCAACCAGTGGGCGGGCGCCATGATCCCGCTGATCCTGGTGGCTTCCATGACCGCGGGGGTGGTGCGGGTGCGGCAGGGCCACCGGCCGGCGCGCTTGTTCACCTTGGGCTATTCGCTGTTCTTTGTCGCGACCTTGCTGATGGCGCTGACCACCAACGGGGTGCTGCCGTGGCACGCCTCGCCGCTGCTCCTGCACATGGGCGTGGCGGGCGAAGCGCTAGTCTTTTCGGTGGCGCTGGCCCAGGCCACCCGCGACAAGAACCTGGCCATCGAGCGGCTGCACCAGGCCGGGCGGCGGTTCGTCCCGTTCGAGTTCCTGCGCCTGCTGGGCCGGCCGTCGCTGCCCGAGGTGGCGGCCTCGGACCGCATCGAGCGCGAGATGACCGTGCTTTTCGCCGACTTGCGCGGCTTCACCACCCTGTCCGAGCACCTGGCGCCGGCCGAGGTGATGGCGCTGGTCAACGCCTTCAACGCCGCGGTCGAGCCGGCCATCCGCGCCCACGGCGGCTTCGTCGACAAGTTCATCGGCGACGCGGTGATGGCGCTGTTCGACCGGCCCGAGCAGGCGGTGGCGGCGGCGGTGCAGGCCTGTGCCGACTTGCGCGCCCACAACACCAAGGCGGTGCCGGCGGGAAAGCCAGCCCTGACCGCGGGTTTCGGCATCCACTGCGGCCGCTTGGTGCTGGGCACCGTGGGCAGCCCCGAGCGCCTGTCGTGCACCGTGCTCGGCGACAGCGTCAACCTGGCCTCGCGGGTCGAGGGCCTGAGCAAGGTCTACGGCGCGACGGTGCTGGTGACCGAGGCGGTGGCGCAGAACCTGAGCAACACTGCATTGCGTCAGGTGGATCGGGCGGCGGTGCGCGGCAAGCTGGAGGCGACCGGGCTGTTCGAGGTGCTCGACGCCCTGGATCCGGCGGTGCGGGACCTGCGCCAGGCGACGCTGGCAGAGTTCGAAGCGGCGCGGCTGGCGTACGTGGCGGGGGAATTTGCCCAGGCGGCGGAAGGGTTTGCGAGCGTCTTGCGGCAGTGCGATGCGGCCGGTGGCGACGATGCGGCGGCGCGGTTCTTGCGCGAGCAGTCGCTGGCGCAGCTGGCGGCCCCGCAGGAAGGGTGGGATGGGGTGACGCGGCATGCGGTGAAGTAGGCGGTCCGGACCGCCTTGGACGGAGTTCGCCCAGCGCCTCGGGCCCTCGGTCGGCGATTCTGTTGACGGCCACCGTGGCGGCACCTACCCTCGCGGACGGACGCGCCACCACCCGCCCACCGGCCGGTCCTACCGCTGGCGCCCGAGCGGAGACACCATGCAAGTCCTCATCCACACAGTCAAAGGGATGTTCCGCCGGCACGCATTGGCTGCCGGCCTCTGCTGCCTGCTTGCCGCGAGTGGCGCCACACCGGCGCTGGCCGAGCCGTTTGGCGTCGGCGGCGTGTTGTTCAGCGGCGAGCGCATGATCGGCATTGGCCAGACCACCAGTGTCATCACCGCGACCAACGGTTCGACCACCTACCGCGAGAGCAACCTGCACGTGGGCACCTGGGGGGCGAGCGACTCGTGGGCGCTGCTGCCACGCTTGGGGCTCGACTTTGCCGTGTCGGGCCGCTGGACGGCGGGCGCGGGCTTTGGCTTTGCCCGGAGCAGCGGCACCGCCGAGAAGCTGAACGGCGCCACCACCAGCAGCCACGACACCGGCGTGGTCACCGGAATCTTGTTCGCGCCGCGGGTGGGCTACCTGATGGGCTTTGGCGAACGGGTCAGCATCTGGTGGCGCGGCGGCGTGAGCTACTACTCCCTGGACGTGACCAGCGCTGGTGGCAAGGCCGAGCTTGCCGAGTCGCAGCTGGCGGTAACGGTGGACCCGCAGCTGCTCCTGTCGGCCAACCGGGTGTTTGCCTTGGCGATTGGCGTGGTTGCCGACGTGCCGTTGTTTGGTACGACCGACCTGGTGTCGACCAGCAACAGCGTCAAGACGACCACGTCGACCGACACGACCAATCGCTTTGTGGGCGTAACCCTGGGACTGGTCGGGAGATTCTAGGGGTCGAGGGGTCGTCGGCGCGGGTTGAGCCTTCGATTCGCAAGGGCGGAATTTTTTGACCTTGCGGTAGTCGTGTGCGAGCGCCCCTCAACCCGACAGCAACCCCGCACCTAGACTGGCGATATTTGCCAAGAACGAGTCCCG
>JACRCU010000120.1 GCA_016218865.1 Deltaproteobacteria bacterium | reverse complement strand
TCCCACAGGTCGCGCAGCTGGTCGGCCGGGGGTTCGAGCTCGGCGCCGCCGCCGGGCATCACGTCTTGGCCAAATTCGAGCTCGCCGCGCTCGCGCTCTTGGCGTTGGGCTTCTTCTTGCTTCTTGCGGTATTCCTTCTGCTTGGCCAAGCTCATGCGATCGGCGGTCGCGCGCACCTTCATCTTGTTGGTGCCAAAGCGGAAGGTCAACCAGATCAAGAAGTTGATCGGGTGAAACGTGTAGGCGTGGCCGTCCCAGTTGCCCTTGGCGTTGTCCAGGCCGATGTGGAGCGCCACTTCTTGGTTCAGCCAGATGTAGGGCAGCTGCCGGCGAATATGCTGGGCGAACAGGCGGTCCGACCAGCCCTGGCGGCTGTCTTTGAGCAGCGCGGTGATGTCCTTTTGCCGGCCGGGCCAGTCCTGGGCCTTGCTCAGCGACTTGAACCAGTCGACCTGGTCGCTCCACTCGGACACATGGTAGGTGATGCCCTTGCGCACGCGCTCGACGGCGGGGTTGTCGCCGGGCATCGACTTGTAGAAGTCGACGATCTGGTCGCCCGAGATGCGCCGGCCGGCGTCGACGAAGTTGCTGTTGCGGCGCCGCGAGCGCCCGGCCAGGTCGGGCAGCATGGTGCGCAGCAGATCGCCGTCTTCGCAGTTCAGGTCGTCGCTCGAGTCGGGGTTGACCTCGTACCAGTCGTTGGCGTGCGCACCTAGCAAGTCCACGAATTCGCGGAAGGTTGCGTCGCTGAACACCTCGATGTGGACCAAGCTGGACTTGTTGTCGGTGTCGCCGAACTCGCCGCAGCGGCCGATGCGGTCGCCGACCTTGACCCACACCGGGTAGCGGTCCTCGATGAGCGCCACCTGCTCGTTCTGCAAGGCTTCCAGGTTCTTGCCGATGTCGAGGAACAGCGCCTCGTCCTCGGCGGGTTTGGTCTCTTCGTCGCCCTCGTCGTCGCCTTCCTTGGCCTTGGCCTTGGCTTTGCCTTCGTCTGTCTTGCCCATTTTCTTGTCGCCTGTCTTCTCGGCCTTGGGCGGCGGCGGAGGCGGCGGTGCGCCGGCGGCCTCGTCCTCGGGCTTGATGCCGGCCAGGGCCAGGCGCAGCAGGTGCACCCAATCCGGGGCGATGGTGGCGCGGTCGTCGTCGGTCAGCTTGGGGTTGTCGATCTCGGCCTGCACCTCGGTCTTGTCGACCATGGCATCGAAGGGATGCAAGTGCATGTAGAGCGAATAGAAGCGAAACTTGCGGCTGCCGGCGTCGGTCTCGTCGACCGGGATCTCGTGGCGCAGCAGCACGAAGTTGTTCGAGCCGAACGGCGGTTCGACCTTGCCGGGCGGGCTGGTCTTGGCCGCCACCACCTGACCGGCGAACATCGCCATGACCGGCGCGCCCTTGGGCAGGTGCAGGTGGATGCCGCCGTGCCATTGCCCCGACTGGCCCACCGGGTAGTAGCCGCCGGTGACGCCGCCGCGCGGGTCCTCGGTGTTGCGGAAGTAGGCCTCGGCCAGCTTGGTGACCTCGGGCTCGCTGTACACCGTGTCGATGTTCTTGGGTTTTCCGTCTTTGGCCCAGTCGATGATCGCCGGGAAGCTGTTGGCCTGGCGGTTCAGGTCGGCGATCAGGCGCTCCCACTCGAAGCCGGGACCGGGGTCGATCTTTTGGGCGTTGAGGTGGAAGTGACCAAAAATTCCGCACTTGCCCAGATCCAGCTCGGTCTGCTCGAGCATCGTCTTCTTGTCGGGTCCGATCGGCGGCATCAAGATGATCTTGGGGAAGCGCTGCTTGAGCGCGCGGATCAGCTTGGTCAGGGCGTCGTACTGCGCGTCGGTGTAGCCGATCGAACGCCACGGTTCGCCGTTGATGGTCGCTTCGAAAATGCGCCGCTTGCCTTGCGATCCAGGCGGCGGCGAGTCGCCGGTCACCTTGACCAGCATGCAGTTCATGTCGATGCCGATCGTCTGCAAGTTGGTGTTCTGCAGGGTATTGTCGGCGCCGCCGCCGTGGAGCGCGCTGTAGAGCGGGTCGGTGCCCTGGTAGATGGTGCCGTTCCAGTCGACCATGAAGTGGGTCGAAAGTCCGCGCATTTTCAGCACGCGGTAACAGCCG
Organism: Deltaproteobacteria bacterium; assembly: GCA_016218865.1. Taxonomy (GTDB): domain Bacteria; phylum Myxococcota_A; class UBA9042; order UBA9042; family UBA9042; genus SXRM01. The sequence continues at coordinate 12,771 of JACRCU010000120.1, read as the reverse complement.
GCGGCATCGGCGGTGATGTCGGAGTGGATCAGGATGCCGCGCACCACGTCGGCGCATTCTTCGATGGTGGTGAGCTCTTTGCCCTTGAAGCGGCGCGGCTCGATCAGGGAGCCTTCGGGACCGCCGGACATGAAGCTGAGGGCGCCGGGATCCTTGAAGCTCACGCAGTTGGCGCCGTCGATGGCGAGCGGCTCGCCGCCGACGATGATGTAGTTCTTGGCGCCGGCCACGGCCGGACCTTGCATACCCGAGAAGATGCGCGCGTCGGATCCGCCGGGCGGGGTAGGCGTCTGGCTCACGTCGGACCGCCTAGGCCTTGCTGGCCGCGGGCTTGCGCCCAAAGAGTTTCTTGACGATCAGCACCAGGATGAGCAGCGCCAGCAGGATCGCGCCCACCGCCAACACCCAGCCGATGATCACGTAGACTTCGTAACCCACCAGCATCTGGATCTTGACCAGCAGCGACCAGCCCACGTCGCCCAGCTGCTTGAGGAGCGGCGGGCTCACCGGCAAGTCCAGGGTCACCGGCTCGGACGAGAGCTGGGTGCCCGGGTTTTCTGGGGCTTCGATCTTGGGATCCAGGCGAATCGACAGGCGGGCGCTGAACTTTTCCTGCACGTCGTCGGGCGCCTGGTGGGTGAACTCGACCGCCAGCTGGCCGGTGACCTCGCTCATGGTGCGCGACACCGCCGAGATCGCCGGCACGTTGTCGTCGACCTCGCGGAAGGTGCCGCCGGTGCGGGCGGCGAGCAGGTGCAGGCGGTCGAGCTCGAACGGGCTGGTGGGCAGGCCGGTGCGGTGGATGCCCACGGCGTACATGTGGATGTCGGCAGCGCGCGCCAGGCCGATCCACTGCGCGGCCTTGTCGTGGAACAGCTTCTGCATCAGCCCGACCCGCCGGGTCAGGATCTGCTCGCGCTCCATGCAGGCGCGCATGTCGGTCTGCAGGCGGTGGCGCTCGACCAGCTGCTGGCGGTCGCTCATCGCGGCCAGGCGGTCGATGTTGGCCGGCCCAGCCGGATCGTAGGCGTTGCACGGCGCGGGCGGGTGCTCGGCGCAGGTAGTGTAGTCCCACACCCAGCCGTCGCGGCCGTCGCTGAGGAACACGATCGCCTTGCGGTTGCCGGGCTTGCCGTCGCGCAGCAGCACCTGCAGCGCCTGATCCACCGCCGAGGTGTCGAAGTCGACCGGCTCGCCGCGCAGCGCCGCATCCTCGCGCTCCTGCTTGGCGTGGCTGTATTCCTCTTTGGTAAAGTTTCCAAAGCCGCTGAGAGCGCCGCCCGGCGTACCGCAATACCGCGACAATTCGTAGAACGGCGGGCCCAGGTTGAACAAACGCGGAAACGCGCCCTCGAACGGCGCATTCTTGGCCAGGGCCGCCAGCTTGCCGGCGTCGCCCTGCAGGCCGCACAGGTCGGTGCCGGGCTCGGGCGGCGGGTTGTCCTTGGTGGCGGGCGGCCCCAAGGTGATCGGTCCGCCCGAGTGCGCCTGCATCAGGGCTTCTTTGCACTTTTCGCGGACTTCGCGTTTCTCGACGTCGATGAGGCGCGTGTCGAAGTTCTTGAGCCCGGTCGCCTGGTAGACGCGGTCGCCGTACCAGATCAGGTTGACGCGGTCGCCCTTGCCCAGCGGCTTGAAGGCGGCGGCCACGGCGTCGCGGATGCGCTGCTGCATCAGCGGCTCGACGGTAGAGGCGTAACCCTGCACCACCAAGACCAGATCCAGGCCCACCCCAGCTTCGGCGCGCGGCGCGAGCTTGGCATCCTTGCGGCGGTCCAGGGCCACGCCCTTTTCGAAGCTGACCAGCGCCGGGTTCTGCTTGCTGGCGACGGTGGCCTTCTTGCTGCCGTCGAGCACGTCCACGCGCAGCAGGTGCTTGAGCTCGATGGGGGCGCCGCGGCCGTCGAGCACCGTAGCCAGCAGTTTGACCTTGGGCCAGCCCGACAGATCCATCGAATCGATGCGCACTTGCGGCAGCACGATCGCGGTGGTCTGGGCGGGAATCGGCGCGGCGGCCTGGCTGGTGCGCACCGACCACACGCCACCGATCAGGCCCAGGCCCGTCAACGCCGCGGCAAGCCACAGCCAACGACTTGGGCGCGCGTTCGTCATGCGCTGAACCGATAGGGGCGCACGCGGTACTCGCCCACGCCCACCTGGTCGATGACCTGGCCGTCGCGGTCGAGCAGCTCGGCCACCACCTGGTACTGACCAGGGACCAAGTCGCGATGCGGATAGGGAGTTTCCAGCGTGCGGCGCAGGCCCGGAGCGGCGCTGACCGCCTGACCGGGATAGCTGCGGCCGGCAGACTGCACGCTCAGGCGGACCGCGCAAGTGCTGGGCGCGGCTTCGGAAACGTCGACGTGGACGCGCGCACCGGGGTGGCGGGCCAGACCGCGGCCGGCCAGCCAGCGCGGGCCCAAGGTGGGCGCCACCGACGCCGCGGCCGTCGCCACCAGCAGGCGCAAGAACGAACGGCGGGAAACGGCGGGAACCACGGCCATGGACGCGACAATAGCAAGGGCGCTGGGCTGCGACAAGCTGGGGAGGTGGGCGTGCGCGCCGAGAAAGCGGAGCAGCAAGGCCAAGGCGCCGAACTGGCGCCGAACTGGGTGGGCAGTCCCCGGCTGGCGAATTTCGCGTTGAGTCTTTGGGTTGCTGGGACTAGGCTCGGCCAGACGGACGAGATGGTGCCGGGAGCGCAAGTGCGATGGCCGCGATGCGAGGCAAGCTGGGGTGGAGGAGGCTGGCGCTGTGGATGGCGGTGCTGGCCTTGGGGGCCATCGGCTGCAGCGAGCCGGCGGCGCCGACCACTGACTACCTGCCGTATCACGACATGTGCGACCGTCATGGCGGCACGACCGACCTGGTGTGCAAGGACATATGTCCGTGGAATCCGGAGCTGCAGGCGTACCTGACCTGCCTCCAACGCGACGAGCATGGCCAGTGCCTCGCCAGTATGCTCGACCTTGTACCAGGCTGTTCGGGCGGCCTGTGCGCGTGCGGAGCGCTGGACGCCCTGATTTGCCGTATCTGCGCGGACGGCACGACGCACATCGTTGCGCCGGCCCGCAGGTTCAATGATTTCCATGTTGTCAGCGTCTTCCCCGCTGCGGTGGACCCAGGCAAGGGCACAAGCCAGCGCGTGTGCGGCGCGCCGCTGCCGGGAGAGTCGGCCAAGTCGGCCAACGGTCTGGAGTTCACAGTCGAGATGGTCTCAGACGACATGTCCGTCGCAAATCCGGCATGCAAGAACGACAAGGACGTGGGGTTCGCCGAAGGCGAGCGCGCCGAACTGATCCCGCTCAGCACTAAGGTCAGCCAGGGCGCAACCGTGACGCCGGGCATGTTCCACCTGCAAGCGGACTGCCTGCAACCGCGCGCTAGTTCAGCAGATCCACCGGCATGTGCCACGGGGATGACGGACGCACAGCTGACCGCAGCGACCGTCCGTTACGACCGCGCCTCGCCGCGCTGCCAGCCGGACCGCGCCAACACCTGGAAGAATGTGGTGATCCTGGTGGATCACTCGGGGTCGACCAGCGGACAGGTCAAGATTGACACCGATACCTGCCTGGACGCGACGCGGTATGCCGAGGATCTGCCGAGCGCGACCAAGGCGCCCGAGCAATTCGGCAAGTGCAGCTCGGACAGGTACTACATCCGCGTGCACGCGGCGCAGCTGCTCGTCGACCAGCTCAATTCGCAAGACCGGGTGATGACCATGGTTTTTGACGAAGTCGACGGCGTCAAGGTTGGTTGCACGGATTCGATGCGGTGCGTCCGCGACGACGGCACGGGCGAATTCGAGGTCCAGCCGGGCCAAGAAGATGTCGTGTGCCTCAGCGACGACGGTTGCGACATCAAGAACGACTTCCGCTGCCAGGTGAACCTTTCGGCTTCGTTCAAGGACAGCTACGATCAGCTCGATCCGACCGCCGCGATGGACAAGTGCTTCGGCGCCACCGTGGAAGCCAAGGCGCAAAATCGCTACGGTATCGAGTACAGGGCGAAGTACAACGGCGACGGCCGCGCGCCGGTGTACGAAGCGGTGCACACTGCGTTCCAGTTCCTGCAAGCCAAGGTGGCGCCACCCGATCCGGTCACGGGCGGCAACGCCAAGCACATCGTGCTGATCACCGACGGGCCGGACACCTGCATGCCTAGCGACGACTTCCACTTTGCCGATCCCAGCGCCGAGTTCCAGGGCAGCAAGTCGGGTCCATGCCGCGCGCCGTGCGCGGTGAGCAGTGCCACCTTCCAGGCCCTGCGCGCCGAGCTCGCCGCCGCCAAGTGGCCGGTACAGGTCCACGTGATTCAGCTGCAGTCGCACGGCCATCGCGAGCCCAACGCCGAGCTGATGGAGCTGGCCTGCCGGTCAGGGGGCACCTATCAGTTCGTCAACCAGTTGGAGCTGGATCCGTTCGACCCGGACAACTCCTACAAGGCCATCGGCACGGCCGTCAGCGGCGTGCGCCACGCACTGAGCGGCACCTGGCGCGCCGGCTTCGTCCTGCCGGGCGCAACCGGTAGCGGCGCGGGCCTGCCGATCGGCCAGATGCAGGCGCTGGCGGGCGAATTGCGCTTCGAGAATCCGAAGTTCACGGGTCTCGCCGGGATCTACAAGCCGCCAACTGGCAGCGTCGGCTGGCGACCCGATTTCCAGTTCCGCACTGGCACCGACGAAGATCCGCGGGACTACCGGCTGATGTTGCGCGCCGGCTGTGCGACCGACGCCGACTGCGGCGCCAGCGATCTCTGCGCACCCAACCATTGCACACCCGGCGGCGTGTGCCAGCCCACGGCCACGCCGGATTTGCTGGCGTGCGGCGACGACAAGGTGTGCTGCGGAGGCGAGTGCGCGAGCTCGTGCCCAGGGGTGTGCAAGAAATGATGTCCAGTCTGCAAGGAGTTGCGATGCGATCCCACGTCCTTTGCGTATGCGCGGCGGCCGCGTTGATCGTGGCTAGTACCCCGACGGCGCACGCCGACGAACCCGCGCCGCTGCCAAGGGTGGGCGTGGGCGTGGCCCTGCCGCTGTCGACGGGCGTGGCCGGCACCGTGTATGTGCCGGTGCACCTGCATCCACGCGTGCGGGTGGAGCCAGGGCTCGGCTACGCCGCGACAACCCAGGACACGAAGGGCAAGACCATCACGCTGAAGGACAGCAGCTCGCTCGTGAGCCTGGGCCTTGGCGTGTTCTACGTGCTGCGACCGTCGGACGACGCTGTGATCTACGTGGGGCCACGCGCGGCGGTGCTGCTTCGGTCGACGGTGAACGAGTACACGGATTTCACCACGACCAGCGAGCGCACGGACTTCTTGTTGACGCTGGCGGTGGGCGGCGAGCACTTTTTGGGCAAGCACTTTTCACTCGGGATCGAGGCGGCCATCGGCCGGACCTGGCAGGGGCAGCCCAAGGTGACGGATACGCCGCCGTCGCCCTATGCCGACCCGAGCACGGTGAGCGCGGAAGTGAGCCAGTCCACGACGTCGACGGTGGGGTCGCTGTTCGGGCGGTTCTACTTCTAGCTGGGGTAGCCCAGCACCGCGAGTTCTGGGAGAAGGACAATGTGTAGAAGAGCGGCCAAGTCGAAGCGAATGCTGGCGCTGTGGTTGGCGGCGCTGGCGGTCGGCGCTGCCGGCTGCGGCGAGGCCGAGCAAGCTGCAGAGTCGATGTCCGTGCGGCCCTTTGACTACGTCCACGTGGTCAGCGCCTTCCCCGCGCTGGTCGACCCCCAGACCGGCAGCTCCGTGCGGGTGTGCGGGGCGCCGCTACCGGGAGAGCCAGCCAAGAGCGCCAACGGACTGGAATTCGTGGTGGAGCTGGTGTCGGTAGTCCCGGCGCGGACGAGTCAGTCCTGCACCGGCGACCAGGATCTGGGTTTCGCCGAGGGCGACCACGTCGATTCGAGCGTGCTGAGCACCAAGGCGAGCCAAGGAGCCACCGTGGCCCCGGCGATGTTCACCTTGCACGTCGCTTGCCTACAACCCTGGACGAAGGCAAGCGATTCTGCGGCTTGCGCGACCTCGAGCTTTGACTCGAAGCTGACGGCTAACGCGGTTCGCTACGACCGGGTGTCGCCGCACTGCGATCCCATCAAGACCAATAGCTGGAAAAACGTGGTGATCCTGGTCGATCACTCGGGGTCGACCAGCGGCCAGGTCGCGATCGACAGCGAAAGCTGCCTGGATGCGAAGCATTACGCCGAAGATCGGCCGGACGCGGTCAAGGCGCCGGGACAGTTCGGCCAATGCGGCTCGGACAAGTACTTCCTGCGCGTGCAGGCGGCGCAGCGACTCATCGACGAACTCAACCCACAAGATCGCGTGATGACGCTGCTTTTCAACGAACTGCAAGGCGTCCACGTCGGCTGCACCGACACCATGCGCTGCCGCAATGAAAACGCCCCGCCGGGTCGCTTCGAGGTACCGGCAGCACCCAAGATGTGCCGCGCCGACGAGGACTGCGACTGGAAGGGTGGCTACCGCTGCGTGGCCACGCTTGCGCCCGGCCAATCAGACGGTTTCGACATGGTCGAGCCCGCTTTGGCCATGGCGAAGTGTTTCGGTTCCACGACCGAGAAGAGAGCGATGAACCACTACGGCATCGACGCCCGTGGCCGCTACAACGGCGTCGGCCGCGCACCGGTGTACGAAGCCGTGCACACGGCGTTCGCGTTCTTGAACTCGACGATCGCGGCGCCGGATCCGGTTGCGGGCGGCAACGCCAAGCACATCGTGCTGATCGCCGACGGCCCCGACACCTGCATGCCCAGCGACGACTTCCACTTCGCCGATCCCAAGGCGCAGTTTGCCGGCAAGTTGGGCGAGTGCCGCAGCCCTTGCACGGCCAGCAGCGTCACCTACCAGGCCCTGCGCGCCGAGATGGCGGCGGCGCAATGGCCGGTGCAGATCCACGTGATCCAGTTGCAGTCGCCAGGACACCGCGAGCCCAACGCCGAGCTGATGGAGCTGGCCTGCCGGTCGGGGGGCACCTACCAGTTCGTCAATCAGCTGGATCTTGCCCAGGACGACGATGACAACTTCTACCGTGCGCTTGGCAAAGCGGTGGGCGGTGTGCGGCAAGCGCTGAACGGCACGTGGCGCGCCGGCTTCGTGGTGCCGACGTCCGCGGCGAACGGGCCGAATCTTCCCATGGGCCAGCTGCAAGCGATGGCGGGGGAATTGCGCTTCGAGAATCCGATGTTCACCAGTCTGGCCGGGGTCTACGAACCGCCGTTTGGCGCGGTCGCGTGGCGACCCCTTTTCCAGTTCGGCCCCGGCACCGCAGCGGACATGCGCGACGACCGCCTGATGCTGCGCGCGGCCTGCGCGACCGACTCGGACTGCGGCGCCAGCGACCCCTGCGCGCCCAACCACTGCACGCCCGGCGGCCTGTGCCAGCCCAAGGCCGCGCCGGACTTGCTGCCGTGCGGCGACAGCAAGGTGTGTTGCCAAGGCGTGTGCGCGAGTGACTGCCCGGGAGCGTGCAAGTAGTCCTGGCGACGGCTCAAGTCCCGTGCAACCACCCCGCGCCCTGCACCACCTGATTGCCCACGGCGACGAAGGCCTTGCCGGCGGGTCCCACCGTGATTTCGCCGATGGCGGTGCACGGCAATTCGGGCCACGGCCACGCGGCGGCAAGGTCCAGGTCGGCCGGCGCGGCCACCAAAAGGGCGTAGTCGTCGCCGCCGGCTCCTACCAGCTCGGCGGGCGAAAGCTCCTGGGTTTTCAGCCAGTCCAGGGCCTCAGCCGGCCAAGCTGGCGCCGCGAGCTGCAGGTGGATGCCCACGCGCGAGGCTTCGGCCAGGCGGGCCGCGTCCAGGGCCAGGCCGTCGGACACGTCTAGGCAGCTGATACGCGCCCCGCCTTGGGCCAGCGCCTGCAGGTGGCGACCGGCGGCGACCAAGGGCTCGGGCCACCAGTGCGCGCGGACGAACGGCGCTGCCCAGTGATCCGCCGGCGGCTCGTGGGGATGGCGCTGCAGCCAGGCCAGCCCCAGCGCGGCCCAACCGACGCGGCCGATCAGCCACACGCGATCGCCCGGGCGGGCGGTGGAGCGCAGCAGCGGCGGACCCTGCAACTGCCCCAACGCCGTCACACTCCAGCGCTGCGGTCCAGGGCACAGGCCCACATCGCCGCCGGCCACGCTGCAGCCAAAGCGATCGGCGGTGGCCGCCAGCCCGCGCGCCGCGCGCAGCAGCCACTCGGACGAGACGTCGCCGCGGCACTCCAGGGCGAGCAAAAGCAGCTTGGGTTCGGCGCCCATGGCCGCGAGATCGGAAAGGTTTACGGCCGCGGCGCGGTGGCCCACGGCTTCGGGCGGCGCGACCTCGGCCAGCCAGTCCACGCCCTCGACCACGCTGTCTACCGTGGCGACCACCTGCCCCTGCGGCTGCCACACCAGGGCGTCGTCGCCGTTGGCCACGCTGCAGGCGCCCGGTCGATCCAGGGTTCGGCGGAGCACGCGCACCAGGCGGATCTCGCCGAGCTCGGCGACGGTGGGCGGACGCGGGCGCATCACGAGGCCCCGCTGGCATCGCGCAAGGCGGCGAGGGCGCGCAAGTAGCGGTCGCTGCTGGGGTACTGGGCGGGCGCCAGGAAGCGGTCCAGCGCGGCGATCGCCTCGGCCTGGGCGGGCGCCAGCTCGCGCGGCACTTCGACCTGGACCTGCACGCGCAAGTGGCCGCGGCCACTGGGGTTGGGCAGGCCGCGCCCGGCGATGCGCAGCTCCTGGCCGGATTGGCAACCGGCGGGCAGGGTCAGGCGCTCGACGCCTTCCAGGGTCGGCACCTCGATGGGACCGCCCAGGGCGGCGCGGCTCCACGGCACCGCCACCGTACAGACCAGGTCGTTGCCGTCGATCTTCAGCAGCGGGTGCGGCTCGACCTGGACGTCGACCAGCAGATCGCCGGCCTCGCTGGTGCCGGTGGCGACCTCGCCCACGCCGCGTACGCGCAGCACCGAGCCATTGCGGCAGCCGGGCGGCACCTGCACCTCGATGCTCCGCTCCACCGAAACCTCGCCGCTGCCCTTGCAGCGCACGCACTCGGCGACCAGCACCGCCCCGCGGCCGCCGCAAAATCCGCAGGTTGCGCGCTGGCGCGGCACGCCGACCTTGAAGCCGCCGGTGCCCTGGCAGACGTGGCACACCGGGTTGCGCTCGGGGGCGTCGGTGCCCTGGCCGCGGCAAGCCGGGCAGGCACAGGTGTAGTGGGCATCGACGCGCTCGACACCACCCAACACGGCCCGGGCAAAGCTGATTTTCTTGGCGACCCGCAGATCGATCGGCTTTGGCTCCGCCGGCAGCACCGGCTTGTCGCGCCGCAGCCGCTTGACCACCAAGTCCAGAACATCCAGGGCTCTTTCGGCGCGCGGGTCGTCCACCATCCGCAGCGGATCGCGCAGGATCAGCATGCGGTCGTAGTGCAGGCGCTTGCCGGGGTCGGAAAGCTCGGTCCAGGCGCTGGAGATGAGCTGGAAACAGGCGGTGGCGCGGGCGGCGCCGCGGTGGCGATCGGGGTGGTAGACCCGCGAAAGCTTGCGATACGCCTCGCGAATAGCCGCGGTGTCGGCATTCACCGGCACGCCCAGGACGCGGTAGTGATCGGGAGCGGCGTGGGTCAAAAGCAGCGAACCATCGGGCAGCGAATGGGCAGCAACGTAACGAAAAGACTAGGCGAAGTCGCGGTACATCACCTCGGTGATGCGGAAGGCCGACTTCTCGAGCTCGCGGAGGGCGTTCTGGATGAGCTGCACGTCCGCCGCATCGGCCGCGCGGCGCGCCACTTCCAGGTCCATGCGGATCTGGCCCAGCTCGGCCTCGGTCAAATAGTTGGCCGACTCGGCCAGCGACCGCTCGGTGGTGTAGATCAGGCCCTGGATGCGCCGGCGCAGCTCCGACAGCTCGACGTTGATGCGGTCAGCGTCCTGGAACTGCTCGGCTTCGGCCAAGATGCGCTCGATCGCCGCCTCGGTCAGGCCGGTGGTGGCGCGCACCCGCACCTGCTGCTCGCGCTTGGTGCCCAGGTCGCGGGCCGACACGCTGAGGATGCCGTTGGCGTCGATGTTGAACACCACCTCGATCTTGGGCACGCCGCGCAGCGCCGGCGGGATGCCGACCAGCTCGAAGCGCGCCAGGCTGGTGTTGTCGGCGGCCAGCGGACGCTCGCCCTGCAGCACGTGGATGTTGACCAGCGGCTGGTAGTCTTCCGACGTGGTGAAGATTTCAGTCAAGCTGCACGGCACGGTGGCGTTGCGCGGAATCAGCTTGGTCATCATGCCGCCAGCGGTCTCGATACCCAGCGACAGCGGGACCACGTCGAGCAGCACCACTTCGCCGACATCGCCGGACAGGATGGCACCCTGGATGGCGGCGCCCACGGCCACGGCCTCGTCGGGATTGACGGAGCGATTGGGCTGGCGACCGAAGAACGCCGCCACGGCGCGCTGCACGGCGGGCATTTTGGTCATGCCGCCGACCAACAACACATCGGTAATCTGGTCCACACCGATGCCGGCAGCCGTCACGGCGTCGCGGCAGTGCTCGATGGTGGCGGCGATCAGGTCCTGCACTAGGCCTTCCAGCTCCGGGCGGGTCAGCACGCGGCGCAAGTGCTTGGGACCCGTGGCGTCGGCGGTGAGGAACGGCAGCGAGATCTCGGTCTCGTCGACGGTGGACAGCTCCATCTTGGCGCGCTCGGCGGCGTCGCGCAGGCGCTGCAGGGCGACCGGGTCGTTGTGCAGATCCAGGCCGGTGTCGCGCGAGAAGTCGTCCATCAGCAGGTCGACTAGGCGGGCATCCACGTCTTCGCCACCCAAGAAGGTATCGCCGTGGGTCGCCTTGACCTGGAACACGCCTTGCGAGAAGTCCATGATCGAAATATCGAACGTGCCGCCGCCCAAGTCGTAGACCGCGATGGTGCCGCTCGACTCGGCGCCGATGCCGTAGGCCAGAGCGGCCGCCGTCGGCTCGTTGATGATGCGGAGCACGTTCAGGCCGGCCAGGCGACCGGCGTCGCGGGTGGCCTGGCGCTGGGCGTCGTCGAAGTAGGCGGGGACGGTGATCACCGCGTCGGCGACGTTCTGCTCCAGGTATTCTTGAGCAGCTTCGCGGAGTTGCCGCAAGACGAACGCACCGATCTCTTGCGGCGAGTAGCGGCGGCCGTGCACCACCACCCCGGCGTCGCCGTTCTCGGCGCCGGCGATCTTGTAGGGCGCGGTCAACTGCATGCGCTGGACTTCCGGCGACTTCAGCTTGCGGCCGATCATGCGCTTGGCGGCGAACACCGTGCTCTGCGGGTTGGCCACCGCCTGGCGCTTGGCGATGTTGCCGACCAGGCGCTGGCCATCGGGCGTGAACGCCACCATCGAGGGCGTAGTGCGCGAACCCTCGGTGTTGGGGATCACCTGGGCGGTGCCGCCTTCGAAAATCGCCACGCACGAGTTGGTGGTGCCGAGGTCGATGCCGATGACCTTGTCCATGCTTCCTCTACGTTACCGTTGCGAACCGCTGACCCATTGTTGCAGCCAGCAATGCCTGGGCCGGGGTTGCGACGGGCAAACTCGTATTTTGACCGAGTGTGGCACGCTCGGTCAACCCGCTTGCACGATTGTGGCGGTCAAGACTGCAGAAAAGTGTGAAGAATGGTGCTGAGCCTGCGCGAAGAGGCACGCAGCTCGGCCATCCACTGCGGTTCTTCACAGGCCTGCCCCGTCCACCAACGCCTGCCGCGCCCGCGCCGCCGCCGCTTCGCCCTCTTGCCCCAGCGCCGTCCAGGCCTGCGCCGACAGGGCATGGATCGCCGGGTCGAACGGGTTGAGCCAGGCAGCCCGCTCCAGGTAGTCCAGGGCCTCGCGCCAGCGCGCCTGCTGCACCGCCGCCCGCCCGGCCAGCACACAAAGGGGCGCATGTTCTGGAAATTCCGCCAACGCTGGCTGCAAGAAGTCCAGCGCCTCGGCCAGGCGCGACAAGTCCAGCAGCACCCGCACCAGTCGCGCCACCACGTAGGGGCCCTGCTGCGGCCCGGCGGCCAGCGCCTTGCGGTACTCCACCGCCGCCGCCTGCGGGCGCCCCAGCAGGGCCAGACGGTCGCCCAGCTCGGCGAAGCGCCGCGACTCGACGTTGCCCGCCTGGGCCACGTCGGCATTCACGCTGCGGAAGGTGATCGGAACTTTGCGGGTGGGAGCGTCGGCCGCATCGCGCAGTTCCAACCGCTGGAGGTCGCGCTTCCAGGCCGCGGCAAACGCCGAGGGCGCCAGCCCCGATACCTGCTGCAACACCGCCGGCTCATCCAGTCCTTGGGCGAACAAGGCCACCACTTGGCCCACGCCGCGCAGGAGCTCGGTCGGCTGCCCCTGACGCTGGGCTTGCCGCTGCAGCAGCCAGGCCGCAGCGTGGTGCACCTCGGCAAAGGCCAGTTGGGTGTCGTCTTGACTCGGCAACACGGCCAAAGAAGGGCGCATTTTGGCCAGGGGAATGAAGCGCCCGGCCTTGCGGGCCAGTGCCAGCGTGGCGCGCTCGTCGCGGTCGAGATCCAACAGGTTGCCGCCGCGCCACACCACCTGCAGACCGCGCGCCAACCCCTCGTGCAGCCACAGCGGCACCCGCGCGCCGCCGCGCTTGATCACGAACCAGTGCACCAGCTCGTGGACCACCGTGTCGGCCCACGGATAGCCGTAGACCAGGTCCTGCGGGCTGGTGATCATGACGCGGTTGTGCTTGCACAGGGCAATGGTGCCCGAGGTGCGGATCTGCGCCACCGTCAG
>JACRCU010000119.1 GCA_016218865.1 Deltaproteobacteria bacterium | reverse complement strand
TGAACACCACCCCGACGCTGGCGGTCATCCCGCAGGATCCCAAGGATCTGTGGCGACTTGCGGCGGTGCTGTGCTGCGCGACCACCTCGGCCTTGGCCTGGCAACGGCACGCCGGGACGGCCCTGGCGGCCGCGGCGCTCAAGCTGAGTGCGAAGCAGGTGGCGGCCTTACCGCTGCCGACCGATGTCGAGGCGTGGCAGACTGCAGCCGACGTGCTCGCTTCCGCGGATTTGGACGACCCCGCGACCCGACGCATTGCGTTGGCTCAGGCCTCGCGGCACATGGCCGTGGCGTACTGCGGTCAGGTCGACGAAGCCGTGGAAGGGTTTTGGTTGGGGCGGTTGCCTGGTCGGGCGGGGGCGAAAGGTTAGGGACTGGCGTCGGCCTTGCCGGAGAAACCGCACTTGCCGGCTGTGCAGGCGAGCGGACCCGGACTGGCGCATCCCGGTATCGGGTAGTCGTCACAGCCCTTTTCCGCCCCTTTCCTCGCGGCTTCGAAGGCGGGCAGGGCCTTCTTGTTGATGGCGGTGACCGGGCAGCCCGAGCTGCACGAACTGCCGGTGCGATGGAATTCCTCTACGCCCACGCAGTCATCCGCGGTGCTGCAGCTCTGGTCGAACTGGCTGGCGGTGACGCTGGCGTCGCTCTGGCAACCGAGCGCTCCGACCAGGGCCAAGCCTGCCGTGATTCCCTTGACCCAATGGATTCCAATCACTAGTACTCCTTGGCGGCCACCTATTTGACCGCGGCCGTGGCCCACACACCCTGCAGCACCGGCGTGCCGCCCTTGGGGTCGCTCTGCATGGTCACCTGCACCTGCAGCCACGGGCCGGTGACGGCGCCCATCTTGTTCAGGTCCAGGGACGGCGCGATGCCGAACGGCACCGGCGAGCTCCACGACATCTGTGCCAAGGTCGCCTGCGTGGGCGCGGTTTTCAGCTGGACGGTGGTGGCGCCGGGAATCGTGACGTCCACGCTGATCGCCGTCCACGTCACCTGGGTCGCGGTGGCGTACGGGCCCAGCGCCGTGGGCGCGTAGAAGGTGCCGACCCAGGTCCCCTGCTTGGTGAACGGGCCCACAAAGCGCAGGCCGTAGCCGGTCATGTCCGAGTAGGTGTAGGGCGAGCTGCCGACCGGCACCGTGGCAATCGCCGCCATGGTCTTGGGATCCAGCTTGCTCGTGCTGGAGCCGGACTGGTTGACGACCCAGACGTTGCCGTCGTAGTCCACGGCCGCGCCCACCGGGCTGCCTGCGCCCTTGATGAAGCCCACGACCTGCGGAGGCTCGGTGTTGCCGTTGATCTTGACCGCGCCGCCCGAGCCGTCGACCGCCACGTACACAAAGCCGTCGTCGCTGGTGGCCAGGCCGCGGCCGCCGCCCCACTGCATGTTCACCACTTTCCACTGCAACGTCTTGGGATCGAAGCACGACACCGAGTTGCCCGAGGCCACCCAGATGCGACCTTTTTGGTCCACGTTGATGCCGTAGGCACCCGCGGGGTAGGCAAATTGCTGCTGTTGCTCCTTCTTGGTGACGATCTTGGTCACCGGGTCCACGCGGACCAGCCCGCCGCAGCCGGCACCCTGCAGCCAAATCAGGCCCTGCTGGTCGATGACCAAGCCGTACGGCGAGCAGCCCAGGGCAATGTCGTCCATGGTGCCGCCGGTGTCCTTGTTCAGGCGCACCAGGCTCATCGAGTTCCAGTAGCCCACCCAGGCGTGGTTGTCGCGGTCCACGCCGATGCCGCGCGCGTAGGTGCCCTTGTTGGGCTGGGCGATGAACTGGACGCACTCGTCGTTGGCGATCGGCTGGTTGTTGGTCGACGTTTCGATCAGGCCGTTGCCGTTCTTGTCGATGCACTTCTTCTTGTCGGCGATGATCTTGGCCACCTTGCCGTCGCCGCGGCAGGCGATCCAGGCGTTGCCGTCGAAGTCGACCGCGGTGCGCGACGGGTCGCTGCATACGCTGTAACGGCCGATTTCAACAGCGGCTTTGGTGTCGATGCGCGAGACGGTATTTTGCGGCGAGTTGGCAATCCACAGGTTGGGCAGCTGCGCGCCCAGGTTGATGCCGGCGATGCTGACGCCGTTGCCGCTGGGAATCAGGCCCGCCACCGGCTTGGGCAGGAGCGCGTCGCCCTTGACGGCGCAATCGGCCCCGCCGCACGGCTTGGCACAGCTGCCATCGGCCTGGCAGGTCAAACCCAACGGGCAGGCGGGGTTGCAGGTGGCCTCGACCTGGCAGCCCAGCGAGCAGCCGTCGCCGTCGGTCTTGTTGCCGTCGTCGCACTGTTCGCCGCTCTGGTTGACCTTGCCGTCGCCGCAGCTGACCGCGACACAGGCGCCGCCGCTGCACGCCTTGCCCTGAGCCTTGCAGTCGACCTTGGCGCCCACGTAGCCGTCGCCGAGCGCGTTGCAGGTGGTGGCGAAGTCGCCGCTGCAGGCGGGGCCGCCGGGGCTGCACACTTTGGCAAAACAAGTTCCGTTGCTGCAGTACTCCAGGGTGCTGCAGGTCTGGATCGCCGTCGGCTTCATGCCGCTGCCGTCGCACATCATCACCACGTTGCCGCTGCAGTAGAGCAAGGTCTTGGGGTCGCACTGCAGGCTGGAGCACACCCCGCCGGCGCAAATCTGGCCCTTGCTGGCGCAGTCCAGGCCGCCGGCGAGGTAGCCCGAGCCCTCGCCGTTGCAGGTGACGATGACGCTGCCGCTGCAGCTGACGGCACCCGGCGAGCATTTGTTGTTCAGGCACTCCGCGGTACCTCCGGCGCCGATGCCGCAGTAGGTGCCCGTGCTGCAAGCCTTTTCGCTGGCGATGCTCATGCCGTCGGCGCTGCAGATCTTCAGCTTGCCGTCTTCGCAAAACTGGCTCGCGGGCGGGCACAGCTGGTTCTTGCACATACCGCCGGCACACTTGCTGGTGCCGCAGTCGATGCCCGGGCCGGCGAAGTCGGTGCCCGTAGCGTTGCACTGCTTGGCGACGTTGCCCTGACACAGCGACTGATAGGGCTCGCAGATCAGTGGCTTGCACGACCCAGCTTCGCAGGCCGCGCTGCTGCCGCACTCTTTGACCAGCTTGCCGGAGTAGCCGTCTCCCGCGCACATGAAGATTTGATTGCCTACGCAATAGGTCTTGTTTGGCGTGCAAATGGGCGCCTTGCACGCGCCGCCGATGCACTTGAGGTCACCGCAATCCTTGCCGGATCCGCTGACGTAGCCCGAGCCGTCCCCGTTGCAGGTCTTGATGGCATTCCCGTCGCAGGTGGGCTTGCCGGGTGTGCAAATCTGCGCCTGGCACACGCCATCCTGGCAGAACTGGTTGAGAGGACAGGCCTTGACGGCGATGGCCGACTGGCCGTCGGCGCCGCACTGCACCACGGTGTTGCCCTGGCACAGCAGGGTGCCGGGGGTACAGACCGCGTCCTGGCACACATCGGCCACGCAGAGCTGCCCGGCCAGGGTGCAGTT
>JACRCU010000122.1 GCA_016218865.1 Deltaproteobacteria bacterium | reverse complement strand
GTTCTTGGGCGTGCACTTGCCCTTGTTGGGCGAGCCGGGCAGCCACGCGCCGCCGCCCCACCAGTAGCTGAAGCCGACCACGGTCTTGCTGTTCGCCACGATCTGGTCGCGGGTCATCGGATCGGGATTGGCGGCGGCCGCGCTGGCCGCGAGCAGGCCGGCAAAGACCAGCAGACGTACCAGGTTGCGGGTCATGGCGCCACCTCCTGCAGCGTCATGCCTTGGTCGGAAAGGCCCAGCGCCAACAGGTGGCCATTGGGCGCCAACTTGGCCGGCCGGAACGTTTCTTCGGGGCCGCGCCACGGCGCCAGGTCGGCGCGCCGCGGTTCCGTCGCATTGTCCTCCCACGCAAGCACCTGCCGGCGCGGGTACTTGGCGTCGCCCAGGTCCGCCACCAGCCAGATCCTACCCATTGCATCGGATCCGAGCTCGACGACTTGCTGAACCTCGGCCGGCACCGCCGCCAGCAGATTGCGCACTGGCGCCGCCCCGTCGGGATCGGCCAAGCGCCGCACCTGCACCGTCACTTGATCGGGCGGAACGCGCGCCGCGGTCAGGCGCCGCTGTCCATCTGCGGTCGGGCGGCCAAGAAGCAAGTGATCGCTCCGACTTGTGCCCTGCAGCGACGCGAGCCGCCGCAGCGCGCCGTGGCCGAGTTCACCGTACAGGTCCCCGCCGTGCGCCCACAGCGCCGACAGCGCGCCCGGTTCTTCGATCGCCGCCAGCGGCACCTGCTGCAACACTGCGCCGCTCGCCAAGTCCACGCGCTGCAGCTCCCTGGCCACCAGGCGGTCCAGCAACCACGCCTGCGCCCCAACCACCAGCAGGTCCTGCGCAGTGCGCGGCGCCGCGATCTGCCCCAGGCTGCCGTCGCGCCGGGCCAGGACGATCCGTTCGTTGACCTGATCCAGAATGAAGACGTTGCCTTGCGCGTCGACATCCAGCGCCATTGGCGCCTCGGGATTCTGCTCGCCCTGGTGGACGTGCCCCAGTTGGGCCGGACCGCTGCCCCAACCGAACTGACGCACCGTACGCACGCGCAAGCGGTCGGTCGCCGTCGACGCGGGCTCGCTGGGCGCAGTCGCCACGGGCGCGGCCGGCTTGGCCAGCGGTTTGCCGCCTGTCACCGCGAGCGCGGTGGGCTGGGCAACTTCGCGCGCCGCTATCGATTGAGCTGCACGCACACCGGGTTGTGGCGGTTCGCACGCTGCGAGCAGGGCCACCGCCATGGCCGCCCGCACCGCCCGCTTCATCGCGCCTCGCCGCGGCAGCGGTTGCGCAAGTCGCTGTTGCTGATGGACTCGCAGCTGCTCTTGCCGCCGCCCGCGACCGCCCGGCAGTAGTTGCGCCGGTCGCTGTCGCGGATCGACTCGCAGTAGCTCTTGTCCTTTTTGGCCACGGCGCGACAGTGGTTGCGCGCGTCGCTGTCCGAGATGGACTCGCAATTCGACGAACCGCTGGCGCCGCTCGCGGTTCCGCGGCACTGGTTGCGCTTGTCGCTGTTGCTGATCGACTCGCAGTGCGAGCGGTCGCCGCTGGCCTCGGCCCGGCACTGGTTGCGGCGATCCGTGTCGCGGATCGACTCGCAGTGGCTTTTGTCTTTTTTGGCCACCGCGCGGCAGTGGTTGCGCGCATCGCTGTCCGAGATCGACTCGCAGTTGCTGGCGTTGGCGCCGGCCACGGCAGCGCAAAGCAGTGCGCTCGCGGCGGCAGCAAGGCCAAGGAGTTGTTGTTTTGTGCGTGGATTCATGCGGATGGCTCGCCGGCACGGGACCGGTTTCTGCAGCATGCATCGCCCGCCGCGCCGGGGCAAGCACAAGCGGCAGTCCCCGCTGTCGCCACACCCCACACCGCCGGGCCCTTGACGAAAGGCCGCGAAAGGGCAAGGATTCCGCCCCCGGTCGACACGGCCGGTGCCGAGGCCCAATGAGCAGTCAACCGATGCAAGCCAGCCAACCCGCCAACATCGCCTGGACCGACAGCGGCGAAGTGGTCATCACCTGGCAGGACGCTCAGGAATCTATCTTTGCTTTGGCGTACTTGCGTGAGCAGTGCCCCTGCGCGACCTGCAAGGGCACCCACGGCGAGCCGACCACGCTGGTGCGCCAGTCGCGCGGCGGCCTGCCGATCTTGCAGAACAATCCCAAGCGGTCGCCCAGCGTCGAGGTCAAAAGCGTAGTCCCGGTGGGTAATTACGCGATCCGCTTCACCTGGGGCGACGGCCACAACGGCGGGCTGTACTCGTGGCGCTATCTGCGCGACCTGCACGACCAGCGCGAGGCCGAAAAACAGGTGCAGTCATGAATGCTTATAGGGAACTGAGCCAACAGCTGGGCGATCTGATGGCGCTGGAAGAGGTGCTGGGCCTGCTGCAGTGGGATCAAGAGATCGCCATGCCCGCCGGCGCGATCGATGCGCGCGGCCGCCACGTCGCCACTCTGAGCGTGCTGCAGCAAGAGCGCTGGTGCTCGCCGCGCTTGGGCGAGCTGCTGGGGCTGCTCCACAGCGACGACACGCTGGCGGCGGTGGAAAAGGCCAACGTGCGCGAGGCGTTGCGCGAGCACCACAAGGCGGTGAAGCTGCCGACCGAGCTGGTGCGGCGCTGGGGCGAGCGGACCGTGGCCGGCCACGAGATCTGGGTCAAGGCGCGCAAGGCCAAGGATTTCAGCCTGTTCGCGCCGGTGTTGCAGGAGCTGATCGACCTGGCCAAGCAGAAGGCGGCGATCCTGGGGCCCGACCAGCCGGCCTACGACGTGCTGATCGACGACTTCGAGCCCGGCATGACCATGGCCCGCCTGGACCTGGTGTTCGAGCCGCTCAAGGCCTTCTTGATCCCGCTGATCGCGCAAGTGCGGCAGCGCCAGGCTCAACCCGGGCTGCCCGACGTGGCCTTTTTAACCCACCCGGTTCCCGCGGCCAAGCAGCGCGAAGTGGGCGAAAAGCTGGTGCGGGCCATGGGGTTCGACTTCGACCACGGCCGGCTGGACACGGCGGTGCACCCGTTCTGCGGCGGCGCCGGGCCCAGCGACGTGCGCATCACCACCCGTTACAACGAGAATTCGTGGTGCCAGAGCCTGATGGCAATGATCCACGAGACGGGTCACGCCCTGTACGAGCAGGGCCGCAACCTGGACCTGGCCAGCCAGCCGGTGTCGCGGGCGCGCTCGATGGGCGTGCACGAGAGCCAGTCGCTGCTGTGGGAGAAGCAGCTGGGGCAGGGCGCGGACTTCTGGCGCGCGCGCTACCCGCAGCTGCAGCAGGACTACCCGTTCCTGCAGCAGGTGAGCTTCGACGACTTCGTCTACGGTCTGAACTATGTGGATTTGAACAACTTCATCCGCACCGAGGCCGACGAGCTGACCTATCCGCTGCACGTCATCCTGCGGTACGAGCTGGAGCGCGACCTCTTCAGCGGCAAGCTGGCGGTGGCGGACCTGCCGGCGGCGTGGAACCAGAAGATGCAGGATTACCTGGGGATTACCCCGCCCGACGCCGCGCTGGGCTGCCTGCAGGACGTGCACTGGTCGGCGGGCCTGTTCGGCTACTTCCCGTGCTACACCCTGGGTGCGCTGTACGCGGCGCAGCTGTTCCAGACCGCCGTGGCGCAGACGCCGGGGCTGGTCGCCGATCTGCAAGCCGGCAATCTGGCACCGCTGCTGGCTTGGCTGCGCGCGCATATCCACCAGGTCGGCAGCCAGTACGTCACCGACGAACTGATCACCCGCGCCACCGGCCGCCCGCTGGACCCGCACGCGTTCATCGCCTACGCCGGTCGCAAGTACCGCGCCCTGCTGAACCTGGATTCCTTCGGCCTGTAGAGTCCGACGCACTACGTCGGGTTGCGGCCGCCCCACAGGAGACAACCCCATGGCGACACAGCCTTTTGCTAAACCAGAAAGCAACCCCAATTTCGCGGCCTTGGAGCAGGACATCCTGGCCTTCTGGCGCGACCACGGCACCTTTGCCAAGCAGGTGCGCGACGGCGGCCAGGGCGAGTTCGTGTTCTACGACGGCCCGCCCTTCGCCACCGGCACGCCGCACTACGGCCACCTGCTGGCGGGTACGCTGAAGGACATCGTGCCGCGCTACTGGGCGATGCGCGGTTGGCGGGTCGAGCGGCGGTTCGGCTGGGATTGCCACGGCTTGCCCGTCGAGATGGAGATCGAGAAGGACCTGGGACTGAAGTCGCCGAGCGAAGTGCAGGCCTACGGCGTGGGCCGCTACAACGAGGCGTGCCGTTCGATCGTCTTGCGCTACACGGGCTTGTGGCAGGAAGTGGTCGAGCGCATGGGCCGCTGGGTCGACTTCGAGCGCGACTACAAGACCATGGACCTGTCGTTCATGGAGTCGGTGTGGTGGGTCTTCAAGTCCCTGTGGGACAAGGGCCTGTTGTACCGCGGCCACAAGGTGATGCCCTACTCGTGGCGGCTGGGCACGCCGCTATCGAACTTCGAAGCTGGCATGGACTACCGGACGGTGCAGGACCCGGCGATCACCATCCGCTTCAAGGTCTTGGACGACGCGGCCGGCAGTGCCGATCCGCTGCACATCCTGGCCTGGACCACCACGCCGTGGACGCTGCCGGCCAACATGGCCCTGTGCGTGGGCGCGAGCATCCGCTACGTAGAGGCCCGCCGCCAAGAAGACGGCGCGCGCTACCTGCTGGCCGAAGCGCTGGCCGAAAAAGTCCTGGGCGCGCACCAGGTTTTGCGGACCCTGAACGGCGCCGATCTGGTGGGCGTGCGCTACCAGCCGCTGTTCGACTGCTTTGCCGACGCCGCGGCCGAGGGCGCCTATCGCGTGGTTTCGGACGGTTATGTCACGGTCGAAGACGGTACGGGCGTGGTGCACCAAGCGCCGGCCTACGGCGAGGACGATCACCGCGTCTGCCAGCAGTGGAAGGTGCCGCTGCGCGATCCGGTCGACGGCGAGGGCAGCTTCACCGGCGACGTGGCCAGCATCGCCGGCGGCGAAGTGGTGGGCAAGAACGTCAAAGAGGCCGACAAGACCCTGATCCGCGACCTGAAAGAGCGCGGACTGCTGTTCAAGCAAGCGACCATCGACCACGAGTACCCGTTCTGCTGGCGCTCGGGCACGCCGCTCATCTACAAGGCGATGCCGACCTGGTTCGTGCGGGTCGAGTCCGTGGCACCCGGCAGCAATGCCCGGCCGCTGCGCGAGCGTATGGTCGAGCTGAACGAGCAGACCCGCTGGGTGCCCGACTATGTGGGCCAGAAGCGCTTTGGCAATTGGCTAAAGGACGCGCGGGATTGGGCCATCTCGCGCAACCGCTACTGGGGCACGCCGCTGCCGATCTGGCAGTGCGTGGGCTGCGGCCACCTGGAGTGCGTCGGCTCGGTGCAAGAGCTGCAGGATCGCGCTGGCGTGCCGGTGAACGACCTGCACAAGCACCACGTCGACCCGCTGCAGTGGGCGTGCAAGCACTGCGGCCAGGCCATGCAGCGCACCCCAGAAGTGCTGGATTGCTGGTTCGAATCGGGCTCGATGCCCTACGCGCAGAACCACTATCCGTTCGAGAACAAGGAACTGGTCGAGCGCAACCTGCCGGCGGCCTTCATCGCCGAGGGCCTGGACCAGACCCGCGGCTGGTTCTACACGCTGCTGGTGCTGTCGACGGCGCTGTTCGACAAGCCCGCGTTCGACAACGTGATTGTCAACGGACTCATCCTGGCCGAAGACGGGCAGAAGATGAGCAAGCGGCTGAAGAACTACCCGGATCCCATGGAGCTTTTGGCCAACTACGGCGCCGATGCCCTGCGCGCCTATCTGGTCACGTCGCCGGCGGTGCGCGCCGAGCCGATGCGCTTTGCCGAAGCCGGGGTGCGCGAAGTGGTGCGGGCGGTGGTGCTGCCGCTGTGGAATGCCTACAGCTTCTTTGCCACCTACGCCGCGGCCGACAGCTGGACCCCGCCCGAGCTGCCGATGCCCCTGCAGGATCGCGCGCTTTTGGACCGCTGGATCCTGAGCGTCGCCCAGAGCCTGGTGGCCGACGTGAACACCGAGATGGCCGAGTACCGCCTGTACAACGTCATCCCGCGCGTGCTCGGCTTCATCGACGATCTGACCAACTGGTACATCCGCCGTTCGCGGCGGCGCTTCTGGAAGTCGGGGAATTCGCGCGACAAGCAGGCCGCGTACGAGACGCTGTACGACGTGCTGACGCTGTTCTCGCGGCTTTTGGCGCCGATCCTGCCGTTCATGGCCGAGGCCCTGTACCAGCGGCTGGAGGCGGGGCGGCCGGGCAAGGCCGGCTCGGTGCACTTGGAGCACTTCCCGCAGGCGAATCAGGCGGTGGTCGACGGCGAGCTGGAGCAGCGGATGGCGCTGGTGCGCACCCTGGTCAAGCTGGGCCGCAACCTGCGCGAGCAGAGCAAGCTGAATGTTCGTCAGCCCTTGCGGACCCTCACGGTGGCGATGCAAGACGGCGCGCGCGATCCGCACTACGCGCTGCTGCAAGGGCAGCTGGAGCTGCTGGAGATCCTGGGCGACGAGCTCAACGTCAAGCGCGTGGACCTGCAGGCCGAGGGCGCCAGCAACCTGGTCAGCTGGACCGCCAAGCTCAACTTCAAGACGGCCGCCAAGCGGCTGGGTGGGCAGACCAAGGCGGTGGCGGGCGAAATCGCGGCGTGGGACAACGCCAAGGTCGCTGCCGCGCAAGCCCAGCTGGAGCAGAACGGCGGGGTGGATGTGGCCGGCGTGCGGCTGGAGCCGGGCGACTTCGAGTTCCGTTCCGCGCCCTTGCCGGGTCTGGTCGCGGCGACCGAGGGCCGTGCCACGGTGGCGCTGGACACGCAGTTGGACGACGCGCTGCGCCGCGAGGGTCTGGTGCGCGAGCTGGTCAACCGCGTGCAAAATGCCCGCAAAGAAGCTGGGTTAGAGGTCGAGGACCGCATCGCCCTGACGCTGGTCACCACCTCGGAGATTTTGGCCGAAGCCGTGCGCGAGCACGCCGGCTACGTCATGGACGAAGTGCTGGCCACCGAGTTGCAGCTGGAGCAGGACCCGGTGGAAGGCGGCGTGGACGTGGGTGGCGAAAATGTTTTGATTTCACTGCACAAAGATGCGTAGAGTGAACTGCGGACTCGCTCCGCGTCGCGAGGTGGCGGTGCGCCGGATCATCATCGGTATGTTGTGGTTGGCTGGCTGCAGTGCCGGGGCCGGCGCGACCGCGGCCACCGGATTGGACGCCAGCGACGCCACGGTCAGCGACACTGCGTTGGCCAGCGACGTTGACGCGGCGGGCGCCGGCCAGGACGCCGCTGGAGACGCTCCAGACGCCGCCGCCGGGCTGGACACCGAGGCCGAAGTGCCGTGCCCGTCGGGCAAGCTGTGGACCAAGGGCAACCTGGGCAACAAGCTGATGCAGCCCGGCCTCGCGTGCATCGCCTGCCATACCAAGGTCGGCAAGGGCACGGATTTTGCGGTGGCCGGCACCGTGTTCCCCGGCTTGCACACCGTGGATCAATGCTACGGCGTGTCCGGCATCAAGGTCGAAATCATCGGCAAAGACGGCTTGGTCACCACGCTGACCACCAACACCGCCGGCAACTTCTACCAAGGCAAGCTCGCCAGCAAGATCGCCTTCCCGTACACCGCCAAGGTCTACAACGCCGCTGGCGACTTCTTGGAGATGACTACCCCGCAGACCAACGGCGACTGCAACGCCTGCCACACGGTCGACGGTGTCGACGGGCCGTGGGGTCGCATCGTCGCGCCATAGCTTCGTTTTTCCGATCAGCTGGGCGGGCGCATCGTGAACTCGGCGACCTTGGCCGACAGCCAGCGCGGCGACAAGCGGGTCAGGAACGTTGCCAGCTTGTTCAGCCAGCCGGTGACGACCAGCCGCCCACCGCCCAGCGCCGTGTCCAGCGCCTCGCGGACCACCGACTCGCTCGACTGCAGGGCGGCGTCCGCGGCCTTGGTCAAGGTCATGCCGGCGGCTTCCATGAATTCGGTGCGCGTCCCGCCGGGGCACACACAGGTCACGGCGACGTTGCTGCCCGTCACCTCGAAGGCAAAAGCTTCCGAAAAGTCGCGCACATACGACTTGGTCGCGGCGTAGACGGCAAACGCGGGCACCGGCTGGAACGCGCCGATGCTGGCGATGTTGACCACGTGGCTCGGCTTGCCGTGCTCGCGCATGTGGCGGCCCAGGCGGTAGGAAAGGTCGGTCAGCGCCGCGATGTTCAACGCCAGCATGTCGGCCCAGCGCCCGTAGTCGCCGTCCAAGAACTTGCCCTGCTGACCAAAGCCTGCGTTGTTGATGATCATTTGCACGTGGCGTCCGGCCGTGGCCTGGGCCACCAGCTGGTCGCGGAACTCCGGCAGGCCCAGATCGCCGTCCAGGATCTCCACTTCGGCCTTGTGCGTGTCGCGCAGACCCACCGCCAGCGCCTCCATGCGGTCGCGGCGGCGGGCGGTCAAGATGACGTTCCAGCCGCGCGCAGCCAGTTGCCGGGCAAAATCGCTGCCCAGGCCCGAGGACGCACCGGTCACCAGGGCCCACGGACGGTCTGCAGCCATGACTTACTCCTTCGATCTTCCTGGGTTGCTACAGCCTGCGCACCATCGCGACGGCCTCGCACAGCTGCAGCCAGCCGTCTGCCGCCGGTGCCACCATGAATTCGGGGCGGTGCCGCAGCAACGGCCACACCCGCTGCACGTCGGCCGTGCCCACCGCCAGGCCAAAACGCTCGGCGACCCACAGGCCCTCGTCGTTGGTCGAATCGCCAATCGCAGCGGCATGTTGCGGATCGATGCCCTCGCGCTCCAGCACCGTCAGCGCGGCCGCGCCTTTGTCGGGGTGGGCTACGGTCAGGTGGATGTGCACGCTCGACCAGGTCAGCGACAGGCCCATCTCGCCTGCGTTGTCGCGCAGTTGTGCAAGCTGCTCGTCGCTGCGCCCACCGCGCTCCCAGGCCTGGTCGGTCAGCCGGGCGAACGAACAGGGCGCCAGCATCCACGGGTCTTTGCTGCTCAATTCGGCCGCCGCCCGATGCATGGCCGCGCGGTCCACGGCGGGCCGCAACTCCTCGATGGGTTGGTCCGGGATCACCAGGGCGCCGCCGTTCTCGGCAATCGCGCGCCGGACGCCCGGCAGGTAGCGGGCCAACCCCAACGCCTCGCCGGCGGAGCGGCCGGTGACCGGCAGGACTTCCACACCCAATTTCAACAGCTTGGGTGCCATGGCCACCACCTCGGGCGGAATCCGGCCAGCGCGGGTCATGGTGCCATCGATGTCGGTCAGGATGACCCGCACTTGCGCCAGGCGGGCGGGAGGCATGCTGAAAAGAGATTTCGGTTCGCTCATGCGCCGCAGGATCGCACCCGCGCCCAAGGCTGGCAAGGGTGGCGCGGCGCCGCAGAACGCGCTTGCGCTGGACCAAAGCCGCAACCTGGGCCATAGTCTGGCTTCCCGGCGCGCCCTGTCTCGCCGGCACCCCGAGTGTGTCCTGCATGGCCCGTCCGCGGCATTTCATCTTCCTGGTTCCAGGCTTCTTTGGTTTCGCCAACCTTGGCGATCTCAAGTACTTTGCCCATGTGAGCGGGGTGCTGCGGGCCGCGCTGGAGCGCCAGGGCATCGCCGCCGAGGTCATCAACGTCAAGACCTGGCCCACCTCCTCGGTCCGGCGCCGCGCCCACCGCCTGCTGGAGCAGATGGTCGAGGTGGCGGGCGACGGCAGCGAGCCGATCCACCTGGTGGGGCACAGTTCGGGCGGACTCGACTGCCGTCTGCTGGTGTCGGCCGGCGCCTCGCTGGCCACCGAGCTGCCGGCCGAGGCCATGGTGCAGCGCGTCCGCAGTGTGACCGCCGTGGCAACGCCGCACTACGGCACGCCGCTGGCGTCGTTCTTCATGACGGTGCCGGGCGCGCGCTTGCTGCGGCTGCTGTCCATGTCGATGATCTACTCGCTGCGCTACGGTCGCCTGCCGATCTCGGCGCTGGTGCAGATGGCCGGCGTACTCATCAAGATCGACCGGCAGATGTCGGCCGACGACCCCATGGATCAGCTGTACGATCAGCTCCTTTCTGACTTCTCGGCCGAGCGCCAGCGCGAGATCCGCGAGTTCTTCCGCGAGGTCAATCAGGATCAGTCCCTCATCCAGCAGCTGGTGCCGCCGGCCATGGCGACCTTCAATGCCGTGACGCGCGACGTGCCCGGCGTGCGCTACGGCTGTGTGGTGGCGCGGGCGCGCTCGCCAGGCGTGGCCTCCACGGTGTCGGCCGGTCTTTCGGCCTATGCCCAAGCGAGCCACGCCCTGTACGCCGGACTGTGGGCGGCCACCTCGCGCATGCCGATCGACCGACTGCCGCTGCCCAATGCCCAACAAGTGCAGGCGCTCACGGCGAGTTTTGGCGAGATGCCAGAGGCCTCGCACAGCGACGGCTTCGTGCCCACGCTCAGTCAGCTGTGGGGCCAGGTCATCCATGTGGCCCATGCCGATCACCACGACCTGATCGGCCACTTCGACGACTCGTCGCACGATCCGCCGCACTACGACTGGATCACCTGCGGGTCCGGGTTCAAGCGCCGTCAATTCGAGGTGTTGTGGGGCCACGTGGCCGAGTTCATCGCCGCCGGCCACGCCGACGAGTGCGCCGACCCGGCCGTCCGCTACGCGTAGCGAATGCGCACGGTCTCGACGATGGTCCGCAGCCCCGCCAGCACCCGCGCCTCGTCCTCGTCCTCGATGGCGATGTAGCCCTCGCCTTCGTAGCTGTCGTTCTTGCCTTGGCCGATTTGCGGCAGGCGGGCTTCGATGACCATGTCGCCCACCGCGCGGTACACTTCGTGCAGGCCCTCTACGCTCGCCACCCGGCCGCGGCCCTGTCCGCGCAAAAAAGCGGTGCCGGCCGAGGCTTGCCGCAGCCAGGGGCCGTCGAACTCGCCGTCGACCACCGCCTTGGCCCAAGTACGGTAGATGTCGACACCGTGGACGTGTCCTGTCATCAGGCTGAGCTGCCCGCCCGGCGGCCGCGCCGCCACCTCGCCCACCGCCAAGCTGCCATCGCCACGGCGGAACCACTCCATGTGGGCAATCCCGTCGCGCAGGCCCAAAACTTCCACCACTTGCGGCCCCAGATCGAACAGGTCGCCGTATTCCGCGCTGGGCAAGTGCCGCGGCAGCCAGCAGACCCACTGCATCCACGGATTGCGCAGCACTTCCAGCGGCCCCGGCAGGTAGCGCGACACCGACTTGGCGACCACCTTGCCGCCCAGCACCACCATCTCGCAGCTGCCCTCGTCGCCCTGCAGGAATTCCTCGACCAGCAGCGGGGTTTCCTCGCTCGGCCGCAGTTCGGCCAGGGCCCGCTCCAGATCTTCCAGCGTGTCCAAACGCCAGGTGCTGCGGCAGCCGGCGCCTTCGGGCGGCTTGCAGACGACCGGCAGCCCCAGCTTGGCCACCAACGCGCCCGCCTGGCCGGGTTCGGTGCACAACTGATGGCGTGCACAGGGGATGCCGGCCGCTCGCAGCGTGTCTTTCATGAGCGCCTTGTCGCGAAAGCGCCGCGCCGTGGCCGCATCCGGCCCGTCGATCCCCAACTGGTCGCGCACCTCGGCCAGCGGCACTTGCAGCGGCTCCAGGATACCGGTGACGCGGTGCAAGGAGCCCCATTTTTCTGCAAGATTCTCGCACGCTTCGGCGATTTCCGCCGGATCCAGCGCATCGCCCACCAGCTCCATGTCATCGAACGGGTTCACGTCGGGGTGGGGCGCCTGCTGCAGCACGCCCAGCAGTCGAACCTGCTGAAGCGATGAAATACCCCTGGCAAAGCGCAAGGTTGCGTCCATGGGGAACGGGGCGACAAAGACGACGTTGCGCATGACCTGCTTCTGCGGGCGGCGGCCCACCCGCCTATGGTCGGGCGTTTGCGGCGTACGTCAAGCGGCCGGATTCCCGTCGGCGGCAATTGCGCTACCATGGCGGCGCGCCCGGCCGTTCGGCGCCTGCGAGGTGCCTGTGACCAAGAATCTCGACGTCAACGCCATGCTGGTATTCGCCCGCGTCGTGGAAGAGAGCTCGTTTTCGGCGGCCGCTCGGCGCCTGGGCCAGAGCAAGTCGGCCGTCAGCAAGCAGGTGGCCCAGCTAGAAGACGTGGTGGGCGCACGACTTCTGCAGCGCACCACCCGGCGCCTGGCATTGACCGACGCGGGCACGGCCTTCTACGAGCGCTGTGCGCGCATCGCGACCGAGGTCGAGGACGCCGAAAACGCCGTCTCGCAGCTGCAGACCCAGCCGCGCGGGCGCTTGCGCGTCTCTGGCCCGCTCAGCTTCGGCATTCGCTACCTCGGTCCCGTCATTGCTGATTTCCTGCGTATTCATGAAGAGCTGCACATCGAACTGGACCTGAGCGACCGGCGCGTCGACCTCTTGGAAGAGGGCTTCGACGTAGCCGTGCGCATCGGCCGCCTGGGCGACAGCTCGTTGATCGCGCGCCGACTCTGTCCGATCAAGATGCACTTGGTCGCTGCGCCGACCTACCTGGCCAAGCATGGGCGGCCGAATCACCCCAGCGAGCTGGTCGACCACAATTGTCTGCAGTACACCTACTCGTCGGCCGGTCCGACCTGGACGTTCGCGATGCCCGACGGCCCGCTGGCGGTGGCCACGCGCGGCGATCTGCGCAGCAACAACGGCGACGTGGTGCTGGCGGCCGTCCAGGCGGGCCTGGGCATTGCGATGTCGCCCGACTTCATCTGCGGACCCTCGCTGCACTCCGGCGAGCTCGTGACGCTGTTCGACGGGTACACCGAGACCGGGTCGTACCTGTCGGCTGTGTACCCGCACGGTCGCCACCTGTCGACCAAGGTGCGCCTGTTCATCGACGCCCTGGTGGCGGCCTTTCAGGACCCGCCGTGGCTGAAGTGCTGTTCCACGGCGGACAAGCCTGCGCCAGGGTAGGGCAGCAGCAAATCCGGCCCATTCGGATCGGAATCCTTGGCAGTTCTCCGGCCTCAAGCGGGGTCCCGACCCGATTTTCGCCAATTGCCAACCCGATCTGGGCGGCCGTTGCCGCGCATTTCCAGTGGGGTGTGCAGAAACGACCGCGGCCACTGGCTTTGGCCAGGAGTGGCGCGCACCCGCGGCTACCGGTGGGGCTGCTTGACCGAGCCGCGTCCGTTGACCTTCTTGGCCCGCCGCCCGCCCGCCTCGCCGCTCCGCGCCACTACGTCTGCCGGGTCGGTCGCGGCGCCGAGCGCGATGTTCGCGCCGATGTGCCACGCGGGGTGCAGCCACGCCTCGGGCAACCAGCGCGGCTGACCGGGCCCGGCGCACAGGTCGCGCCATTGCCGCGTATCCATGGCCACGGCCCGCACGTAGCGGGTCTGTGCCGCGCCTTGGCCGCAGGCGAGCTGCACTCCGACCACGCTGGTCAGCGACGCCGCTTCCGGCAGTTGCAGCGCCGCCAGCAGCACAGGTCCGCCACCGCGGGCATGGTCGCCGGCCGGGCGTGCCCGCGCCATGTGCAGCGTCGCTCCGGGCAGCCCCTCCAGATTGGCGCCGCTGGGCATGGTGCGCTCGGGAATCGTCAGCGGCCGCAGCGCGCGCGCCACGATACATACGTCAGATTCGTCGGTTGCAGGGTCCAGGGTGCCGCTGCCGTTGCTGTCGTGGCCTACCAGTGCCGCCACCACGCCGTCGCTCATCGGGGTCGCGGCCACCCAGTGCGCCGGCCCCAGCGACCCCACCGATTGCAGCGTGGCCGGCTCGATCCATGCCAGTTGCTCCACGGAGCCGGCAAAGCCCCGCACCACCGCCGCTTCGCCCCCGCCACCCAGCAACCGGTCGCCGGGCCGCGATCCCGGCAGGGGGACTTCTTCGATCGGCCACTCGCCGATGGTCCACAACTGCCGGCGCCGGTCTTCCAAGAAGATCCGGTTTGCCGCCACGACCACCGCGGCCGAATCGGGGCCGGCTCGCCAGCGGCGTCCGGTGGCGACCTCGAACAGCTGGGTTTCGCTGCCCTTGCCGCCCTGGCCGCGAATCACCAGCAGCCGCCCGTCGTTGACGACCCCCCAAATGTGCTCGGCCTCGCCAAGCTGCACCGGCGTCGGAGCGCCCGCCAAGTTGACCTGCCACAGGGTGGCGGTTGCGTCCACGGGCGCATCCACGAACCACGCCAGCTGACTGTCGGCGTCGGCCACGAAGCTCTCGATCTGCGTCGCCCCCGGCGCCAGTTCGACGGGCGGGCCATCGCCCAAAAGCTGCAAAGATCCCAGCGT
>JACRCU010000121.1 GCA_016218865.1 Deltaproteobacteria bacterium | reverse complement strand
TCGCCACGTTGGTGGGCATCCAGGGCCTGTGCGTGGCCGGCACCTAGGTCAAGGCCGCGGCCGACTGCAAGGCATCCAAACAGGTCTGCGACGGCAACCTGGGCCACTGCGTCGACTGCCTGACGCAGGACGACTGCGGCAGCGGCCAGCAGTGCATGGGCGCCGTTTGCGTCGACGCACCAACGTGCACCTCGGACAAGACCTGCGCCAGCGTGTGCGCCAAGGACTTGGGCTACTGCGTGGCGTGCAACGTCGCCGCCGATTGTCCGGCGCAATTCCTGTGCGGCACAGACCACTTGTGCCACGCCAGCCTGTGCCAGACCGGAGCGTGCTTGTCGGACCAGTTCTTCGCTTGCTTGTCCGGGGGCAGCGGCTATGCGGCAGCCAAAGCCTGCAACGACGGCATCGCCTGCTCTGTGGACGCCTGCGACAAGTCCGCGGGCTGCACGGTAGACACGACCGGGCAAGCGGCCGTCCAGGCCTGCAGCGACGGCAACGCCTGCACGCTGGACGTGTGCGATCCGGCCCTGGGCTGTCAGAACCCCGCGGCCGCCGCCGGCAGCCCGTGCAGCGACGGCGATGCGTGCACCGTAGCCGACCAGTGCGCGGACAAAGCGTGCAAGGGCAAGGCGATGGACTGCGGCGACGGCGACGCCTGCACCAAGGACACCTGCACGGCCGGTACCTGCTCGCACTCCGCCGTCACCTGCAACGACAGCAACGTCTGCACCAGTGACTCGTGCAACAAGGACACGGGCTGCAAGTACGCGCCGCAAGACTGGGCGCCGTGCAACGACGGCGATGATTGCACCGTCGATGACTACTGCAGCTCTGGTGGCTGCTACGGCGGCGGCCAACTGGACTGCGACACCCCGTGCAACAACGGCTGCACGGCCAGCACAAAGTGCCAGTACGGCACCTGCTATTGCCTCCCGGCGGCCGATGGCACCCCCTGCGGAGTCGGCAAGACGTGCAGCAACGGGCAGTGCCTGTAGCGATGCCGATCCGCGCAGCCAGGCAAGCAGTGGCAGCCGCCCTCTGGTCGCGACTGCCGCGGGCCATTGCCGCACCTGAATTTTCGGACTCGTCGGAAAATCAAAATGCCGCTACCCTTGCACCCGGCGGCGGTCCGGTTCGGTCCCGCAATTCTCCAAAGAGGAAGCGAGCAACACACCATGTCCAAAATCAAGCTGAAGCCCGGTATCGTAACTGGCGGTGAACTCAAGGAACTCTTTGCCGCGATGAAGTCGGCGCAGGCCGCCCTCCCGGCCGTCAACGTCATCGGCTCGCACACCGTGAACGCGGCGCTGCAGGCCGCCAAAGAGGCGCATTGCCCGATCATTATTCAGTTTTCGAACAGCGGCGCCCACTTCTACGCCGGCAAGTCGCTGAGCAACGAAGGCGAGAAGGCGGCGGTCGCCGGTGCGATTGCGGGCGCCCACCATGTGCGCAACCTGGCGCTCGCCTACGGCGTGCCGGTCATCCTGCACACGGACCACGCCGCCAAGAAGCTGCTGCCGTGGGTCGACGGGATGCTCGACGCCGGCGAGGCCTACTTCAAGGCCCACGGCGAGCCGTTGTTCTCGTCGCACATGCTCGACCTGTCCGAGGAGCCCCTGCACGAGAACCTGGAGATCTGCAAGAAGTACCTGACCCGCATGAGCAAGCTGGGTATGGCGCTCGAGATCGAGCTGGGCGTGACCGGCGGCGAAGAAGACGGCGTGGACAACAGCGATGTCGAGAACTCGCGGCTGTACACCCAGCCCGCCGACGTGCTCGCCTCGTACGACGCCCTGAATGCGCTGGGCCACTTCACCTGTGCGGCTTCCTTCGGCAACACCCACGGCGTCTACAAGCCCGGCAACGTCAAGCTGACGCCGGTCATCCTGAAGAACAGCCAGGTCGAGATCCAGAAGCAGCGCGGCACCGCGGCCAACCCGGTCGATTTCGTGTTCCACGGCGGCTCTGGCTCGTCGCCCGAGGAGATCAAAGAGGCGGTGTCCTACGGCGTGGTGAAGATGAACATCGACACCGACACCCAGTGGGCCTTCACCCAGCCGATCAAGAAGTACATGGACGACAAGTCCGCGTACTTGCAGGGCCAGCTGGGCAACCCCGAGGGCGAAGACAAGCCGAACAAGAAGCAGATCGACCCGCGCGCGTGGCTGCACCTGGGCGAAAAGGGCATGACCAAGCGGTTGGTGCAGGCCTTTGCCGATCTGGGCGCGCTGGACAAGTTCGCGTTCTAGTCCACCACGCCGCCGGAGCGACACCGGGGGACCGATGACGCCAAATCCGTCCCAGGCGGATCGGAAACCTCGGATCGGAAACCTGGGCAGTTTGCTGGGCCGGAGCGGTGCCCCGACGGGTACTCGCCAGTGGCAGAACAGGTCCAGCCGTCCCGACGCGAATCGGGTGGGGTGCATTCTACTTGGGCTGGAGCAGTGGACCTCAGCGCGCAGTGGAGTTGGCCGCCGCGGCCGCGCGCAGCCCCTCGACCCACCGCCACACCGGCTGCAGACACGGAGTTGCCCGCCAGGTCGCGGCGTTCCACGGGCCCAAGCTGAGTTGGCCCAAGGTGACGCGCACCTGCACCTCGCCCTCGCCACCGTCCACGGCGTGCGGTTGGCACGGTGCGGTACCGGTATTGCGCACCAACTCCGCAGCCTGGCGGGCCAATTCGGCGTTCGCAGCGGCGCGCGGCAGGGGCTGGCGGAACTGCCAGGCCAGCAGGTGGCCGGCTGCGTCGATGCCGCTGGCTTCGGTCAGGCTGCCCCCCAGGAACCGCTCGGCGCGCAAGGGGATGCGCGGTAGCTCGCCCAGCGCCGCGGGGCTGACGTCCGCGGGCAGTGGCGCGCAATCGCCGCCCGACAGCAGCGTCTCGATCTGGGTCAACGCCTTGCTGTCCGCCGCACTCCAGGTGCGCGCCCGCCGCCGGACCATGCAGGCGCCGCCACCGCGCAGGTCGGCCGCCACGGCGATCGCGCCGCCCACGGAATGGCCCGAGTTGCTGGCGGTTCTGCACAGTCCACCGCGGCGCAGGGCCGCCAAGGCCCTGGCCACCGGATTCTCGCCCACGGTGCACACGCTGGCCCGCGGCCCCGGATCCGCCAGCTCCGGGCCGC
>JACRCU010000117.1 GCA_016218865.1 Deltaproteobacteria bacterium | reverse complement strand
GTTCAACGTCGCCGGCGGCCTGCCGTACCACGCCTTGGCGCGCCGTTACCACCGCGTTCTTTGGAGCGACTATTCCTGTCGCGTTGCGCAGTCTCTGCAGCAATGGGCGCCAGCGGCTCGCGAGCTGGTGGTCGTCGGTCCCAGCGGCGGCTGGCTGCTGCCGCCCTCCCTGTTGCACCGCTATGCCGTGGTCACCGCCATCGAGCCCGACCCCATGGCCCGCTGGCTGCTGCGGCGGCGTTTCCACGGCGTGGTGTGGAATTTTGATGTGCATGATTACTTTAGTCCCTTTGGCGACCGGCCCTGGCGCGACGGTCTGTACCAACTGGTCGACCGCTACCCGAACCAGCCAATCTACTTTGCCGAGTTTCTTGGGCAGTTCATCGGCTTGTACCCCGATGCGGTGGCCCGCGAGCAGGGCGATGCCGTGGTCGAGGCGCCGGCCTATGCGGCCTGGAAGAGTGAGTTTCATCAGGTGTTTCGCCATCGGCCAGTATTCAGCAGTCATGACCGACTTGTGGCTCGCGCTCCGCCCCACACCGCCTGGCTCGACCTGCCGGGCGAGCTGCCCGGGCCAGAGCTGGCCCTGCAGCTGTGGAACGCCGACGTGACCGTGGCCGATCCCCTCTCTGGCGGCCTGTTTCCCCGGATGCCCCGCCAGGTGGCGGTGTGGCAGCGCCAGCCTGGATACTGGCATGCCATGGAACTGGTGGCGAATTGCCCGGAACGGTAGCCGGCCGATCCAGGTCCCACCCATCCGGTCGCGGGACCTCGCGGGGCGTTGACGGAGCCCGAATACCAGCGTAGAACGGCGTTGGGCGGACCACCTTGGGGGAATCGCGAGTGGAGCCAGTAGCCAAAGATGCAGCCCGCCGGCAGACGCTGCTCCTGGTCGACGATGCCCCTGAGAATCTCAGCATTCTCAGCGCCTTTCTATCTGGACAGTACCGGATCAAGGCTGCCAATTCGGGCGCGAACGCGCTCCGTATTTGTTCTGCCAGCGAACTCCCCGACTTGATTCTGCTCGACCTGATGATGCCCGACCTGGACGGGTTCGAGGTCTGTCGCCGGCTCAAGGACGACCCGCGCACGCGCGAGATTCCGGTGATCTTCGTCACGGCCGCCACCGATGCCGTCGACGAGGCCCGCGGCTTGGCCGTCGGCGCGGTGGACTACATCACCAAGCCGTTCAGTCCGCCGGTGGTGCTCGAACGCGTGCGCGTGCACTTGGAGCTCAAGCGCGTGCGCGATCGCTTGAACCGGTTGGGGCGCCACTTTTCGTCGTACCTGTCGTCCGAGGTGGCGAGCGGCATCTTGCGCGGCGCCATTACCCAGGGCGTGGTCAATCAGCGCAAGCCACTGACTATCTTCTTCTCGGACATCGTCGAATTCACCAAACAGACCGCCGCATTGCCGCCCGAGCGCATGGCGCGCATGCTCAACGGCTACTTCGACGCCATGGCCGACATCGTCAGCCACCACCACGGCACCCTCGACAAGTACATCGGCGACGCCTGCAGGGTGTTATTTGGCGATCCCACCTCGCGCGGGGCTGCCGAAGACGCCCGCGCCTGCGTGCGGATGGCCCTGGAAATGCAGACCAAGATTGACGAATTGCAGTCGTTCTGGCGGGCCCACGGCCACGGCACGCCGCTGTCGGTGCGCATGGGCATTGCCACGGGGCTGTGTGCGGTGGGCAACTTTGGCAGTACCCACCAACTGGCCTATACGGTGATGGGCACGGCTGTGAATTTGGCGGCGCGCTTGCAGGCCCACGCTATGCCCGGCCGCGTCCTGATCTCTGAGGAGACGTATGCCCTGGTGGGCGCTGACTTTTCCTGCCGGGCCCTGCCCGAGCTGCGCGTCAAAGGTTTGGACGAGCCCGTGACCGCCTACGAGGTCGAAGGCACCGGTACACCATGATGCCGGTCGTGTGGCTGCTGACCGGATCGGCGTGCACCGCGCTGATCGCCCTGGTCCTGTGGCGGCGGCGTGCGGTGGTGTGGCAGCGCCTGGCGGGCGAGCAGCAGCGCAGCTTGAACCTGGCGCAGGCAGAGACCGCCAAACTGCGGATCGCGGTGGAGCAAAATCCCGTCGGCATCGCCATCACCGACCTGCAGACACGCTTCGAGTACGTCAACCCCGCGCTGCTGGCGCAGACCGGCTATACCGAGGCTGAGCTGATCGGCCAGACGCCAGCGATCGTCAAATCCGGGCAGACGCCCGAAGAGACCTACCGCGGCATGTGGCGGGCCCTGGAGGCCGGCCAGACCTGGACGGGCGAGTTCATCAACCGCCGCAAAGACGGCACGACCTATGTCGAGCGAGCGATCCTGGCGCCGATACGCCAGCAAGATGGCTCGGTGGCGCACTATTTGGCCATCAAGGACGACGTCACCGCCCACAAGGTCATGGCCGCCGAGCTTGAGCAACACCGCGAAAATCTTGAGAGGTTGGTGGCCGAACGCACCGCCGAGCTGGAGGCCGCCCAGCGCAACGCCGAGTCGGCGAGCCAAGCCAAAAGCGCCTTTCTGGCCAACATGAGCCACGAGATCCGCACGCCGCTGAACGCCATCATCGGCCAGGCGCACGTGCTGGGCACCCAGGCGCTGCCGACCAAGCATGCGGAACGGCTGCAGAAGATCGAGCGCTCGGCGCGGCACTTGCTGTCGATCGTCAACGACGTGCTGGATCTGTCGAAGATTGAAGCCGGCAAGTTGACCGTGACTCCTGCCGACTTCGACTTGCACGACACCGTGGCCGCCGTGCGCGACCTGGTGGCGGCCCAGGCGGGCGACCGGGGGCTGCAGTTTCGCGTGGACATCGAGCCTGGCTTGCCGCAGTTCGTCCACGGCGACGGCCTGCGCGTCAGTCAGGTGTTGCTCAATTTTGCCAGCAATGCCGTGAAGTTTACCCAGCGCGGCAGCGTGACGGTGCGGGCGCGGCGGATGGCGGCCGATGGGCCGCTGGTCTGGGTGCGCTTCGAGGTGCAGGACACCGGAATCGGCATCCCCAATGCCGAGAAGGATCGCTTGTTCCAGCCCTTCGAGCAGGCCGACGTCTCGACGACGCGCAGGTACGGCGGTACCGGCCTGGGGCTGGCGATTTCGCACCGCCTGGTCGACCTCCTGGGCGGCAAGCTTGGGGTCGAAAGCCAAGAGGGCGTGGGCAGCACCTTCTGGTTCGAAGTGCCGCTGGGGTTGGCATCGGCGCAGGCGGTCGAGGACTTGCGGCGGCGGCAATCCTACCCGCAGCTGCCCCGGGTGCGCGCCGACCTGGTGCATGTACTTGTGGTCGAGGATGACCTGTTTAATCAAGAGGTTGCGGTTGACCTGCTGCAGCCGCACGGCTTCGTCGTCGACGTAGCGGGCAATGGTGCCGCCGCCCTGGAGATGGCCGACAGACGGCAATACGCCCTGATCTTCATGGATATCCAGATGCCGGTGATGGACGGTCTGGCTGCCGCGCGGGCCCTGCGCGAGCGACCCACCTATGCCCGGACGCCGATCGTGGCCATGACCGCCAACACCTTTGCCGAAGACCAGTCGGCTTGCAGCGCCGCCGGCATGAACGACTTTGTGGCCAAGCCCATCGATCCCCGCGCGCTCCTGGAGACTGCCTGCCGCTGGACCGGGGTCGATGTCCCGCGCGAACTGGCCAAGCCGGTGGCGGCGGCGAAGGCGGACACCCAGGAACTCCGCGCCCAGTTGGGCAGCATCGGCGGGCTCACGGCCGAGGCCGGCCTGGCGGTCCACCAGGGCGACTGGCGTCGCTATGCCAAGTTCTTGCAGCGGTTTTGCGCCGAGCGGGCCGACACCGTCACCAAACTGCGCGCCGAGATTGCTGCACAACAATGGCTGGATGCGCGCCGCACCGTCCACACCCTGAAGGGCCTGGCGGGGACGCTCGGCGCGGTGCGGCTGCAGCACGCGGCCGTCGCTGTCGAGAGCGCGCTGCTCGACCCGCAGTTGCGCGGCGACTTGACCGGGCAGCTGGCCGACCTGGAAGTCGAGTTGTCGACCTTGGTCCACGCCCTGCAAGCCCGCTTGCCCGAACGCGAGGACGCGCGGCGACCGCCGCCCATCGACTGGAGCTTGGCGGCCCACGTGTGCGACGACCTGTCGGCCCTGCTCGCCCAAGACGACACCGGCGCCATCGACCTGTACCGCGAGCACGCCGACCTGATGCGCACCGCCCTGGCCAGCGCGGCCCCGTCGCTGGAAGCCGCCCTGCAGGGTTTCGACTTCGAGCGCGCCGCCGGTTTGTTGCGGGTGTGCCGCATGGCCGACAATCGCCTGCAGCACCGCGCCCGGCCGGCCACCGAGCCGTAGGCCGCGTCCCAGTCTGCCCACCCAAAAACGCCCCGAGTTTTTGACGAAACCCCAGTGGCAACGTAGCTTGGCGAGTGCATTGCCGCGCGCGCCCTTGGCCAGGGTGCGGCCGGGCGATGCGGGGGACGAAGTTGAACCCGTTTGCTGCCAATCCACCGCGCTTCTTCAAGCACCACACGCCGCGCTGTGAATTCAAATATCAAATCATGGCGGAGCAGGTGCCCGCTCTCAAAGCGGCCATCGCACCCTATTGCGACGTGGACCCCTTCGTTGGCGACGCCGGCCGCTACACCATCACCAGCTTGTACCTGGACACCCACGATCGCCGCTTCTATTGGGCCACCGAGAACCAGGTTCACGCGCGCATGAAGCTGCGGGTGCGCACCTACGGCATGAACTGCGAAGGGCCCGTTTTTCTAGAGATCAAGCGGCGGTTCGGCGATGCCCAGAGCAAGAGCCGCGTCCAAGTGCCGCGCGACCACTGGCAGGCGGCGGTGCTGCCCGGCGGCAGCGAGACCTTCAAGCACTGGAAGATGGACGGCAAGAAGATGGGTGTGGTGAAGGACTTTGCGGCCATCGTCGGCGGCTATGCGCTGGAGCCGGTGTGCTGCGTGCGCTACGACCGCGACCCGTTCGTTGGCCGCCTGAACCCGGACATCCGCATCACCTTCGACCAGGCCATGCGCGCCTACTCGGCGCACGATTGGACGCTGCACCCGCACGACGCCGACTACCTGCCGGTCGACTATCCCTACAATTTCGCATCGCCCGAGCCGCGCCTGGTACTCGAGATCAAGTTCGACATGCGCCTGCCGGTTTGGCTCATCGACCTGGTGCGCACCTTTGACCTGAAGCGCGAGGCGTACGCCAAGTACGTGACCAGCGTGAACCGCTTGCAAGACGACCACCTGCGCTATCGCACGGACCTGCGCGGTCCGCGGTGGGAGGTGTGATGGAAGATCTGCTCCGCCTGGCACTGGCCCCGGATCCCGCACTGCCATGGCAAACCGTCACCTTCTGCGTGTTGATGTCGTTTGCCTTGTCCACGGTGCTGGCCCAGGTCTACATCTGGACCCACCGCGGCCTGTCGTATTCGCGCTCGTACATCCAGCCGCTGGTCCTGGGCGCGGTGGTCTCGGCCACCCTGATGACGGCCGTGGGCAACAACTTGGCGCGCGGCATCGGCATTTTGGGCACGCTGGCGCTGATCCGCTTCCGGTCCACGGTCAAGGACCCGCGCGACATGGTGTTCATCTTCGCCTCGCTGGCCACAGGCATTTCGATGGGCGTGCGCTCCTACGGCGCCGGCGTGACCGGCTCGCTGATTTTCGCCATTGTGGCCCTGGCCTTGCATTGGTCCGAATACGGGGCGCGGGTCCGCTACGACGGCCTGCTGCGCTTTGCGATCGCCGCCCACCCCGACAACGACAGCCGCTTGCGCCAGTTGCTCGACCGGCACTGCCAGCGCTTCGTGCTCGTGTCGCTGCGCGAGGTAGAGCAGGGCCACCGCGCCGAGCACAACTACCACGTGAAACTCCGCGACCCGGCACAGCAATCCTTGTTCGTGCAAGAGGTGATGGCGGTGCCGGGCGTGCGTGGCGTGTCTTTCTACCTGAACGACGCCACCGAGGAGGTCTGAGCCGCCGTGACCGACCCCGCGACCCAACCGCACGCCGACGCGCCGTACGAGCCCCCTGTGGGGCGGATTCGGCCGCGCATGCGCCTGCCTACGGGCTGGCTGTTGTGGCTGGTGTTTGCGGCGGCGCTCGCGGTGTCGTTCAAGATCTACTTCGAGTCACCCGACTTCTCCAGCATCCCTGGCATGGGCGAAGTGCTCGAGAGCCACGCCGCCGCCGCCGAAGTGGCGCGGGTGCAAGACGTCCGCGTGTCGGTGGGCCAGCGCGTGCGTATCGGCCAGACCATGGTGGTGTTCGACCCGGCGCCGCTGGATCTGGAGCTGGTGCAGGCGCGCGACGAATTGCGCAAGGCAGAGGCGCAATTGGCGGCGACCACCCTGGCCCTGCGCCGCGACTACTTGAGCGAGCAGCGGCAGTTCGAGAAGTCGATCGACGTGACCGACATGGGCCGCATCGCCGCGGCGGTGGAAGCCGAGGTTGACCGCGCCGAGGCGGCGAGCCTGAAGCTGCGGGTGCGCTGGTGGGAAGGGCTGGTCGCGCAAAAACTGGTGTCGGAACAGGCGCTTATCGACCTGAAGGCGCAGCTGGCCGGGGTCGAGAGCCGCATCAAAGCCCGCGAGGCGGCCATCGCCGCCTGGCAGGAGCGGCTGGCACGTGTGGAAAAGCGTTGGAAGGACTGGCGTTTGGCCATCCCGTCGGCCGACGCCGACCCCGAACAGCGCGACCTGGCGCCCTTGCGGGCCGACGTGGCGGTGGCGCGGGCGGCGCTGGCGCGGGTCGAGGCGCGGCGCCAACACATGGTGGTGCGCTCGGCCGTGGACGGAGTGGTGTCGCGGGTGTTGATGCAGCCGGGCGACGTAGCCACCCCCGGGCAGACGGTGGTGGTGTTGCGGCCGCCGTCGGTTCGCCGGGTCATCGCCTATGCGCTGGACACGGTGGCGAGGCGCCTGCGGGTCGGCGCCTCGGTCGAAGTGCAGCGCCGCGACGGCACCGGGCGGATGCTGAAGGGCCACGTGGAGGGCTTTGGCGGTGTGGCGGCAATTCCGCTGCAGCTGCAATCGGTTCCCGTCCGCGCGCCGCTGGCGGCCGAAGAGATCGTCATCGTGCTCGAAGAGGGATCGCTGCTGCCGGGCGAGCCGGTGGATGTGGCGTTCCTGAGCGGAGTTCTGAGCTATCCGGTCGACCAGCCCTCGGAAGCTGCGCCGCCGGACCCGACCGCCAAGGCAGCCCCGGCCGCCGAGCCGACCCCCGCGACGCCGAGTCAAGCGCCGGCCGCGGACCCGAGTGCGGCGACGGCCACGGCCCCGGCGCCCGGTCCCGGCAGCGAGGCGACCCCTGCGGCGGCGCCGGCCACGGCCGAGACGGCGGCCGAAGCCCTGGACGTGCCCGAGCCGCTGCGCCAGCTGTCGCGCCTGGAGCCCTCGGGGCTGCTGTGGCTGCCCGAGCGGCAAAAGTACCTGGTCGTGAGCGATGATACGGGGCATCCAGACCGCCACGATCACGCGCCGTGGCTGTTCGAGCTCGACGCCAGCGGGCACT
>JACRCU010000110.1 GCA_016218865.1 Deltaproteobacteria bacterium | reverse complement strand
GCCGCGCATCTGGTCGGTGCCGGAGCCGCCCAGGCCGGTGATCCACTGCAACGTGCCGTCCAGTCCCGCCAGGCCGACCACGCCCTGG
Source organism: Deltaproteobacteria bacterium (assembly GCA_016218865.1). Taxonomy (GTDB): domain Bacteria; phylum Myxococcota_A; class UBA9042; order UBA9042; family UBA9042; genus SXRM01. The sequence goes on along the minus strand of JACRCU010000110.1, from coordinate 6,424 downwards.
TCGCCCAAGCCGCTGACCGGGGTGCCGCCCATCGACGTCTGGTTGCCGGTGACGGCGCCGCCCACGAACGCGTAACCCACGCCGGGGACCAGGGTGATCGACCGCGGCACGTGGGCCTCGCTAGGAAAGGCCTCGAATTGCTTGCTCCAAATTAGGGTGCCGTCGGCCTTGATGCGCTGCAGGCCCAGCTTGCTCGCTCCCGCGCCGTCGGCGTAGGTCTGCAGCGCCACGTACGTGCCATCGCCCACGGCGACGATTCCGCCGGCGTCGTCGTTGTTGGCGCTGCCGTGCGGGGTGCCGACTCCGAGGTCGCCGTTCGCGGCGATGTTGACGAAGTACGCGTCGGTGCCCTTGCCCGCGGCCGGACCGGTGCCGTGGCAGACAAAGGCGTTGTTGGGCGTCGCGGCACAGGCGCTGAATTTCTCGTAGTTCTGGTAGGTCTTTGACCAGAGCAAGTTGCCCAACGGGTCGATGCGCGCCAACCAGGCGGTGGCGACACCCGCGGTGGTCGAGCGGCCCACCAGCAACAGTCCGTCGCTGAGCACGGTGGCGCGCTCGGGCCACTCCTTGGCCGGGCCGCCATAGAACTTGGACATCAACTGGTTGCCCGACGCGTCGAGCAACATGACCCACGCGTCCTCGCCACTTGCGCCGGTGCTGACGCTGGTGCCGATCACCACCGGTCCGAGCGGAGTCGACACCACGTCGAAGAACGCGTCCTCGCCGGCCGTACCGTACTTCTTGGTCCACTTGGCCTTGCCGTCGCTGCCGATCAGCGCGATGAGCCCGTCGGTGCCGGCGCCGCCGGAGTTGTCGGTTTCGCCCACGGCCAGTACGTCGTTGCCCAGCGGCACGACGGCCCGCAGCAAGTCGCCTGCACTGCCCAAGCTGGTGAAGGCCTCGAAGCCGCTGCCGCCGCCGGCCACGCAGGTCCCGGACTTGCACTGGCTGCAGCTGCCCGCGGCGCCGCACGATGCCGCGTTGGCCGCAAAGGTGCATGCGCCGTTCTGGCAGCCGTCGTCGGTGCAGCCATTGCCGTCGTCGCAGACCATCGGCGTGCCCAGGCACAGGCCGTTGCCGCAGACGTCGCCCTTGGTGCACGCATTTTTGTCGTCGCACGGTGCGGTGTTGGCCACGAACTTGCACACTCCGCCGCTGCAGGCGTCGGTGGTGCACGGGTTGCCGTCGTCGCAGGCGACCGGGGCGCCCGCGCACTTGCCGCTTTGGCAGGCGTCGCCCGCGGTGCAGCCGTCGCCGTCGCTGCAGGCCCCGGCCGCAGGTACGAAGGTACAGGCGCCGTTGCTGCAGCTGTCGGCCGTGCACGGGTTGTTGTCGTTGCAGGCCAGCGGCACGCCCGCGCACGACCCGCCGCCGCACACGTCGTTCTGCGTGCAGGCATTGCCGTCGCCGCAGGGCTTGGCGTTGGCCGCCGCCTGGCAGCCCTTGGCCGGGTTGCACGAGTCGTCGGTGCACGGATTGCCGTCGTCGCAGACCTTGGCCTGGCCGCTGGCGCACTTGCCGCCCTGGCAGCTGTCGCCCTCGCTGCACAGGCTGCCATCGCTGCACGGCAGGGTGTTGGGCTGCCACACGCAGCCGCCGTTGGCACAGCCGTCGTTGGCGCAGGGGTTGCTGTCGCCGCAGTCCTGCGCTGCCGTATAGCCGCTGCCGTCGCTGGCGCAGCCGAATACGGCGTTGCCGCTGCAGGCCGGGCCGCCGCAGAGGTCGGGTTTGCAGGTGCCGGCACTGCAGAATTGCTCGGGTTTGCAGTCGTCGGCCGTCACACACCCGGCGCAGACGCCGGCCTTGGTGTCGCACACGCCGGCGCAATCTTTGCTGGACTTGCAGGGCACCGCCGCCGCACATTCGAAGTTGCTGCACACTTGGTTGGCACCGCAGTCGGCGGTGGTGTTGCAGTCGACGCAGGCTCCCTCGCTTTTGCTGCAGACCTGGGTGGTTGCCTTGCAGTCCAAGTCCGACTTGCACGCCTTGGATGCGGCGCATTGTTGGGCGATGCACACGGCCCCTGCGCCACAGTGCGCCGACGTCAGACAGGGCACGCAAGCATGGATGGCCACTGCACAATGGGCCGCGCTGACCGGGCAATCGGCGTCGGTGGAGCACACCGCGGCAAATGGCGCTGGGGCCGCATCCGCGCCCGTGTCCGCTGCCGCGTCGGCGGTGGTGTCCGGTACAGCGTCCGGAGTCGTGTCGCCTGCGCTGCCGTCTGCGGTGTCGGCCGCGTCGTCCGGGGCGGCGTCGCCCGGCGTGTCCACCTGGACATCGGCATTGGCATCGGGGGCCGTTTCCGCTGCGGCGTCACTCGCAGCATCGGGGCTGTCGGTGGCCGCGTCGACTCCGGCGTCCTCGCCATCTTCGCCTTGCCCATCTACGCCTTGCGTCGCATCCGCGGTGGCGGTGGCCGCGTCCGCTGGCTCGCTGTCCTCGGGTTCGGCGTCGACCGCACCGTCGCCAGCCGTGGCCAAGTCGTCCACCGCGACATCTGCGCTGCTGTCGCCTGCTGTGCCCACAAACGTCAGTGTCTTTTCGGCCGGTTGGCTGCAGCCCAGCGGCGCCGCGGCCGCCAGGGCCAGCAGGAGCAGGGGGAGTTGGCGCAGATTGGGCATGGGCAAGGGCCTCGCAAAATCGCCGACAGCCTACGGATTGGCCACCGCTGGCGCAAGGTGCAGCGCCGACGGCGCCCGTAGTCGGCCGTCTGTGCCGGGTCCTTGTGCCGCAACGGCCCCAGACCCTACTCGGCGGTGATCGCCAAATCGTCGACGAACCAGCCGATGTAGCCGGGCTTGGGCTGCGCGGTCACGTTGTCGAAGCGCAGCCGCACCTGGAACTGCTTGCCGGCCAGGGGCTTCAAGTCCACGACTTCCGCCTGCCAGAGTTGCTGCCCAGCGGTGTTGTCCAGCACCACGCTCACCGGTGCGGTCGCAAAACCGTCGGCCGAGGCCTCGACGACCCGCACGTCTACGCCGGTTTCCGTGCGTCCGTCGAACCAGCTCTGCAGGGTCAGACTCAGCTTGGTCTTGCCGGTGCCATCCAAGGCGCCGCTGAGGATGGCGTGGCCGCGGTTGTGGCCGGCGCTGCCCACGCCGTCGTTGAAGTTGAGCGAACACGGGCCCGAGACGGCGGCGGGGGTGCTCGGCGTCGCGTCGATCGCCCAGACCGCGGTGGTGGTGCCGCCCACGCCGACCAGGGCGGGCGACAAGGCCCAGCCCAACTCGGCGCACTCAAAGGTGTCTTTAAACGGCACGGACAGCGCGCTGCAGACCTTGGGCGCGAACACGTGCAGGCACCCGCTCGGCACGCAACTGTCGATGGTGCATGGGTTGTAGTCGTCGCAGGTGCCAAGGTCGATCAGGCAGCCCACGCTGGCGTTGCAGCTGCCGGGGGCGCAGGCGCTGCCGTCGCCACAGATGGTCGGGCCGCCGCTCAGGCACGCTCCGGCCACGCACTGGTCGCCGCTGCTGCAGGGATCGCCGTCCTCGCACGCGCCCGGGCTCGACTTGTGGACGCAGCCCACGGTCGGCATGCACAGGTCGGTCGTGCACGGGTTGGCGTCGTCGCAGTCGATGGCGTCGCCGCCCACGCATGCGCCGCCCGCACACAAGTCGGCGCCGTTGCACTGATCGCCGTCGTCGCACGGGCCATCCATGGGTTGGTGCAGGCAGCCCGATGCCGGATCGCAGCCGTCGCTGGTGCAGTCCTCGCCGTCGCTGCAGGTGAGCATGAGGCCGCCGACGCAGGCGCCGTTGCTGCACAACTCGTTGTAGGTGCAGGCATTGCCGTCGTCGCAGTCGGCGCCGCCCACCTTCTTGTGCTGGCACACGCCGGCGGCGCAGCTGTCTGCGGTGCACGGGTTGTCGTCGCTGCAGTCGCTGCTGCACGCGAGTGCGGCATCCGCCACCGGGCTGCCGCTGCCGTCGTCGACGGGCGTCGCGTCCGCGGCACTGTCGACCGCGCCGGCGGAGTTGGCGTCGTCGGTTGCCTCGGCCGCGTCGTCCGGGCCGGGGGTGTCCGCAACGGCGTCCGCGCTCGCCGCGCTCTGGTCAAGGTCGCCAGCTGCGTCCATTGCGCCGACCACCACAGCGGCATCGCCGCTATTGCCAGCCACGTCGGCGGCCTTGTCCGTATAGCGCGGCACGGCGTCGGCCTGGGCATCGCCGCCGGTCGCCTGCGCATCTTCCTCCTCCACGGGCTCTTCCTCTACCGGTTCCTCGGTGGCCCGGACGGGTGCCTTGAGCTGCAGGCAGGCAGGCGCCGACCCGACGACCGAGGCGAGGCACGCGGCGGCTAGCCATCCCTGGCGTGCGCCTGTCGCCCATCGAGCGAAGAAAATCGGGGACCTATGCGATGTTCGCATGGAACCTCGTCAAGGTTGCGGCAAAGCTCCGCCAAACCAATCGCGTTGGTGCGAGCCTTGGCGTGGGTTGTGGCATGGACCGAACGAGGTCCGGGAGTTGGGGGAGCGTCTGGGATCGAGTCGGGCGGGATCTGGGCTACTTTGGCTGCAACAGGGATCGGCCACCGCAGCCGGGGAGCGCGGTGGCGCGTGAGTCGAAGCGGCCCGCGGTGGGATCGGGCGGTACGCCGCAACACGTTCATGGAGCTTAGCGACAGCTACGCAGTCCGCAACATTCTGGCACACCAGCAATGTCACGAAATGATGTGCGGACTTGACCTGGGTCATGAAGCTGAGCGGCATCGTGCGTCCATTGCCGCTCGTGGCAGATCCGTTCCATCCGGATCGGAAACCGCGCCGCTCGGCTGCCTCGCCTACCAGACCGCGCCGAGTGGCCCGCTCTTGGAACGTCAGTCAGAAACCTCCGAGGCCCCGCGCGACGCCAACTCGTTCTGACCAAAACGCAAGGATGCTGGGTGGGTCGCAAGGGCAAAAAACAAGGCGGAGGGGACGCGACCCGCCGCGACGTCGACATTCGGCTTCGGGTTTCTGATCGCTGCTTTGGGGAGACTAATGAAACAAGTCGGTTACTTCCCGCCATCGCCGCGGCGAATCGGCCCCAAAGCCGGTCGCTTGCGGCCCACTTTGCGGCCGAAATGCTCAAGTTATTGACCTATAAAGCCTTACAGGCCCAGACTCAGCCACGACCCCCAGCTGCCCAGGGCGGGCAACCACGCCGCCCCGCCGCGCACCACCGCGTCGATGGCGTAGCCGACCTGTACGGTGAGCGCCACCTCGCCGCCCAGCGACGCCAGCCAGCCCGGAGCCGCGTTGCGCGCCCTCTCGGCCGCCAGCGGAACCGGCCCCACCGCGGCGGCATCGACGAACAGCTGGCCCGTCAGCCGCCCAGCATAGGCCGGCAGGACATCCAGCGTCCGGCCAATATCCCGAAGCGGAAAGGCGAATTGCGCGCCACCCCACAGCAGTGCGTTGCCGCTGAGGCCGGTCTCCAGCGGCGCCCCGCGCACCGTCCAATTGCTGGGGCCGCCCAGGCCAAGCACCGCCAGCGCCTGCATCGGATGAATGCCGGTAATGGAATAGAGTGGCGCGGTCTGGCCCGGCAGCGGCGCCGCGGTCAATTGCGCGTTGGCCGACAGGACCATGCGCCGTCCCAGTGGCCAGGCGTGTTGGGTTTCCCCAGCGATCAGCCCACGTTGCAGGCCACTGCTCAGGCCCTCGGCCAGGGTGGCGCGCAGCAGCCAGCTGTGCAGGCGCTCGCTGCGGATCGAGGTCGCATAGGCCTCGGCGGTCGCCCAGCCCACCGCCAGGTCGGCCAACACTTCGCCGCCCACCGCCGGTTCGCGGGGCACCAAGCCCGCGGGCTCGATTTCTACAGCCAGGTCATAGCGTTTCTCGACCAGCCACGTCTGCACCCAGCGCACTGCGGCACTGAACTGCCAGGACCGGCGCAAATGCGGCACGCCCCAGTCGACCGCAAGGCGCGCGCCGATGCGCCGCTCGGGCGTACCGTACCACCAGAAACCGCGGCGGAAACGGCCCCACGGCTCGTCGTAGCCCACGCTCAGGCTCCACAGAGGTTCCCAGCGCCGCACGGCCAAGGTCGCCAGCAGGGTGCGGTCGGTGTTGTCGTTGCGCATCTGCCCCAAAACGCTCAGTTCGGCGTGGCCGGCGGCATCGGCCCCGCTGACGGTGGCGCCGATCCAGGTGCCGCCGAAGCGCCAGTCGCGGCCATCGCCGGTGCTCACCGCGATCGGCACCCAGGCGCGCGGGGCCAGCGTGGTCAGGGGGTTGTAAGCGGTGGTCTGCCAGCCGCGGCGGTCGCCGGGCGGCGCGTAGGCCGGCGGCGGCCCGACACGCGGCACCCTTGTGTCAGGGCTAGGATCGGCAAGAGGAATTTGGGTGGGCGGCGCGCGCCACACGTCGAGCCCGTGCCCCTGCTCGCGCACGGTGGCCACCGCCCCGGCGGCAAACGCCGCAGACGAAATACCAGTC
>JACRCU010000116.1 GCA_016218865.1 Deltaproteobacteria bacterium | reverse complement strand
CCCCTCGGTGTTTTTGGTCGAGGCACCGGCCGCACCGATCCGAGCAGCACACAGACGGGGGCCGCACGCGTTGAAATCGCCGCAGCGCGGCCCTACCCTATCGCGGCCGCGACGACGGCTAGGCAACACCATGATGCAGCGGCAGTCCCAACCTTCGCGACCGGTGGCCATGGCGCGGCGCGCGGCGTTGGTGGCCGTGGCGGTGGCGGCTGTGGGGTGCGGCAAAGGCGAGTCGCCGGCCGCCCCAACGCCCGCCACCGAGTCGTTGCAGATCGACGACCCCAAGCTGATGCCCGCGGCGCGGGCGATGGACAAAGTCGCGGCGCGGCTCCAGGACTTGGTCCAGCGCGCCGAGGCGGCCCAGGGCGAACGGCAGCAGCTGGTGGCCCTGCGCAGCGAGTATCAGAGCGCCCTTGCCCAGGGACGCCTGGAGCTGGCCGCGCTGGAAAAGGCCGCCAATCCCGCCGACCGCCGCACCATGAACGCCTACTACCTGCAGGTGGTGGCGCCGCTGCTCGGGCGGCTGCAGCCCCTGCTGTTTCCAGCGCTTTTGGTCGATTTGCCGCGCGGCGCCACGCCCGCGGAACCGGCCACGGCCACCACCGCCCCAGCCAAGCCGTGACTCCGTCCGGCCGATCAGAAGGGAAACCCGTGATGACAAAGACAGTTCTTGCCGCCACACTTGCCGCTTTGACGCTCGGCTGCACGCCGCAACCCAGCCCCGAGGCGGGCGAGTCGGCCAACCTGACCAAGGCCAAAGCGCTCGTCGAAGCCAGCGCCAAGGATTTCGAGACTGCGGCCGCTGCAGTGCCGCCGGCCGGCAGCAACCCCGACGAGGCCCGGGCGGTGGGCGCGCGCCTGCGCCAGGCCTTCGAGGCGCGCCGCAGCGAAGGGGAGGCACTGCAGAAGCTGCTGACCGAGGACGAAAAGCGCAAGCTGCAGGAATTCGGTCTGAAGCGCCTGGTGCCGGCGGTGGCCAAGCTGGAGGCCAAGCTGGGCACCGACAAGCCCGCCGCCGCACCCGCCCCGACTGCGCCCGCGGCACCGCTCGCCGAGCCCGCCTCGCCGGCTGCGGCACGTTGACCGCTCAGCGGCGGCCGTGCTATCGAACGGACACTGCCGGGGTGCACGCCGCCCGCGCCGCGCCCACCGCGCCCACCGAGCCACGAGGAACACCATGAACAAGGTCTTTGCCAACGCCGAAGCTGCGCTTTTCGACTTTGCCGACGGCGTCAGCATGATGGCATCCGGATTCGGCCTCAGCGGCAACCCCGAAAACTTGATCGCCGCGGTCAATGCCAAGGGGTACAAAGACTTGACGGTCATCTCGAACAACTGCGGCACCACCGACCGCGGCTTGGGCGTGCTGCTCAAGGCGCGGCAAGTGCGCAAGATGATCGGCAGCTATGTCGGCGAAAACAAAGAGTTGGAGCGGCAGTTCCTGGCGGGCGAGCTGGACCTAGAGCTGTGCCCGCAGGGGACGTTGGCCGAGCGGATCCGCGCGGGCGGCGCCGGTATCCCGGCCTTCTTCACGCCCACTGGCTATGGCACGCAAGTCGCAGACGGCAAAGAGATTCGCGAGTTCGACGGCCGCCACTACGTGATGGAGCGGGCCCTGCGCGCCGACTTCGCCTTCGTCAAGGCCTGGAAGGGCGACCGCTGGGGCAACCTGATTTTCCGCAAGACGGCGCGCAACTTCGCGCCCGCCATGGCCACTGCTGCCAAAGTGGTGATCGCCGAAGTGGAAGAGCTCGTCGAAGTGGGTCAGCTGGATCCCGATCAGGTCCACACGCCGTCGATCTACGTGCACCGCATCTTCCAGGGCAGCAACTACGTCAAACCCATCGAGCAGCGCACCGTGCGACCGCGGGGTTCGGTTGCCTAGGACCGCCGTCCGTGCAGGCTGGGTGGCGCCCCTGTGGTTGCTGCTCGCGATGTCCTTGGTCTGGCTCGGCGCCTGCCGCCGCCAGGCCGTGGAGCAAGCGCCAGCGGTCGCGCCGCCGCCCTACAAGCGCCCGCCGATCATCGACTTCCACAGCCACCTGAGCCTGGACGGCCTGGACCGGATCCGCGCGATCATGGCGGAGTCGGGCATCGAGCGCATGGTCAACCTGTCGGGCGGCTCGGCGCGGCGCGGCACCGAGCAGTGGCAGGCGGCGCAAGAGCTGTCGCGGCTGCTCGGCGGCAAGGTCAGCAACTTCGCCGTGCCGAACTGGCGCGGCCTGGGCGAGCCGGGCTGGGCCGAGCGCGAGACGGCGTCGCTGGAGATCGCGGTGAAGCAGTACGGCTTCCAGGGCCTGAAGGTCCCCAAAGGCCTGGGGCTGGGCTACACCGACGAGCGCGATCAGCTGGTGGCGCCCGACGACCCGCGCCTGGCGCCGCTGTGGGACAAGGCCGGCGAGCTGGGCATCCCGGTGTCGATCCACGTGGCCGATCCGCGGGCGTTCTGGTGGCCGCTCAGCGAACAGAACGAGCGCTGGGACGAACTGGGCGTGCACCCGTACTGGGCCTATGGACCGGTAAGCCGGCAGCTGCTGGCCACGTTCCCGCCGCAGGTGCAAGAGATGGTGATGCAGCGGCCCGCGGTGGCCAGCTGGGCGACGCTCCTGCGGCAGAGCGAAAACCTATACCGCCACCACCCCAAGACCACCTTTGTGGCCGTGCACTTTGGCAATTGCGGCGAGGACTTGAACTACGTCGACGGCGTGCTGGCGCGCAACCCCAACGTCTACATCGACATCGCCGCCCGCGTGGGCGAGTTCGGCCGGCATCCGCCCGAGCAGGTGCGCGCCTTCTTCGTCAAGTGGCAAGATCGCATCGTCTTT
>JACRCU010000127.1 GCA_016218865.1 Deltaproteobacteria bacterium | reverse complement strand
GTGGTCACGCCGTACACCACCCGGCTGTCGCGGACCATGTTCGCCAAGAGCTGCGCCGCGGCGTCGATGCGCGCCGGCACCTCGGGGTGATCGTCCAGCGCGGCGTGCGCCCGGCCGTGGGCCAGGTCCAAGATGTCTTCGATGTTCAGTGGTTGCCGGCCCATCAGCACCACCGGCACCGGTGCGTCAAACGTCACGACTTGCTCCAGAAATCATAGAAATTGAACCAGTTGTCCGGTGCCTGCCGGGCGTAGTGCTCCAAGCGCTGGGCGTACTGGGCGGCATAGCGCTGCAGCGCGGCCTCGCGGTCCTTGCGCGGCAGCTCGATGCGCTCGGCGAACGGTTCGCAGAACAGCTTGTACTTGTTCGGCTCTTCATACAATCCGCCGACGAAGTAGACGGGGCACTTCAGCATCGCCGCCAGCAGGAACGGCCCAGTCGCGAAACGCGCCGGCTCGCCAAAAAACTCAGCGGTGACGGTGCGATCCGACAGGCCGATCCGATCGCCGGCCACCGCCAGCAGCTCGCCGGCCTCGATGCGGTCGCGGATCGCCAGGACCGAGTCGGCGCTGCCCGGCTCGATGTGGATGACCCGGGTCGCGGACGTAGGGTCCAAGCGGCCGAGCGCGGCGTTGATCATGGCGGCGTTCTTGAAGTAGCCGACCACGCGGATCTTCAGCTTGTCGCGGTAGCCGCCGGCGGCCATCGCCTCCGTGGAGCCCAGGTGCGCCGACAAAAGCAAGGCGCCGCGCCCACTTTCGTGCAGGTCCACCAGGTGCTGGTGGCCGTCGCGCTCGATGGTGAACAAGTCGAACTTGCCCTGCAGGAAGAAGCAGCGGTCCAGCACCGTCTGGGCAAACCGCAGCACGTGCCGGTAGATCTGGCCCAGGCTGGGCGGCTGGCCGCGGGCGTGCTGCCACCACACCCGGCTAGCGCGCCGCACACCGGGGTGCAGTAGGGTGTACCAAAGCGCGATGCCGCGCACGAGCCACCGCGCCGCCGGCCGACCCGCCACGGTCGCGAGCCAGATGGTGGTGGCGATGCCCCAGGCGCTGCCCTTTTCGGCCACGCCCAGCCAGTCGCCGTCGCTGCGGGTCGCGGTCACGGCGCCTCCAGCCGCGGGCCAAAGCGGTTGCGGCCAAAGAGCTTGCGCACGATGCCCTCGGTCACCAGCCGCGTGTGCAGCCAGGTGATGCGGGCGTTGTCCGAAAAGAGCCGGAAGTGCGAGACGCCGCCCTCGTCCGCCGTCAGATACCGCACGGAAATCGGCAAGTTCAGCACCGGCACTCCAGTCCACACCAGCCGCACCGCCACCTCGATGTCGAAGTCCATGCGGTCGGTGCGCGGCCGGGCCGCCAGCGTCGCCGCCACCGGGTAGACGCGAAAGCCGATCATGGCGTCGGCGATGGCCAGGTTGAACGTCTCGATGTGCACCCAGAAGTTGGTGATCTCGCGGGCCATGCGCCGGCCGCGCGGGGTGCCGGCGGCGAACTCGGGGCGCGCCAGCACCAGTGCCTGCGGCTGCTGTTCGGCGGCGTGCAGAAAGCGCGGGATCGCATCCAGATCGTGCTGGCCGTCGGCGTCGACCTGCAGCGCGTGGCTGTAGCCCAGCTCGCGCGCAAGGTGCAAGCCGGTCTTGACCGCCGCGCCCTTGCCGCCGTTCTGGCCGCGATGGCGCACCACCGCGAGCCCGTCGTGAGCCAATTGTTCCACCGCCGCGCGACCTTCCGGACCGCTCCCGTCGTCGATGACGAGCACGTCGTCGCAGTAGGCGCGGATGCGCTCGACCACTTTGCGCACGGTCGCGGGGTTGTTGTAGGTGGGCACCAGCACGCAGGGCCGAAAGGCCGCCCCGGCGCCGCGATCCGCAGCCGTGCTCATCCGGCCTCCCAATGCAGCCGGCCCGAGGCGCAGGCCTCGCCGCGCAGGATTAGCTCGAAATCAGCAGTCAGGTCGCCAAGTTTCAGCTCCAGCGTCAAGTGCTCGTTCGGCTGGATGACCCGGCGGAACTTCAGCTTGCTCACCCGCCGCAGCCCGCGCCACTGGGGCCGCAGCTCGGCCACGGCCGGCACTACCACGCACTGCAGCTCGGCCACCCCCGGCACGATCGGCAGACCCGGAAAGTGCCCGCGCAGATAGACGAATTCCTCTGGCACCCGCAACTGGAAGCGCGCAGCCAGCGGCGCCCCGGCGGGATCGGTGGCCAACACCTCGCGCGCCAGGACCTGCAACTGCTTGGGATACAGGCGGTCTTCCAGCCACTGCGCCAGCTGGGCGCGCGGCAGCTTGCCCGTCGCCGTGCGCGGCAGTGCGTCCACGAAGTGGTAGCGGCGCGGCAGTGTGCTCGGCTCGAACCACGCCGTCAGGGCCTCGCGCAGGGTCTTGGCGCCGAGGCCCGGCGCCACCACCACCGCCACCAGCTCCACGTCGCGCAGGCGTTGCGCCGAGCGGTGGGCCAGCACGGCCGCGTCCCGCACCCCGGGGATACCCAGCAGCTTGTCTTCGATGGCCTGCAGCGCCACCCGCTGCCCGGCGGTCTTGACGATGCCGTCGCTGCGGCCGGCGTGGACGAAGCGACCCGGGCCCAGCAGCTCCACCGCGTCGCCCGTGCGCACCGGCTGCTGCATCTCGGTGCCGACAAACGGCGAAGTAACCAGCAGTTGCCCGTCGTCGTCGGCCTGGACCTGCACGTCGCGCAGGGCGGTCCACGCGGTTTCATCGACCTGGGTGCGCTGCCGCCGCGCGATGCCCCCCGTCTCGGAGGAGCCGAACACCTCGACCGGCACCACCCCGTGCCGCGCCGCGAGCATCGACCAGACCCGCTCGGGCAGCGGTGCCGTGGACGACAGCACGCCGCCCAGGGTCGCAAGTGTGCCCGCCTCCAG
>JACRCU010000126.1 GCA_016218865.1 Deltaproteobacteria bacterium | reverse complement strand
TCAAGCCGGACACGCTGCAGGCGCAGGCCGAGCTGTTCCTGAACGACTTCGACACCGCCATGCCCGGCATGAAGGCGGCGGCCACCACGGTCGACGGCAAGTACCGGGTGCAGCGCGGCCACTGGGAGTCGCAGCAGTACAGCAAGGGCTCGTACACCGCCAATGGTCCCGGCTACTTCACCACCATCGCCGGGCTGGAAGCCGAACCCGTGGGCGCGCTCAAGTTCGCCGGCGAGCACGCCGACTCGTTCTACTCGTGGCAGGGCTACATGGAAGGCGCGTGCCTGTCGGGCATCAGCGCGGCCGGCCAGGTGCTCGGCGACATCAAGGACGGCAAGATCGTCTAGATCGCCGCTCCAGGCCGTCGTGCCGCGCGGTCGGTGCCTCGGCGAGTGCGCCGATCGCGTCACTGTGAGCAAGGCAAGAAAAAGACTGGCGCAATTGGTCAGGGGGCGCGCATAGTGGTGCTGCGGCTCGCTGGTTGGCGCGATTTTGCGACACCCCGCGGTCCCGAGTGCTTGGAGACCGACATGGCCAAAGTGCCTGCAAAGACAGACAAACAGGGCAACAAGCCCAAGCTCACCACCAAAGAGAAGCAGCAGAAGAAGAAGGACAAGGCCGCCGCCAAAGAGGGGCCCAAGTCCATCATCTAGTCATTGCCTTTAGGCCCGGCGCACGCGCCGCACGCACGCCAGCAGCGAGGCAATCTTGGGCTGGTCCAGCGCCGGCAGCTTGGGCAGATCGCTGGCAATCGTCTCGAGTTCCAGGGTCATCGCGGCGCGGGTCCGCCGCAACAGCTCGCGCGGGTACGAGTCATCGGGCAGCAGGCGCGCGTTGTAGCGGCTGTCGGTGTTGATGCCGTACCACGCGTCGAGCTCGCGGCGAATCCGCTCGGCCGGCGGCGCCACTTCGTCGGCGGCGGCGCGGCGAATCAGCTCCAGATCCTCTGTGCGGCCAAGCGCTTCGGCCACGTTTGCCGTGTCGCGCAGCACCCGCGCCAGCGCCTCGCGGGCGGTCATGGCGTGCATCGACGACGGGATCCAGCGGATCACCGCGTCCAGGCCGCCGTGCAACACCGCCTGCTCGTTGCTTTTGGCCGCCTGCAGCTCCAGCTCGCCGTACTCCAGCTCGTCGATCTCGGCCGGATTTTCGGACAGCCACACGAACAGCACGTCCAGGAAGCTGTGGACCGCCTTGATCCACTCGTAGGGCGTCTGGTAGTCGCCGCCCGGGCTGCCCAGCGCGAAGGCCGGCGGCGTCTCCAGCGTCCGGACCTCGACGCGGTTGCGCGGCGCGCGCACGAAGCGCTCCAGCAGATCCTGGCGCCACGCCTCGAGTTTTTGCCAGGCCGGGTCGTTGCGGTACGGGTTTTCCTGGTAGTGCGGCCCGTGCTGGAAGCAGGCGTGCAGCAGCGCCTTGGCCCGCGCCGCGCCCTCGGGCCAGCCCAGGTCCAGGCCGGCATCGCGGCACACGTCTTCGAACGACGGCCCCGGCGCCACCCGACCCGGCTGGGCGCGCACCGCCAGCCAGATGTCGCGGCCCGACAGGAGCGTGCCCGACTCGGCAAATTGCCGCATGGTCTTGCGGAATTGCACAGGGTCGCGGTACAGGCCCGACACGTCCATCAGGGTGCGGCCCGGCCACACGTGGCCCAGTCGCGCCGAGTCCCACGGGGTGATGCTGGTGCCGAACACCGGCGCCGGCCGCTCGAAGCCCGCGCCGAAGAACAGCGGCGACGACGCCGACAGCGCGATCGACAGTGCGCCGCCCACCAGCCGCATTCGCCCGGTCATCTCGATCATCTTGCGCGAGATGTCGGCCTCGCCCACGTCGCCCAGCCACGGCGCCGACAGGTTGAAGTGGTCGCCCGCCGCCGCGCCGACTTTGTCGCCGTGCACGCCGATTTGGTACTGGTAATAGAACCTTTTGAACGGTTCCGCCCCCAGCGACGCGTCGTCTTCGGTGATCCACGGCGGCCGCCACGCCGCCCCGTGCAGCAGCTGCGCGCGGTGGCCGTGGCTGGCGTTCAGGTCCTGCAGCGCCGAGTCGATGAGGATGCACATCAGGCGCTGCGCCACCGCCGTCGACACGGGCGAGCGGAGCGGCGACGGGTTGGCTTCCACAATGGTCTCGGGGACATCCGGGACCACTTCCTCGGCCACCGCCGCCACGTCGCCGCCGTGCTGGCGGAGCCACTGGCGAATCGTCGTGGTCGGCTGTCCGCCCGCCAGGCTGTGGATCACCTCGAACGACTGCGAGTCGACGACGATCCCCTCGGTCTCGGGCCCCAGGTGCGGGGCGCCGCTCTCGATGGCGGTGCGGATGGCGTCCAGCCGCTTGGAAGTGATGCGTTCAGCCACGCGCTTGCTCCAACAGTTGTTCCAGGATGTGGCCCACGCGCTCCACGTCGGCCAGGGTCACCGCCGCGGTCAGGCGCACCAGCAGGGTCGCCTCGGGCGCCGGCGAGAACATGCCGCCGGGCGCGCCGACCAGGCCGTAGCGGGCCACCAGCGCCGAGATCACCGCCTTGGCGTCGGTCAGCGGCCGGCCGTGCTCGTCCTTGAGCAGGCTGTGGCCGTCGCCGTCGACCAGCGCCGCGGTGCCGTAGAACGAGCCGCCGATCGACAGCGGAATTCCCAGCTTGTCGCATACGCCGCGCATCGCGTCGCGGGCATCGCGCAGGGCCAGGTAGCGCGGACCCATCGCCGCGTGCAGGCCGGCCGGGAAGGTGTGCAGCGCGGCCGCCACCACCGCCTCTTGCGGGCGCGGGTACAGGTTGCAGGTCTTCAGGCGCTCGTTGGCTTGGCCCACCACCAGCTTGGCGACCGCCTCGTGGCCGGCCGGCGCGCACCAGATCAGCGACGCGGTCTTGTTCTGCGAGCTGGCGACCTTGGTCTCGCCCACCACCAGGCCCACATAGGCCAGCGCTTCGGGCGCCAGCTTGGCCTCCAGCTCGGCCATCGGCACGCACGCCGCGTGACCGCGCGGATCCAAAGGCGAATAGAAGGCGTCGATCACCACCGGCACCCGCGCCGCCGCCGCCGTCTCGGCCAGCTTGACCAGCTCCGGGCCCGTCATGCCCACGCCGCTGGGATTGCTGGGCACTACTGGGACGACGCCGATCACGGCGTAGCCGCTGCCCTTGGCGAATTCCAGAGCCGCCGCCAGACCTTCGGCGCTGCCGGCCAGGCCGTGACCCGGCACCGCCGGCATGTGGATCAGCTCCAGGTCCAGGTCCGCCGCCAGCGGCTGGTAGCCCGACCACGCCAGCGGATCCAGGATGATGGCGTAGGGCGCGGCCTGCTTCTTCGACTTGGCCAGGGCGATCAGGCCGCGGAAGGCGCAGTCCAGCACCGCGCGGCCCGACAGGGTGTGCAGCGCCTG
The DNA here is from genome assembly GCA_016218865.1 of Deltaproteobacteria bacterium. Lineage (GTDB taxonomy): Bacteria > Myxococcota_A > UBA9042 > UBA9042 > UBA9042 > SXRM01. The sequence continues at coordinate 700 of JACRCU010000126.1, read as the reverse complement.
GGTGGGACCGGCGATGCCCCAGCTGCGCGCCAGGATGTTCAAAACCGCGGGATATTGCTGCTGGTAATTGCCCGGATAGCCGTAGGCATCGCCCTTGGTCCGGCGCAGCTCGGTCGCGCCCGCCGCCACCAGGCGATCGCGGGTTTCTTCAATCCAGGCAGCCAGTTCCGGGGCGAGCGGCTGGCCCACGTCGTCGATGTCGCCGGCCGACTGATCGATCACCGGCAGCCCGGCGGCGCGGCGATCGCGGGCGAGCTTCTTCAGATCGGGCAGGGTCGGCAGCCCCGGCACCGGCACCGACACGCGCGGCTCGCGCAGACCGGTGGCGCGGGCGACAAAGCGCTCCATGGCTTGGGCGCTGGGAGAAAGAGGGGCATTCATGGGCATCTCCGTGCGGCGCGGCCGGGACAGTACCGGGAAAAGGGCCGGGACAGGGGCCGGGCGGCGACGGTGTAGCAAGTGCCGCCGAATCCCGCAAGTTTGGCGGCCCAAAGGGGAATAGATGCAGGGAGATCAGGGGGATGGGTGGGGTGGGTGCGCGGGGCTGGAGCTGGACTGGAACCGGGGCCGGAACCGGAACCGGCGCCCGAACCGGAGCCGGTACCGGCGCCTGAACCGGAACCGGTACCCGAACCGGAGCCTGAACCGGTACCCGAACCGGAGCCTGAACCGGTACCCGAACCGGTGCCCGAACCGGAGC
>JACRCU010000125.1 GCA_016218865.1 Deltaproteobacteria bacterium | reverse complement strand
GCCGCCGCCGCTGCCGCCGATGACGCGCGACCAACGCATGGCCGAGCTGCAGGAAGCCCGCGTGCCGCCTGCACCTTCCACCGAGCGCTACCGCTTGAGCAAGGCTTCGGCGGCGTTCGAGCCGTACCGCGAGCCCGCCCGCCCGGCCGAGCCCGACCTGCCGCCGCGCCGCCCGGACCCCGAGCCGGCCAACGACCGCTATCGACTGGGCAAGGCCTCGGCGTCGTTCGATCCGTACCGCGACGCGCCGCGCTCGCCCGAACCCGATGTGCTGCCGCTGCGCCACGACGTGGAACCGCTCCCGTCGGGCGACCGGTACCGGCTCGGCCGCGGCACCGGTGCATACGACCGCCAGGCCGACGAAGGGCGCCCGCGCCTGCAACCGCGGCCCTTGTCCGAGGCCGAGCGCCGCGCCAACCCAGGGATGGCGGTTCCGCAGCCAGGCGAGCCGGCCCAACGCCCGCAAGGTCCCCGTTTCGACGAGGCGTTGCGGCGCAACGACCCGGGGCGGGATCACTGATGGTGCGTGCCGTTCCAGGGACAGCGACGGCGCTGGCCCTGCCCTTTGCCGACGCCGAGCCCAGTCTGCCGGTGGCACGGTCGGTGCCGGCCGAGCCGCCCAAGGGACAGCTCGAGCCACCCAAAGGACAGCTGCTCAAGTGGATCGGCAGCAAGCAGCGGTTCGCGCCCGCCATTGTCGCGACTTTTCCCAAGGACATCGGCACCTACTACGAGCCCTTCGTTGGCTCGGCGGCGGTGCTGGCCACCCTGGCGCCCAAGCGCGGCGTGGCGTCCGACGTGCTGGGGCCGCTCATCGAGCTGTGGTCGGCGGTCGCCAGCCAGCCCCAAGACGTGATCGCCTGGTACACCGAGCGCTGGCACGCGATGCACGATGGCGATAAGGTAAGTGTTTATAGGGAGTTGCGCGACAGCTACAACCGCCAGCCCAACGCCGCCGATCTCCTGTTTCTGACCCGCTCGTGCTACGGCGGCGTGATCCGTTTCTCGAAAGTCGGTGCGATGAACACACCTTGCGGCATCCACCGGCCGATTCCGCCCGCGGAATTCGCCCGCCGCACCGCCGCCTGGCACGCGCGCTTGGCCACTACCCGCTTTGTACACAGCGACTTCGAGGCCATGCTCGACGGTGCGGTGCGCGGCGACCTGGTCTACTGCGACCCGCCGTACAGCGACAGCGAGGCGACCCTGTACGGTGCCCAGACCTTCACGCTCAGCCGGCTGTTGGCCGCCATCGACCGGGCCAAGAGCCGCGGCGTGCGGGTGGCGCTGTCGATCGACGGCAGCAAGCGCTCGGGGCAGCGGGTCTGCGATGTGCCGATTCCGCCAGGGCTGTTTGCCACCGAGCACGCGGTGACCGTGGGGCGCTCGATGTTGCGCCGCTTCCAGATGCCCGGGCAAACACTGGAACACGAGGTGGTGGCCGACCGGCTGCTGCTGACCTGGGCTGCCTAACGCCCGCCTGCGCGCGGGACCCAAAAGACCATGTTTGAACTGACCAAAAGCTTTCGTTTCGACTCGGCCCATCGCCTGACGAGCGTGCCCGCGGGGCACAAGTGCGGCCGACTGCACGGCCATTCGTTCGTGGTCGAGGTGATGGTGCGCGGTGAGCTGGGCGCCCAGACCGGCTGGGTGGTGGACTACGGCGACATCAAGCGCGCGTGCAAGCCGCACATCGACGCGCTGGACCACCAGTACCTGAACGAGATCGAGGGGCTGAGCAACCCGACCTCGGAGGTGCTGTGCCAGTGGCTGTGGGACCGCATCGCCCCTGGGCTGCCGGGCTTGGCGGCGGTCACGGTCCGCGAAACCTGCACCACCTCGTGCACTTACCGCGGGCCGGCCCGCTAGCTGGATTGGGGGGCACCTTGCTGCGACGACGCCACGGCATCCGCCTGGACAAACAGTACTTCAACTTTGGTTCCGCGCACTTCCTTATCTTCGCCAACGGCACGCGCGAGGAGCTGCACGGCCACAACTACCGCGCCGAGCTCGAGATCGACGCCGAGCTGGACGCCGGGCACCTGGTGGCCGACTTCATCGTGGTCAAGCCGCTGTTCAAGGCCGCCTGCGACGCGCTGGACCACCGCACGCTGCTGCCCACGCGCCATCCGTCGCTCCACGTGACCAAGCAAGACCGCCAGATTCTGGTGGAATTCGCCGAGCCAGACGGGCAAATCGACCGCTTCTCTCTGCCGGCGCGCGACGTGCGTCTGCTGGATATCGCCAACACCTCGTCCGAGCTGCTGGCCGGCTGGCTGCTGGATCAAGTCTTGCTACAGCTGCCGCAAAAGCTGCCCGACCTGAAAATCCAGCGCATCCTGGTGCGGGTCGAGGAGTCGCCGGGGCAGAGCGCGGTCGACGAGCGCTTCTTCGACGCCGATGCCTGATCGGCCGCTGCGGCAGGATCCGCTGGCGTGGGCCGCGTTTGCGGTGGCCATGGCCGCGACCGGGCTGTGCGCCGCGCCGGCCGGCAGCTGGCTGGACTCCGGCGAATTCATTGCCGCCGCCCGCACTTTGGGTGTGGTCCACCCGCCCGGCCATCCGGCATGGCTGTCCCTGTCCGGCCTGAGCGAGCTGCTGCCCCTGGGCCCCCATGCCGCCCGCGTGGCGTGGCTGTCGGCGCTGTTTGCCGGGGCGGCGGCGTTGCTGCAGGTCCGCCTGGCCCGGCTGCTGCTGGCAGACTACCTCATAGGTTGGCAAGTCGAGGTGTGGGCGGGACTTGCGGCGCTCGGCCTGCTCGCGTCGGGCTCGCTGTGGCAGGTGGCGACCCGCGCCGAGGTCTACACCCTGGCGCTCGCGGGCAATCTGTGGATGCTGTTGGCGGCGCTGCGGGCGGGCAGGGCGGCGGAGCGCGACGAACCGCTGGGCGGGCACCTGGGCGCCGCGGCCGTGGCGTTTTGCGTGGGCGCGCTGAACCACCACTACATCGCGCTGTTTGCCCTGCCTCCGGCCGTGCTGGCGGCTTGGCCGGCGCTGCGACGGGTGGCGGGCCGCGATCGCCGTCTCGCCCTGGCGCTGCTGGCGGGTTGTGCTTGGCTGGCGCTGGCTTACCTGGCGCTGTGGCTGCGGGCCGGGAGCGACGTGGAGCTGCGCTGGGGCGACCCGACCAGCCTCCGCGGCCTGTGGGACACCGTGACGGCCAAGCACTTCCAGCGCTCGGTGGCGGCGGCCCGAGTGCACTACGGCGACAACGGGATGGTGCTGCTGGCGATGGTCGTCGACTCCGGCGGAATTGCTTTGCCGGTGGCGGGCTTGCTGGGTCTTGGGTTGGGCGGGCTGCTGCGCACGCGGGCGGCGGCCGTGCTGGCGGCCACGCTGCTGCTGGGGCTGCTGACCAAGGGCCTGATGCAGATCGACACCCACAACGCCGACGACCACGGCTACGTGCTGATGGCCGTCGCCGCGCTGGCTCTGGGGGTCGCGCAGCTGGGGGCGGTGCTGGCGCGGGCGCCCAAGGCGGCGACGTGGCTGGCGGGCGGGCTGGGCCTGGTCGCGGCGGGGCTGCAAGTGCCTGCTCTGCTTGGGGATGTTGCAAGCAATCCCGCCGCCCTGCGCGCCCCAGAGACCGTGGACAGCCGGGCGCGCCGCGAGGTGGCGCCGGGATCCGTTGTCCTTACCAACTATTACGGCGCCCAGTACAGCGAGGCGGCATTCCGCCTGGCGGAGGGCCGGCGGCCCGACTGGCAAGTGGTGCACCTGAGCTTCCGGGTGGGCGACACCGACGGCGGTCGCGGCCACGCCGCCTGGTTCCAGAGCCGGTATCCGCAGTTGGCTCCCTTGGCCGCCGAGGCCGTGCGACTGCAGGCGGCGCCGGTGCCCGGGCTGGTGGCCCTGCTCGAGCAGCAGCCGGTGTACGCCGAGCTGGACCCGCAGGCGCGGCTGGAGCCAGAAGTGTGGCGCTTCGGCACGCTGCTGCAGCGGTTGGCGCCCAAAGCCGAGCGCGCGGCGCCCTACGACCTTGTCCAACTGCGGCAGGCCCAGGACCGCGGCTGGCAGGACCTGTACAGCCGCCTGACGCCTGCGGATCTGGCCGATCACCCCACGCGGATGGTGCTGCTGCTGCAACATGCCCTGCAAGCGGCCCAGGCCCTGCGGCGCGGTTGGCGCGATACCGCCCGCGACGAGGTAGCCCGGGCGTGGGCATTGGCGCCCCAGGACCAGCTGGTCGCGCGCCTGCAGCGCTATGTCGCGGTGTTGGATGCCACCTGGCAGCAGGGTGGGCCGCCGGCCTACGCCGCCAAGGTGCGCGAGTGGCGCGGGCGGGACTTCGATGCGCTACTGGCGCGCGATCCGTAGCCGCCGCAGCAACAGCCCCATCGCACTCAACCCCAAACTCGTCAGAATCTGCAGGATCCACGCCGAGTTGCCGCGCGTCCCAGCGGTACAGCCGCTGTCGCTGGGATTGCCGGCGCTGCTGACGGTGGCCTGGGGCGAGACGGCGTCGGTCCAGCCGCTGACCGCGTCCACGCCGGGCACCGGTCCGCCGGTCGCGCCAGCGTCGCTCTTGGGCACTTCGCCGGTGGGGGCGGGCTGGCCGTCGACCCAGCCGGGCTTGGGTTCGCACCAGTTGTAGGGCTTGTGCCACGGGCCCACCTTGTTGACGAGCACGTCCGAGGCGGGCGGCGCCCATGGAACCGGGGTCTTCAGAACCAGGTCTTTGGGCAGGCTGGGTTGGCCGGGCAGGGCGCCCTTGATGGCGCTGTCTACGAAGTCGACCTGATCCTTGGCGATGGTCATGGCCGGTCCGGTCTCGTCTTGCAGCTGCACGGTCAGCGCGTAGGGCGCTTGGGCAAAGCGCGGGTCCTTGGCGCTCGGCACGCCTTCGCCGAACACCCACGAGCCCAAGCCGTCGAAGGTGAGCCGGTAGCCCTGCGGGCCGTTGCTCCAGCCGTCCATGCACACGCTGCTGTAGCCGACGGTGCGCTCGGGCGGGCGCGCCGGCAGCGTCGGGTTGTAGGCAAACACCGGGTCGCGATCCATCTCGTCGGGGGAAATCCGCAGCGACAGGCGCGTAACCCAGCCATTGGCAGAGATCTTCTTGGCGGCGTCGACGATTGGACCCACCAGGTTCTGCGTCACGTCGTCGGCCAGCGGCTGCGGGTCAAAGGTCGCGTTCTGCAGCTCCTCGGCGTTCAGAGTGGGGCCGCCCGGCAGCACGCAGGGCTGACTTTGGCCCATTTGCCAGAAGCTCGCGCACGCCCGCAAATTGGCCAGGGCCTGCGCCGGCAGCACGCCCGGCATCACCTTGTCCAGCGGCAAGTGCGGTGCCATCACCGCCGCGGTGCCTTCGTCGATAGGCAGCACCCCCTGCAGGCTCATGAGCACCGTGGCCAAGTTGAACAAGTTGGTGGCGTTGGCGAATTCCTTGCCGTTGAGCTGCTGCAGCGGCGACAGCAGACCCACGTTCGAACCGGCCATGGCCGACTCGGTAACGAAGGCCCGCCCAGCGGCCTCGTCGATGGCCGCCGCGGCTACCTGGTCGAAGTTGTTTGGAATCTGGCAGTTCTGACCGTAGGTGTAGGCGTCCTTGGGGTAGCTGGTGCACTGGATCTGGCTGGCTGCGCCGGTCTGCCCCAGCGCCATGCGCAGCGGATTCGGCTCGACATCCAGGTAGTTCTTGACCACCGCCCGGCTCGGTCCGGCCACCGTCACCACCACCTGCATGTCTTCGGCGGCGGCGATGCTGGTCAGGCGCAGCGGCACGCAGGCCTCCGCGTCGTCCATCTCCAGCGTAATCGGCCGGATCGCCTTGATGCCCTGACCGTTGCTGAGCTTGACCGCCACGAACTTGTCGCCCTTCTTGATGTGCGAGTCGATGATCGGCTTGCTCTTTTCGGGAATGGCGTAGCCGCGGGTATTCAGCCACGTATACAGCAAGTTGGCGTCGTTGCTGGCCACCACCTGGTAGTCGTAGGGACCCGTGGTGCCTTGGGCCAGCACCTCGACTTTGGGACCGCCGCCGCCGGCGTCTGTTCCGGCGCTGACATCGCCGGCCGCTGCGTCTGCCCCGCCAAAGTCGTTGCCCGACCCGGCCATCGGGTACATCTCTTGCTTGCAACCCTGCCACGCGTCGCGGCAATTCTCGGGGGCGCCGTACACGATGCGGTAGCGCTGGCGCATCTTGGCATCCAGCGCGTCGAACACCGCCGTGGAGCCCACGCCGACCTTGGGCACCTTGGGCACCGGCAGCACCCAGCCGAAGTCCTCGGCCAGGCCGCTGTAGCGCACCTCGACCCATACCGTGGATTTTTTGGTTGTTTCATCGCGGTAGAACAGGACGCGCTCGGCGTTCTGCACCACCGTCTGGTCCAGAGTGGGCGCGGGCGGCGAGAAGCAGCCGCCGCAGGCCAGGGCGGTGTGCGCCAGCGGCGCGGTGGCAAGGGCCAGGCCCAGGGCAAGGTAGGTCGGTCGCATGGTGGACTCCCAAGGAAGGCGGTTTGGGGCGAAATAGGCCGCAAGGCGGACGTACACCTAGGTCTGAAGCAAGGCCCGTGCCAAGTCCCTGTGTGGCGCATCGTCTTGAAATAGTATCAATTTTCTCGTCGACCCCGTCTCTATCAGTGTCGAGAAAATCTACATGCTGAAAAACGAAGCACTGCCGACGTTGTTGCATCCGTGCCCGGCTTGGCCGATCCTCCAGCGGTCCGCGCCCGGGAGCCCCACAATGCGCAAAGTCCTCTTCCTCGCCCTGCGCAACACCATGCGCAACCGCCGTCGCAGCTTGGTCACCCTGGCCGGCATCACCTTGGGCGTCGCCGCCGCCATCTTTGCCCAGGGCTTTGTGGCCGGCATCATGGGCATGATCGGCTCGGTGATGGTCGACGGCCGCGTCGGCGCCGTGCAGGTCCACAAGAAGGGCCACCTGCAGGCCGACCAGGACGCGCTCAACTTCGCCATGGCCTACGACCCGGCCTTGGTGCAGAGAATCAAGGCGATCAAGGGGGTACGGGCCGTCAGCCCGCGCCTGACCTTCGAGGCGATGATCGGCAACGGCGCCCAGTCCACCCAGGCCAACGTCACCGCCATCGACATGGCCACCGAGACCTTGGTCTGCATCAACCGCTTCGCCAACGTCACCGGCGCGCCGCTCGCGGCCACGAGTGTCGCCGAGGGCGTGCTGGGCACCTCGCTCGCCAGCGGACTGGACGCCAAACCCGGCTCTACGCTTCAGCTTTTGGCCAACGCCCCGGGCGGTCGCCCCAACATGCTCGACGTGAAGGTCGACGGTGTGGCGGCCCCGTCCACCGCCTTCGAGGACAAGCGCTCGGTGACCGTGCCGCTGGCCTACGCCCAGGAATTGCTCAGCTTGTCCGGCAAGATCACCGAGTATGCCATTGGCGTGGACAACGTAGAGACCGCCGACCTGGTGGCGCGCGAGCTACAGGCCCAGCTGGGCCCGGAGTACCAGGTGGTGTCGTGGCTGGACCTGCTTCCGCAATTGCGCAGCATCTTTGGCGTGTTCAACGGTGTGCTGCGCCTCAACATCGGCGTGCTGATGCTGCTGCTCCTGACCGGCGTGGCCAACACCATGGTGATGTCGCTGCACGAGCGCGTCCGCGAGTTCGGCACGATGCTGGCCCTGGGCGTGCGCCGCGAGAAGATCCTGCGCATGGTCCTGGCCGAGTCGACGTTCCTGGGGCTTTTCGGCGCCATGGCCGGCGGCACGCTGGGGCTGCTCGCCACCTGGCTGGTGGACCACAACGGCCTGCGCATCAAGGCGCCGGGCGGCGAGATTCCGGTGGTGCTGCACCCGCACATCGGCCCGGTCGCCGTGGCGGTGACGCTGTCGATCGTGGTGGTGGTTACGCTGATTGCGGCCGTGGGCCCGGCGTGGCGGGCGTCGCGGCTGTCGCCGGTCGAGGCCCTGCGCTCCGTCTAGAGCGTCAATCAGAAACCTCCGAGCCCCCGAGCAACGGAGATTCGGCCTGACGAAAACTCAATGATGCTGGGTGGGTCGCAAGCGGGCGCTGCCGCGACCCGCCGCGACGTGGATCGTTGGATCCGGGTTTCTGATCGGTGCTCTAGGCCCTGCGCTCCGTCTAGGCACCGCGCTCCGTCTAGGCCCTGCGCTCGGTCCAGCCACGGCGCTCGGTCTGGCTTTCGCGTCGTTGCAGGGACTTAGGCGTGCTTGGGCGCGGTCTTGCCCTGCTGCTCTTTCTTCTTGGCCTCGGCCGCGGTCTGCTCGGCGTGGGCGGGCTTCTTCTTGCCCTTCTTCTCGGCCTTCTTGTCCTTGACGGCCTTGATGGTCTCGGCCGCCAGTGCCTCGGCCGGGCTGCCGTGGCCCTGCTCTTTGTGCTCGTCGGTCTTCTTGGTCTGCTTGCCCTTGAGCTTCTGCTGCGACTTCTCGTCTTTCTGGCCCTTGTGCTTGTCCTTGGCGACCGCGGCGATGCCGGCGGCGTGGGCCTCTTTGTCGCCCTTCTTGTCGGCGGCCTTCTTCTGCTCTTTCTTGGCGTCCTTGACCTTCTTCTTGTCGGCGCCCTTCTTTTCGGCCTTCTTCTCGTCGTGCTTGGCCATCACCTCGGGCAGATCTTTGTGCTTGTCCGGGTGCGCGGCCTTTTCGGCCTGCTTGGTGGCGTGCTGGGCCGCGGCGAGGAGCAGGGCCTTGGCCTCGTGCACCGGGTGCTCGCCCTTGGCCTCGTGCTGCCCGTGCTCGGCATGCTCGTCGTGGGCGCGCTCGACGGCTTCGGCCACGCCGATCTTCTTCTTGTCGTCGCTGACGGGGCCCAGCTCGCGGGCGGCGTGCTTGTCCTTGGGCTTCAGCGCCGACTTCTGGTCGGCATAGCCCTTGCCCATGGCTTTCTCGACCACGCGGGCGGCCGCTTCGGCCGTGCGAGCGGCGTCCAGATACGCCTTCTCGTCATTGTTCGAGCGGAACTTGGTTTTTTCGTGTTCGTGAGCGGGCTTCTTGGCCATCTGTGGGCTGGACATGGGTTCCTCCGTCGCTTGTCGCGCTGCCGGTATGATGACGCACTGGCGCGCCGCCCGCAAATGCCTGGAACCAGTCCCGGCCCAGGTTGGGGTCGGGCGCCCCCACTTCCGCCGCGCGGGCGATCGCGCTACCCTCCGCCGGTCAAGGAGCGGACATGGCGACGGTTCTGGCGGGCGATATCGGTGGCACTTCAACGCGATTGCGACTGGTCGACGCCGAGTCGCGGCGCACCCTGGATGCCAGGGTCTTCCGCAGCGGCGACTACCCGGGGCTCGAACCCATTTGCCAGCAATTCCTGGCTGGCCGGCCGATCGCGGCGGCGGGTTTCGGTATTGCCGGGCCCGTGCTTGACGGCCGGGTGACGACCACCAACCTGCCGTGGCACATCGAGCAGCGCGGGCTGGCCCACGCCCTGGGCGTGCCCCACTTGGCGCTGTTGAACGACCTGGAGGCCCTGGCCCTGGGCGCGCTGCACCTGCCCAAGTCGTCGCTGCACGTGCTGCAGACCGGCGTGCCGCGCCAGGGCACCATCGCGGTGGTGGCGGCGGGCACCGGCTTGGGGCAGGCCCAGCTGTTTTGGACCGGCGAGCGGCACCTGCCCGGCGCTACCGAGGGTGGCCACGTGGAATTCGCCCCGGCCGACGCAGAGGATCAGGCCCTGCTCGACTTTGCCCGCGGCCGTCTGGTGGCCCAGGGCGCCGGTCCGCACGTGGCGTG
>JACRCU010000124.1 GCA_016218865.1 Deltaproteobacteria bacterium | reverse complement strand
CTGGTGGCGCGCGGCACGGTTTCGGCCCATGCCGCCGAGGTGCTGGCGCGTTTGGTGGGCGAGCGCCGCAGTATCGCGATCGTGGGCCCCAATGGCGTCGGCAAGCGCACGGTCCTCAACGCGCTCGGCTTGGTGTACCCCGCCGGGGCGCGTCTGGCTGTGTTCGAGGACGGTCAGCGCATGCGGCTGCCCGCCGAGCAGGTCGTGCGCATCGACACCGCTCTGCTCAGCGAAGGCGGTGTTACGGCCCTGCAGGTCGCCCTGCGGCTGCGGCCGGATGCGGTGCTTTTCGGCGACGCAGTCGGCCTGGCCTTGCACGACGTGTTCGCCGTGGCGTCCGACGCCCTGCCAACCTGGCTGGGTGTGTTCGTGGCCCGCGACGCCGACGATTTCGTGCTGCGCGCCATGCACGCGCTGCAGCTACAGCACCCTGGCCTTGCGGACAGCGTGGCGCGCGCACGCGTGCTGCGCAGCCTTGACGCCGTGGCGGTCTTCGTCAAGGATGTCAATGGCAACCATGTGTTGTCGCAGATTTGCGAGGTCAAGCGCGCCCAGAAAGGCGACGCAGCCTTGGTCGAGGTGGTTCCGGGCATCGGTAGCTGACCGCGGCCACGCATCGACTCCGCCGTTCGTACGTGAATCCTGGACCTTGGCGGTCCCGCACAACGGAGGCTCGGTCTAACGAAAGTTCAATGATGCTGGGTGGGTCGCAAGCGGGTGCTGCCGCGACCGGCGGCTCCGTTGCCGGGTTGGTGCTGGGTTTTGACCGGTGTGTTGGCGGTGCACAGAGGCACCCACAGTCGGGTCTGGCGGGGTCGCGTTTAGCAGGGGGCGCCGTTGTTCACGCTAATCATCGAGGACAAGAACGGCGCCCTGGTTGGCGAATACACCTTCGAAGACGGTGAGTTCATCATCGGCCGCAGCCAGCAGGCCGACATCCAGCTGGCTGCCGACAACGTCTCGCGCCGCCACGCCCGCGTCTTCACCCAAGATGGCCGCTGCTTCGTCGAGGACTTGAAGGCCGCCAACGGCGTGTGGGTCAACGGCCGCCGCATCCACACCGTGACCGAGCTGCCGCGCTCGGCGCAAGTGCGCATCGGCGACTTCTTCTTGCACATCGAAGGGGCCGCCTATTCGCGGCCGATGACCACGCCGATCTATGCGCGGCTGGTCCCCATGCCCGGCAGCATCGGCGAACTGACCGAGCTGTCGCACCCCACCGTGCTGATCGGCCGCGGCAAAGACTGCGCGGTGGTCCTGCAAGACGTGTCGGTGTCGCGCATCCACGCCAAGATCACCCAGGACGACGCCGGCCGGGTGGCGGTGGAAGATCTGCGTTCGAGCAACGGCACCTATGTGAACGACCGCCGCATCGACCACGCCGAGCTGATGCACGGCGACCGCGTGCGCTTTGGCACGGTGGCATTCTCGTTCCAGATCGAGGGGATGCCAGAGCCGGACCTGGACGACGAGCCCGAGCCGATGCTCGCGGCGCCGTCGCGCCAGACCTCGATGCCGCAGTACGGCCAGCGCGCCCACCAGGCCTATGCGCCGATGGAGCACCCGCCCGAGCCGGCCTATGCACCGGCCCAGCGCAGCTTCTTGCCACAACTCGCGGCGATTGCGGTGATCCTGGTGGCGCTGATGGCGCTGGTGGTGCTGGTCGGCTTTGCCTTCTTCCGCTTCGTGGCGCCGCGGCTCGACGAAAAACAGTCGTACGAAGAGCGGGTTGCGGGGGATCGCCCGAGTCGGGCCGCGGCGCGCAAGGCCGACGACAGCGATCCCACCGAAAAAGTCGAGGCCAAGGCGGTGGTCGATCCCAGGGCCCTCAACGCCGCCCAGTACCAGGACGCGATGGCCCGCGGCCGCGATGCGATGCTGCGCCGCCAGTGGTCCGAGGCCAAAAGCTGGTTCCAAAAGGCCCATCAGACCGACGTGTTGGCCACCGAGCCCAACGAGGCCCTCAACAAGGTCTCGCTGGAGGAACGCGCGGGCGCCGACATCGCCCAGGCGGAAGACGCCTTCAAGCGTCAGGACTTCAAGACGGCCATTGCGCTGCACAAGCAGGTGCCCACCACATCGGTGTACGGCGCCGACGCGCAGAAGTCGCTGCAGTCGCTGGCACTGCTGGCCGACCTGGAGCGGCAGAAGTCGTGCAACAGCCGTTCGCGGGACACGGCCAAATGTCTGTCGGATTGCAGCCTGGTCTTGTCGACCGGCTATGCCCCGGTGGCCACGGTAGACGAGTGCACGCGGCTGGCGGCCCTGGGCGGCAAGGCCGATGACAAGGCCCGGCACCGCTAGCCAGCGGCGACCGTCGGCAAAAGGCGCCCATGACCACCACCTACCCGCGCACGCCTGGACTTGCCCGCAGCACCCTGGCCAGGATCCGCGCCGGAGTGCTGGTACTTGCGGTACTTGCCGCCAGCCTTGGCGGTTGCGTCGAAGGCACCCGGCGCTGGTATAGCGGCAGCTGCAACAACAACGGCGGTCCCTGCGGCGACGGCGGCCTGTGCATCGAGGGGCTGTGCGGCCGCTCGTGCGCCAGCTCGGCGGACTGCGGCGACGGCGTGTGCGTCAAGCAAGTGTGCGTGCCGCCAGACTATGTGTGCAAGACGGACTACTGCGACGACGGCAATGTCTGCACCGACGACTTCTGCAACACCGCCAACGCCGCTTGCCGCCACGAGCTGCACGCCGGCGCCTGCACCGACAACGACCTGTGCACCGTGGGCGACGAGTGCGTGGACACCAGCGGCGTCTTTACCTGCAAGACCGCGGCGAAGTGCGACGACGGCAACGTCAACACCACCGACTCGTGCGACGCGGTCACCGGCGTCTGCTCCAACAAGCCGAAATAGCGGCGGGCGCCTGCGGCGCGGTCAGCGGCGGGCGGCCAGGGCGAGGCACACCCAGCCGGCGATGAAGGACAGCCCGCCCAGCGGCGTAACCATGCCCAGCTTGCGGAAGTCCGTCAGGGCCATCACCTGCAAACTACCCGAAAACAAGAGGATGCCCACGAAGAAGCCCCAGCCGGCGCGGTTGGCCCACACGACGAGTTCAGGCCGGGCCTGGGCTGTGGCCCACCGCCAAGCGGGCTCGACCGCGAGCAGCGCCAGCACGTGCCAGAACTGGTAGCGCACCGCCTTGTCCCACCAGTCCAGATGTTGGGCGTCCAAGCGGCTCTGCAGCCCGTGGGCGCCAAACGCACCGGTGGCTACGGCGATGCCGCCCAGGATGGCGGCGACCAGCGTCCAGGGCATCACGAGAGCCCCACGATCTCGCCGTCGACCAGATTGATGCGCTCGGCAGCGGGCTTGGCGGGCAAGCCGGGCATGCGCATCAGGTCGCCGGTGAGGACTACGACGAAGCCGGCGCCGGCGCTGAGCACCAGGCCGCGGACGTTGAGCTTCCAGCCGGTGGGGCGGCCGACCTTCTTGGGGTCGTCGGTCAGCGACGCTTGGGTCTTGGCCATGCAGACGAGCAACTTGCCGTAGCCCAGCTTTTCGAGTTGCTTCAGGTCCTTCTTGGCCTCGGCCGCCCACTCGACGCCGTCGGCGCCGTAGATGTTCTTGGCGATGGCGGCAACCTTCTGCTCGATGCTGTCGTCCACGGCGTACATCGGCTGGTACTGGCCGCTGGCGGTTTGCACGGTTTTCCACACGATTTTCGCCAGTTCCTCGGCGCCCGCGCCGCCGTTGGCAAAGTGCGACGACACGGCCGCTTGCACGCCGCGCGCGGCACAGTGGGCGACCACGGCCTGCAGCTCCTCGTCGGCGTCGGTGTGGAAGCGGTTCAGGGCCACCACCGGCTGAATGCCGTACTTCTGGATGCTGTCCAAGTGCGCGTCCAGATTGGCGATGCCGCGCATCACGGCGTCGACGTCGACCCTGCCCACGTCGGCCAGGGCGGTGCCGCCGTGCATCTTGAGCGCGCGGGTGGTGGCGACGAGGACGACCGCGTGCACCGGCAGGCCGGCGGTGCGCATCTTGATGTCCAGGAACTTCTCGCCGCCCAGGTCAAAGGCGAAGCCGGCCTCGGTGACGACGATGTCGCCCAGGTGCAGGGCGGTGCGGGTGGCGACGATGGAGTTGCAGCCGTGGGCGATGTTGGCGAACGGGCCGCCGTGGACCACCGCAGGGGCGCCTTCGTAGGTCTGGACCAGGTTGGGCTGCAGGGCGTCGCGGAGCAGCACCAGCATCGCGCCCGACGCATTGAGTTGGCCGGCGAGCACCGGCTGGCCGTCGCGGGTCCACGCCACCAGGGTGCGGTCGATGCGGGCGCGCAGGTCCTCGGCGTCTTCGGCCAGGCAGAGCATGGCCATGACCTCGGAAGCGGCGGTGATGTCGAATCTGCCTTGGCGCGGAATGCCGTGCGCCGTGCCGCCCATGCCGACCATGACCTGGCGCAGCGCCCGGTCGTTCATGTCCATGACGCGCGGCCACACCACCCGGCGCGGGTCGATGTTCAGCGCGTTGCCCTGCTGCAGGTGGTTGTCGATCATCGCGGCGAGCAGGTTGTGCGCCGAGGTGATGGCGTGCAGGTCGCCGGTGAAGTGGAGGTTGATGCGGTGCGAAGGCTCGATGGTCGACTTGCCCGCGCCGGCGCCGCCGCCCTTGACGCCGAAGCAGGGGCCCAGGCTGGGCTCGCGGAGGGCCGCAACCGCGCGGATTCCCTGGCGGCGCAGGCCCTGGACCAGGCCGATGGTGGTGGTGGTCTTGCCTTCGCCGGCCGGCGTGGGGGTGATGGCGGTCATCAGCACCAGCTTGGCGGGCTCGGTGGTGTGGCGCGGGCGCTGGCGGATGGCGGGGCTGAGCTTGGCCATGACCTTGCCGTAGGGCTCGAGGTCGCCCGGCTGCAGGCCCAGGTCGGCGGCGACATCGTAGATGGAACGCAGGGTTGGCTCGCTCATGGGGTCCTCGTTTGGGGTGGCGGTCGGCGCCGCCGGTGCGGTGGGGCTGCGTCCCGGATCGTGCGCGGGTCGCGGGGGGCAGGTTGCGACGCGGGGGCCTGCGGTGTCAACGGGTTGCAGGTGGTGTTGGTCGCGGTTTGGTCATGCGTTTGCCGGCGCTCAGCGGCCGCCAGCGACCACCCCGCCCGCGTGGAAGTCGAGCACGAGCGCGGCCTCGAGCCGATCCTCGAAGCGCGTGAGCCGGATGCCCAGACCGCCCACGAGCTGCGTCGTCAACCTGTGTAGACCGTACTCGATGCCCGCCCCTATCACGCCGCCGAAGCTTTCGCCGGTGGTGGTCAGCGCGCCGGCCTCGGCCACCAGGCCCCAAGTAGCTTGGCTGGCAGTGGTTCTTGCGATTTGGGCGCGCAGGATGCCCGCGAGGCGCCAGCCGCGGCCCACGCGGTACTGCGGCTCGATGCTGGGCAGGAGCAGCAGCAAAGGCAGGGGCTGCCCGGGCGATGGGTCGAAAACCCGGTACGCCACCGGACGGATCGGCCAAGCCAGCTCGATCGGGTGGCCGGCGCCCAGCACGAAGTGGGGAACCGGGGCCGCCAGCCAGGCGAGAACCGCCACGGACAGGGCGGACCGTGCGGACCAGGTACTACCACTTGTTGCCGAGGCAGGGGCTGGCAGGCCGACTTCGCGGCACGCGCCCGCATCGCCGGCACGGCAGGCCCGCTCGTGGACTTCCGTGGTTTGCGGCGTGGCATAGGCCGCGACCTCGCCGCTCGCGTACAGTTGGCTGAGTCTGCGGCAGCCTTGGCCGTGCTCGCGCTCGCAGGCCTCGCGGTAGGCTTGGGCCGCCAGGACCACATTGCGCTGCCCGTCCACGGGGTTTTCGCGGCAACGGCCCAGCCAATAGCAGCCTTCGGGGTCGCCAACGGCGCAACCCTGGGCCAGCCACGGCACGGCTTCGGCGGGGCAGCGCGTGTCGGGCTTGGCCAGGGACCAGGCCTGGGCTGCCATGCCAGTGCAGCTCGGCGCATAGCCGCCGTTGCACGCGGTTCGCAAGTGCCCGGCGGCCGCAGCGGGGTCGACACGACAGCCAGCTCCTTTCAGCAGCAAGGCTGCCATGTTGTGGCATCCCACCCGTGACCCGCGCGCACAGCCGAGCCCAAACCACTGGTGCGCGGCGGTGGCATCGCCGGACAAGTCGACCCCGTGGACCAGTTCGGCTCCGCGCAAAGCGCAGGCGTCGGGGATGCCGTTCTGGCAGGCGCGCTCGTACAGGGCCAGCGCCGCGGGTTCGTCGCGTGGAGTGCCCTTGCCCGCCGCGAGGAATTCGCCCCATGCCGAGCAGCCAGCCGCCGCACCAAGGCTGCAGGCGAGGTGCAGGTCGCGGACGGCGGCGGTGGGATCTTTGGGCAGGCCGACCCCTTGAGCGCGAAGGAGACCCAAAGTCGCGCAGGCGGGGCCATCGCGGTTTCGGCACGCCGCTTCGACCGCATGGCGGTGGGTGGCGCTGCGCTGGACGGCGGTGGCGCGGTCGACGGGCCCGCCGCGGCCGCGGTACTCCAGGATGCTCAGCGTCAGGCATGCCCGCGGGCTGCCGAGGTCGCAGGCTTGGCGAAAGGCGTTTCGGTTAGAAGGCCAGTCCGAGCGAGCGCTCGCAGCGTCCGCGGCGGTCAGGGCGGCCGGCAGGTCGACGCTCGGTGCTGGCTGGCCTTGTGCTTGTGCGGGGTTGACGGGGAATCCGGCGAAGGTCAGGACCGCGAGAAGCGCGACAACGGTTGGAGGCAGGGTGGCTGGGTGCGGCGCGGGGCCGTGGGCGGACGCGGCTTTGCGGCGGTTGACGGACATGCGGGCGCTGCCTGGTGCGGCCTGGGTGGCTTGGCTAGCGTGGGCTTTGGCCGGCGATGGTGTCAAGTTGGGCGGCCCGGCGCTGCGCGCCGTCAGGCTGCGACAGCGGCGGACAGGGCAACTGGGTGAAATTCCACACTGCCGCCGCCGCTGCGGCGACCCGGCACGCGAGACAGTATGCATTTCGTGGGTTTCTGTGGTGTGCCGGT
>JACRCU010000123.1 GCA_016218865.1 Deltaproteobacteria bacterium | reverse complement strand
CTGTGCGGCCTGCTGCGCGTGCCCAAGGCGGTGCTGCCGCAGGTCAAGTCGTCGGCCGAGGTCTACGGCCACACCCGCGGCGTGCCGGGCCTGCCCGATGGCATCCCGGTGGCCGGCATGGCGGGCGACCAGCAGGCGGCGCTGTGCGGCCAGCTGTGCACCCAGCCCGGCATGGCCAAATGCACTTACGGCACGGGCGCTTTCTTGCTCATGCACACGGGCGGCCAGCGGGTCGCGTCGCGCCACGGCCTGCTGACCACCGTAGCCTGGCAGGTGGGCGACCAGTTCGACTACGCCCTGGAAGGCGCGGTGTTCATCGCCGGCGCGGCCGTGCAGTGGCTGCGCGACGGCCTGCAGATCATCAGCTCGGCCAGCGAGATCGAGGGGTTGGCCCGCTCGGTGCCCGACTCGCTGGGGGTCACCTTCGTGCCGGCGCTGGTCGGCCTGGGCGCGCCGCACTGGAACCCGCAGGCACGCGGCATGATCGCTGGCCTGACGCGGGGCGCCACCAAGGCCCACCTCGCGCGCGCCACCCTGGAGGGAATTGCCCTGTCGTGCGCGGACTTGCTGGATGCCATGGAGAAGGACCTGGGCCGGCGCCTGAGCGAGCTGCGCGTGGACGGCGGCGCCAGCCAGAACGACCTGATGATGCAGATTCAGGCGGACCTGCTGCAGTGCCGCGTGGTCCGGCCCGAAGTGGTCGAGACCACGGCCCTGGGTGCGGCGATCCTGGCCGGCGTGGGCGTGGGCTGGTTCGCCAACTTGGACGCTGCGCGCGAAGCCTGGAAGATGCAGGCCGTGTTCGAGCCTGGGCCTGCCGAGGCGACGGCCGCGCTCAAGGCCAATTGGGCCCGCACCCTGCAGCGGTGTGCGTGACCACTCTATGACCCGCAGGGCCACCACCGCGACCCGACCCCGCGGCACCCGTGCTAGATTCCCTGCAGGCCAGTTGGCGCCCGCCCACCCGCGCGGCTGCGCCCGGCCGCGACAAGGAACGCGCCATGTCCCAGTACCAAGAGATCCGCACTGCGCTAGAAGCACGTTTGGCTTTTCTGCAGCACCGTATTGCCGAGTTGGAGGTCGCCCTGCGCCGTAGCGACGGCCCGCGCGCCCAAGACTTCGAGGATCACGCCAACGAGGTGGACGGCGAAGAAGTGATGCAGGCTCTGGACGACAGCGGTCGCAAGGAACTGACCGAGATCGAGGCAGCCTTGGCGCGCATGGACGCGGGCACCTACGGCATTTGCGAGCGCACCGGCAAACGTATTCCGTTGGCGCGCTTAAAGGCCATCCCCACGGCGCGGTATACCATCCCCGGCGCCGACGACGACGACTAGCCGAGGCCCATGGCCGACCACGCCCGCTTCGACCTCTTTGCCGACTTCTTGACCCAGCGCTTTGCCGCCCCGCGCATCTGGGACGTGGCCGGCGGTATGGGCAAGCTGAACCAGGCGCTGGTGGCGCGCGGGCGGCAGTGCACCACCTTCGACGTGCGCTGGAAGCACCTGCCGAACCTGGACTACCGCGAGCAGTTGCTGGAGCTCAGCGAGCCGTGCCAGTGCGACCTGATCGTCGGCCTGCACGCCGACGGCGCCACCCGCATCATCGTGGAGTACGCCGCGCAACACGGCATTCCGTTTGCCATCGTGCCCTGCTGCTCGGACAACGGCATGCCCTACAAGCCGTGGCTGCGGCACCTGGCCGAGCTGGCGCAGGACTTGGGTATGGCGACCGAGCGGCGCGACCTGGCGATGCGGGGGCGGTGTACGATGATCGTGGGGACGCCCAAACCCACGTAACCTTGCAGGGTTCAGCCCTGCGACCAACCCCAGGGATCGCGCTCGGGGCTGCAGACGCCGGCGGTGCTTTTCTGCCCGCGCTCCACGCACTGACCGTCGATGCGGCACCAGCGTCCAGGGCCCACCGCCACGCAGCGACCGGCCTGGCCCTCGCACCAGCTGTCGACGGCGCACAAGTCGGGGCGGCTGCACGAGTTTTTGGCAGCAGCCGTCGGCACGGTCCACTCCACCTGCACCACCGCCGCGGGCGTGCCGGACGCGCCGACGTCGATGGCGCGGCTGGCGACGATCTTGCCTTGCGGATCGACCACTTCCAGGGTGTACTGCCCCGGTCCGGGCAGCAGCCGGTCAAAGCGGCCATCGCGGCAGCGCGAAGTCCAGCGCTCGCCATCGCGCAGTTTCACCTGCTTGACGCGCACTTCCGCCACCACCGGCTGCCCCTGGGCGTCGAGCAAGCGCCCGCGCACCGCCGGACCGGCCACCACCCGGTCCAGGAGCGCCTGCCAGGTGCCGCGGGTGGCGGCCACCATCTTGCGCAGGGCCTCCAAGCCCGGATTCGTCTTGGTCATTTCGACCAGGAACGCCGTAGTGCCGTGGGCGGCGCGGTGCCAGTCCTGGTCCACGCCGTCGACCGCGTACAGCCGCCGCCGCACCTGCAGGGGCTTGCCGCTGATCTGCCGGCCAGCCCGCTCGGCCATGAGCTTGGCGATGTCCCAGGCCTCGTTGGGCTCTGGGTCCGGCGCCTCTGGAATCGTGTACGGCACCAGGATCGCGTTGGCCTGGGTGTGGTACGACACCGAGGCGACGAAGTGCTCGGCGTCGTTCAGCTGCATCATGCCCTGGGTCTCGGGCTCGCTGGCGGCGCGCGGTCCGCGGTACCAGGCCCGCCGCGGGTCGCCGTTGCTGGCCACCTCGCCCAAAGAGTGCCAGCGAAACGGGTAGTTGCGGTTCAGGTCCACGCCGTCGCTGGGGTCGACCCGGCCGTTGCCGTCGGTGTCGCGGCCGTTCTTGCGCCCGCCGTGGCGCGACACGTGCAGGTACGCGTAGTTGCCGTCCGGATTGACCAGCGGCACGCACCAGATGGTGGTTTGTTCCGCCCACACCGTGACTTGCGGATCGCGGCCGTAGCCCTCGACCAGCTGGCCGCAGGCGTCGAGCGCCGCTTCCAGGGCCGCCAACTCCACGCCGTGGTGGGCGCCGTTGATGAGGATTTGTGGAACGCTCTCGGCCGGTTGCGTGCCGGCGTGGATGCGCAGCGCCAGCTGCGGCCGGCCCTGGGTCGACTGCCCGACCTGCACCAGCTGCGCCAGCTTGGGGTAGCGCTGGGCGTAGCCGCGCAACAGCGCCTCGACCATCGGCGCGTCTTTGTAGCTGCGGTCCAGGGCGAAGCCCGTCTCGGTCGCCACCGGCGGCTGGCGCGAAGCCGTGCGAAAGCTGGGGTCGACCAGCCCGCGCGGCTCGTCAAGGAACAGCTCGGAGTAGCTGGGCAATTGCCGCTTCAGCGCCTCGAAGCCCGCGGCGTCGACCTGCAGGATCGCCGCGTCGCCGTTCTTGTCCACCACCTTGCACGCCGGCAGCGGCCCACAGCGGTCGGCCTCTTTCAGCGCCACTTGCAGGTACCGCTGCGGCCCCAGGGCCCCAGGGCGCGGCGGCAGCGGCCGACCGGCCGGGCGCAGCGACAGCCAGGTCAGCTTGCCGGCGTGCTTGCCGCCCAGGCGCAGGCCACAGCTGCCCTCGGGATAGGTCGCGTCGGACACGCTGAGCGTCGCCAGCACGTCGAACGTCTTGCCGTTCATCACCTCGACGTGGAGGTGCGGGCCGACCATCCAGGCGGTGATCTCTACTTCGTCGCTGGTGTCGCCCAGGGCCACGCCGGCCAGCAAAGCCTTGGCCGCCGGACCGTCGTAACGCCGCACGTCGACGCGACCTTTGTCGAAGGTGACGCCATAGCCCGACAGCGCCGCGAGCACGCTTTTGCCGTCTTGCCTGCGCTCGGCATGGGCGCGCAGCATCAGCGCCGTGGCGCCGCCGGCCACCGGCAACCGCGCGCGGACAAAGCCATCCTGCATGCGGGCGTCGGGCGCCCCCGCCAGCCACCACGCTGTGGACTCGCTGCCGGCGCTGCGCTCGACCTGGCGCTGCTGCACCTGCCAAGTACCTTGCTGATCCAGGGTTTTGGGCTCGCCGGCCGCGGCTGCGGCGCCGATCAGCACCGTCTCGTCGCGGGCGTCCAAGCTGGGCGCACCGTCGTGCCGCGAGGGGGCCCGCGGCGCCCTGGCAAAAGCCGCGGAGGTGGGCACCAGCAGCAGGCAAGTAGCGATAGCAAGGGCACTTTGGCGGGATTTCACGCGGGCTCCGGCGGGGCTTTGGCCGCTTTGCGGCGCGGCGGAATCACCGCGAGCATGGCCCCGGCCAGGATATTGGCCAACAAACACACGCTGAACAAGCCCAGCGTCGCCATCCAGCCGATGCTCTGCATGCCGCGGTTGTCCTGGAACACCAGCGCGGCGAAGCCCACGGTGGTCGTCACCAGCGCGATCCAGGCAGCGCCGCCCACTTGCTGAACGATGACGCGCACATTGGCCGTCTCGCCCTCTTCGTACCAGCGGTGGAGGATGTGGGTGGTCCCGTCGATGCCAATGCCCAGGATGCCCGGCAAGGTGGTGACCGAGAACAGGTTCAGGCTCAGGTCCAAGCTGCGCGCCAGCGCCAGGAACACGATGAACGACACGGTCAGCGGCACGAAGGAGTAGAGGCACAGCGTAATGTTCTTGAAGTGCCACATGATGACCACCAGCACGGCGATCGCCGCCAGGATCACCGCGATCGGCCCTTCTTGGCGCACGATGTCGTCGGCCTCGGCCAGGATGAAGTAGCTGGCGGTCGAGCGGTAGGTCTTGCTGCCCACGTGGAAGGTGCCGACTTGACTCGTGACTTCGCGGATCGACTTGGCCTCGGCCAGGTTGCCGTTGGCGTACAGCAGCAGATAGCGTCCCAGGTGATCGTTCTTGTCCAAGAAGCGCTTGCGCACGAAATCGGGCAGTTGCTCGGCGGTGTAGGGCTTGGCCTGCAGCAGGTCCAGGGCGCGCTTGGCGTCGGCGTGGTCTTTGCCCTCCATGGCGTCCAGCTTGGCGCTGAGGCGATCGCGGATGCGGGCGATGATCGGCACCTTCTTGTCCTGATCGTCCGGCACGAAGCTGTGGATCGACACGAAATAACGCAGGCGCGTCAGCTGCTTGCGGTGCTCTTCCAGGTAGCGGTGGATCACGCCGGCGTCGTCCAGGTTGTCGGCGACGATGACGATCGGCGAGCCCGAGCGGCCCGAAGCCACCGAGCGGTACTTGATCTCGACCTCGCGGGTCTTGGCGCTGGGCGCGCTCTTGTCGCCGTCTTGCTTGGCGGCCTTGGGCTCGGTGCGCAGCTTGCGAAAGTCCGTCTCGAAGTCGTACTGGCGCGCCGAGATGAACGACGCCACCGTGACCACGGCCATACCCACCAGGAACACTTTGGCGATGCGCGGTTGCGTGAACCAGCCCATCCACTTGGCGCCCGCGGCCTGGTCCTTCGACACCGCCCGGTCCGGCCAGAAGCGGTTGATCGCCATCGTCATCGGCGGGAACAGCAACAGCGTGGCGAACAGGGCGATCTCCACGCCCACGCCAGCGATCAGACCGAACTGCGAAAATCCGCGGAAGTCCAGCACAATCAGGGCAAAGAACGCCACCGAAGTGGTCAGCGCCGCTTGGTGCAAGGCGCGGATCAGCGTCGAGGTCGTCTCGACCACGGCTTCTTCGGGCGACTTGCCCAGCGACCGCTCTTCCAGGTAGCGGCTCAGGGTGTAGACGTTGAAGTCGTTGCCCATGCCGAACAGCATCGAAAAGATGAAGGCGGTGATGACGTTGAGGTAGCCCAGGCTGAAGCGGGCAAAGGCCAGTGTCACCGCCGAGCCGGCCACCAGCGGGATCGACATCAGCAGCAGCGCGCGCAGCCGGCGGAAGTAAACGACCTGGATGAGGGCGATGACCGCCAGCGCGATACCCGATGTGATGAGTAGGCCCGAGCGGATCGAGTCGACCTCCTCGGTCATCTCGGCGTAATCGCCCGAGAATGCAAACAACATATCGGGGTGGTACTGCTGCGGGTGCAGCGCATCGATGGTCGCGCGCAGCTTGGCGACGAACTCGGCCGAGCGATCCATCTGGCCCGGCGGGATGGTCGGGAAGATGCGGATGCCCAGCACCGAGCCGTCGCCATTCTCGTCCCACTCGCGGATGTCGTCGGCAGCAAAGCGCTTTTTCAGGTCGTCGTCGGTCGGCAGCGAGAAGCGGTCGCTGGGGCTGGCGGCCTCGGCGGGGTCGACCCCAGTGGGCGACGCACCCAGGGCCACGGCGGTCGGCGTCGCCGCGGCGGACGGGGTAGCGGCGGCCGGCTCATCCAAGCCCTCGGTCAGCGCATCGTCGACCAGCTGCTTGGCGGTGGCCTTGGTGACCGCCTTCTGCACCTTGGCGTCGATGTCCTCCAGCTCGGCGACGCTAAGGAACAGCGCGGCATTCTTGCGGAAAAACTCGATGTCGCGGCGGCAGTCCACGGCGGCCACGTCCGGCCACTTCTCTACGGCGTCGCAGACCTTCTGCGCCAGCGCCCGGTTCTGGGCGCGGTCGGGGCTGCCGAACATCACCGTCAGCTGGGCCGACGACTTCAGCGTGTCTTGCGCCTGCTTGGCCACTTGGACGGCGGGCGTGGAGTCCGGGAACAGATCCGCCAGGTTCGAGCGAATCGCAATGCCCGAACCGTACCAGCCACACAGGGCCACCACGCTGAGCAGCAACGCCAGCACCACGAACGGCCGGCGGCTGGCAAAAGTGGCATAGCGGCGAATCCACCGCTCGGAAAGGGATTGTTGGTGGTGGTGCGACATGGCCTCTGGCTGCAGGTTGGCGCGCCGTGGGCGCCCCGCACACAGGGCAATTGGCACGCAATGCAGTGCAACGCAAGCACCCGCCGCGCGATTCAGGGCCGCCGCGGACCAGGGTCGATCTAGATACCCGCGCCGCGCCCCTGCACCAGGTTGCCGGCCAGGTGGCCGCCGTCGCCGAGCCAAGTCAGGACCCGCGTGGCCAGCGCCGAATTCGACAGATCACCTATCTCCACGCAGAGTTCCGCGTCGCCCTGATCGCCCAAGTGCACCCGCAGCAGGTCGGCAGGCGCCAAGCGCCCGGGCTCGGCCACGCCGTGCAGATCGCTCAATACGACGTGGCCAGCCTCGATCAAGCGCTCGATCAGCGAGACAGCCACCTGCGGCATCGCCGCAGCCGTGACCGCCTCCAAGGGCGCCACGAAGGCCGCATCCACCCGCAGCGCCTGGATTCCGCGCTGCAGCAGCCGCCGCTCCAGCTCGCCCAGGACCGCCGCCGTGCGCTCGGCCGGGCCCGTCAGCGCCACCGCCAACGCCCGATGCCCGTGGACCAATTCCCGCTCGGCGCGCCCCAACAGCACCACCCCAGCCGGCGGGCGCCCGTGCGTCACCTCTTGCCGGTCGACCATGCCCGCCGCCACCGTGGCGTTGGTCAGCGGGTCCACTAGCACAAAGCTGCCCGTGCCCCGGCAGTCGGCGTAGGCGTCCAGATACAGCGGCTGCGCCAGGCTGAGGCGCACCTGCCCGATCTCGTTCAG
>JACRCU010000118.1 GCA_016218865.1 Deltaproteobacteria bacterium | reverse complement strand
CAGCTCGCTTTGGGCAATAGGCGGCGCCGCCGGCTCGAGCTCGGCGGACTCGACCGGACGCGGCGCCTCGGGCAAAGCGCCGTCGTCCGAGCCAGATTCGTGTCCAGGCAGGGCGGGACCGGTCACGTGTAGCGGGCTCGCTGCAGGATGCGCATGTAGTTGCCGCGCTCGAAGGCGGCCGGGTTCGGGCAGCGCCACAGGCTCATGGTGCCGATGCACTGGCTCAGCGACTCGTACTCGTGCTCGGTGAGCCACTGCTCCACACCCGCCAGGACCTCGGTGACCCGCTGCGGGCCGCAGTGCAGCAGCTCGGACACCATCTGCACGGTCCGCGCGCCGGCCATCAGCGCCTTGATCACGTCGACTTCGCTGTGGACGCCGCCCGAGCAGCTCAGGTCGAGCTGGGTGCGGCCGTAGAGGATCGCCAGCCAGCGCAGTCGCAGCAGCAGCTCGGAACTGTCCGACAGCTTGAGGGTCTGCAGCACGTCTAGGTTCTCGATGTCGATGTCGGGCTGGTAGAAGCGGTTGAACAGCACCGCGCCGCGCGCCCCGGCGTGGCCCAGCGCCACCGACAGGTGCGACAGCGACGAGTAGTACGGCGACAGCTTGACCGCCACCGGAATCCTGAGGCCGCTGGTGACCTTGTGGACGGTCTCGACCAGCTGCTGCTCCAGCTCGGCGCCGCTGTGGCGGGCATCGGTCGCCACGTGGTACAGGTTCAATTCCAGAGCATCGGCGCCGGCTTCGGCCATCAGGTTGGCATACGACAGCCAGCCGGTGGGCGTGATGCCGTTGAGCGACGCCACCACCGGAATCGACACGGCCTTCTTCACTTTCTCCAAGTGAGCTAGATACTTCTCGGGCCCCAGCAGGTACTCACTGCTCTGCGGCAGGAAGTGCGCGGCCTCGGCGGTCGACTCGTGGTGCGCCACCACCGTGTCGAAGTAGCCGGCGGTGTCCCGCTCGATCTGCTCCTCGAACAGCGAGCGCAGCACGATCGCCGCGGCGCCGGCATCTTCCAGCTGGCGAACCATGCCCAGGTCGTCGGCAAGCGGCGAGGCGCCCGCGATCAAAGGATTCTTCAGGGGCAGGCCCAGCCACGTCGTCGACAGATCCATTCGAATTCTCCACCGCGAACCTGATTCGCTACCGGCGAGCGGGGTGCCCGGCGGGGCCAAAAAATTACGCTCAACCCCGCGGCGGTTCAAGCCTGTATCGGGCGATCGTGTCACACTCACGTGGCGGTCGCCGGCCGGCACAGCTTGGGTCGGGCGAGGGAACCCGCTGGGCGCCTCGTCTTGGCGGCCCGCGCCCATCCCGGGGCTAACGCAAACGCACCACCCCGCGCGAGATTTCCCCAGCGGTGTCCGAGAAGATGCGGTCCTTTTCGCTGCCGTCGCCCGGCACCAGCACCTCGAACGGCGAGCCGCGCAAGGCCTGCAAGTCCAATACCACGTGGTCGCCGTCGCCCGGTTCGGCGTCGCCAGCGGTGTTGACCGGCCCCACCGACTCGCCCAGGGCCAGCAGGCTCAGCCGGTAGGCACTCTCGGCCCAGCTGCGCCGCGGCACGAACGCCGACAGCTTTTGCGCGCCGCCCTTTTGCGCCAGGGCCTTGATGTCGCTGACGAAGGCGTCGAGCGCGGTGAATTCGGGAATGTCGGGCTGGCCCGGCGGCGCCTGCTCGGGGTCGCCCAGCGACCAGCCCACCGCCATCGGCAGCTCGCTGCGGTCGGGCGCCTGCACGAACTCGTACTCGGCCTCGCTGAGCACGTTGTCCAGAATCAGGAATTGCGGCGTGACCGGCATCGACACCAGCGGCCGGCCAAAGTCGGCCAGCTGCTCCAGGTCGCAGCGCATCAGGAACGAGGTGACGTCCGTCAGCGACAGCCCGGTGCGCCCCAGCTGGATGCGCTTGGCCTGCAGGTCGCCCACGGCGCGCTGCAACACCGCTTGCCACTGGTGCAATTCCGACAGCGACTGGCCCACCGACTGCGCCACGCGGTAGCTGCCGCCGTCGCTCAGATCCAGGCTCTCGATGGCGGACCGCGCCCGCCGCGCCCAGGCCAGGTTGCGCTCGATGCGATCTTGCGCTTCCAGCACGCGGACTTCCGAGTGCGAACCCACCGCCTCTTCGGCAATGTCGACGATGCGGCGCAGGTTGTGGTGCAGGTGGCGCAGCGCGTGGCCCTGCTCGTGGCCAAGATCGCGCGACAGCTCGACATTCAGCACGCCCAGCGCCAGATCGCCTTCTTGCGGTTGGATGCCGAGCACGCGCGAGATCACCGCGTACAGGGCCTCGCCGCGATCGGTCAGGCGCACCGACCCTTCGATGAGCTCCAGCCAGCCGCCCTTGCGCAGGCTGCGCAGCACGGCCGAGCGCGCCTCGGAGGTCAGCCAGGCAAAATGGCGAGCGATGGCCTCGGGTTCCCAGCGGGTGCGATCGGAGCCGGCCAGCTCGGTCAGCACGGCCAGCCGCACCGCAAAATCGGCCTCGCCCAGCCGCACCAGATCGCGCAACAGGGCGAAATAGCTCAGACCGGCTTG
>JACRCU010000115.1 GCA_016218865.1 Deltaproteobacteria bacterium | reverse complement strand
TCATCGACACCTTGGCCGGCTCGGCTTTCTTGGCCGCAGCCACGGCGCCCGCAGGACCCGTTGCACCCGCCGCCTTGGGATCGGCCGTCGCCGCGTCACCGTTGTCGCCCGAGACCGCCGGCGTCACCGCCTGCTTGTAGCCCAGGTCGAACAAGGCCAGGATTTCCTTGCTGTCGCGGATGAGCTGCTTCTTCTTGTTGGCGCCGACCGCCAGGACCACGCCAAAGCTGATCGCACCCAGCAGCAGCGACGCCAACACTACGGCGATGAGCACCTTTTGCCGCTTGGTGCGCTTGTCCAGGCGGAACATCACGCTGAATTCTTGGATAAGATTCTGATATTCCTCTTTGGTTGGCTTGTGCTTGTTGGGGTCGGGCAGCGAAAAGTCGACCTCGCCCAGATCGTGGTGCTTGCCAAAGAAGTCGTCGCCGTGGGCGTCGTGGTGCCCCTTGTTGGTCGACGGGGCCTTGTTGGGCGCACTCGGCAGCGGGGCCGGGGCCGGCGGCTTGGCCGGGGCCTTGGGCTCGGCGCGGGGTGCGGGCAGCGGAATGGCGGCTTCCAGGGTCGGGCCGCCGCCGTCGTCGTCGTTGCCGGCCGCGCTGGGCAGAGGCATCGGCGGGCGCGGCGCCACCGGGCGCGGCTGCGGGACCGACTGCGAAGTGCGCGCAGCGACAGGCTGCGGGCTGGACTTGGCGGCCGCGGGCGGACTGGTGTGGGCTGGGTGCGGCGCACTGGGGGCCGGTGCGGGCTGGGTGGGTCGCGCCGCCGGCTGAGGCGCCGCGGGCTGGGCGGCCACAGGCTGGGCGGCCACAGGCTGCGCAGCAACGGGCTGCGGGGCGATACCGCCGGATTGGCGCGCCTGTGCGACTTGGCCGGTCCTGGCCAGTTCCTTCAGCAAGTCCGGCAGTTCTTCGATCTTGGTCCAGCCGGCCATGCCTTTTTGCCAGGCCAGATTGTGGATGGTCAGAGCGCCCGAGGCGAGTTTCTCGGCGATCTGCGCCGGGTTGAGCGGGCCCACCTTCTCGCGATCGATGACCACGAACCAGGTCGGCGGGACCGCGGCCGCAACCGCGCCGCTGGTGCGCGCCGGACTGCCGGCTGCCGTGGGTGCTGCACCGTCACTGCCGGCGCCGGGGCCGAGCAGTTGGCAGATCAAGTTCTCGTCCTGCCCGGTCTTGACCAGCACCACGGCCTTGCAATTGGGGCAGCTGATCTGGGCCCGCCCCGCCGGCCCCAGACGTTCTGGCGGCAAGCGGTATGATTTTGCACAGCTAGGGCAGGTAAACCTCACGGGCTCCTCCGGGCAGGGCGGGCTGGGACGGCTGGGACCGCCTCCGCGAGCAACCCGCGTCGCAACGACCCACCCGCCTTCTTAGCGTGACTGCGCAGGTTGCGCAACCTTTGCGGGCGGCACTTCGTGGTTTTGCATACTCGTGACGCGGCCCGTTCCACATGGCACTGCTTTGCGACGCACAAGGGCGGGTCGACGGTCTGACCAGCCGACGCCGGACCGCGCTGATCGAGTGGCGGCGTTCAGTGGACGATGCGCCCGGTGTCGGCGTCGGGCACGTCGAAGTTGACCGGCTCCAGCGCCTCGAGAACGGCCAGGTCCTCGAAGCGAAACCCCCGCTCGGCAAAGCGAACTTCGCGCAGACCGAATTGCGCGGGGAACAGGATGCAATGGGCCTGGCGGTTGTAGCCCAGCAGCACCAGCGAACGGGCCGGCAACGTCGCGTCGGCTTCGCCGCCGGTGGCGAGCGGCTGGCGCAGGACGTACCAGCCTTCGGGGGCCAGCGGCAGCAAATCGAGCAAGAAGGCCGGATCGAGCGCCTGGCAGCCCGTGTCGTCGAACTGCCAGTGGATGCCTTGTTGATCGACCGGCAGGTGCACGGTGGGCCACTCCTCGGGGCGGTGATCGTGCAGATGCACCAAGGTATCGGCCGGCACGTCGTCTTCGGCACCGGTCAGCGCCCTTCCGGTGCGGTAGAGACCGCACGGCATGGCGGGAATGCGCTGAATTTCCAGCAAGGGGTCGGGGTGCGGCACGGTGCTCCAGGCGCCGGGTAGCGGGCGCAGCTCTCGCAAGGGATGCCCGTTTCTGCGGAGACTTGCAAGGGGCTGCGCGCTCGCGGTGCAATGGCGGCAGCGGGGCGACCGCGGGGGGCCGGCATGGCTCAGACACTCAACAGACAAGCGACTGAGATTATTTCACAACTCGGGCTGCAGCCGCATCCCGAAGGCGGCTGGTACCGCGAAACCTGGCGCGCCGCGGCCGAGCCGGGCCAGCGCGGTCACGCCACCGCCATCTACTACCTGCTGCAGCGCGGCGAGCGGTCGCACTGGCACCGGGTGGATGCCACGGAGATCTGGCACTTCCATGCCGGCGACCCGCTGCAGCTGCAGACCTGGGACGGCGAGGGCCCGCCGCAGACCCTGCGCCTGGGCGGCGATCCCCTGCGCGGGCAGGTGCCGCAACTGGTCATCCCACCTGGACATTGGCAGGCGGCGGCGCCGCTGGGCGCTTGGACGCTGGTCAGCTGCACGGTGGCCCCGGCGTTCGTCTTCCAGGGCTTCGAGATGGCAGCGCCCGGTTGGCAGCCGCCCGACCTGTCCGCGCGGGTCGAGGCCGGGGTCGGGCCCCTGGCGGAGGATGCAGCGCTGGGCGCCAGCCGACACCTGCGGCTCAGCGACGTGCAGCTCGACTGGCACTGGCGCTCGGCCGAGCGCAGGGTAGAGGGTCAGCTGCAATTCGGCCCGGCGGCCGAGGGGTTGCCGGGTCACGTCCACGGCGGACTGCTGGCGGCGCTGTGCGACGAAGCCATGGGCTGGGCCTGCTGGTGCGAAGGGCATATCGCTCCAGGGGCTCAGATTCACAGCCAGTTCCTGGCACCGGCGCCGTCCGACCGGCCGCTGGACCTCCGCGCCGAGCTGGTCGGGAGCGACGGCCGCAGCCTGTACCTGGCCGCCACCGTGACCGCCGCCGACCAACCGGTGCTGCTGGCCCGCGGGGTGTACGTGTCGATCAAGCCCAAGGATTTGACGCCCTTCGCCGCCTGGCCGGGCCGCGATCGCTGGCCGGGCTAGGCAAGCCAGGGGTCGCACCAAGTCCGTCCAATTCCGATCGGAGACCTGGGCAATTCGCTGTGCCCGCAGCGGAGTCCCTGCCTGTTTCTCGCCAGTTGCCGAACGGGTCTGTCCAGCCGTCCATGCGCGAATCCGGAAGGGTGCCTATCCGTCGTGCAGGCCCTTGCGCTCGCTCTGCGGCTTGTCGAGTTCGAAGGCGTCGTGCAGAACCCGCACCGCCGTCTCGGCAAACCGCTCGTCCACCACCACCGAGATCTTGATCTCGGAGGTCGAGATGAGCTGCAGGTTGACGCCGGCCTGGCCCAGCGCGCGGAAACAGCGGAGCGCCACGCCGGGTTGGCTGCGCATGCCGGCGCCCACGATCGACACCTTGGCCACGCTGGAGTCGACGCGCACCTCGGCAAAACCCAGCTCGCCGCGCAGGCTTTCGAGCAGATCCTGCGCCTGCTTGGCCGCGGCCTTGGGCACGGTGAACGACAGGTCGCAGTGGCCGTCTTGCGGCGCGGTCTGCACGATGACATCGACGTTGATGGCCTCGCGCGCCAGCGGCTCGAACAGCTCCGCGGCGGCGCCGGCGCGATCGGGGATGCGCGTTACCGAGATGCGCGCCGCTTGGCGATCGGCAGCAATTCCAGTCACTACGGCACCTTCCAGCGAAGCCATACTTCCTCCCGGCAGATCGGGCATGACCCAGCTGCCCTCGCCGTCGTCGAATGTGGATTTGCAGCAGATCGGCACGCCGTACTTCAGGGCGAACTCCACGCTGCGCGCCTGCAACACCTTGGCGCCCAGGCTGGCCAGTTCCAACATCTCTTCGCTGGAGATGCGGTCGATCTTGCGCGCCTTGGCATACAGGTTGGGGTCGGTGGTGTAGATGCCGTCGACATCGCTATAGATCTCGCAAGCATCGGCCTTGACCGCCGCCGCCATCGCCACTGCCGACAGGTCGGAGCCGCCGCGGCCCAGGGTGGTGATGTTGCCCTCGTGGTCCACGCCTTGGAAGCCGGCGACCACCACCACTTCGCCGCGGTCCAGGCACTCGTGCACCGGTGCCGCGTCGATGGTGTGGATGCGCGCCGAGCCGTGGACGTTGTCGGTGACGATCTTGACCTGGTGGCCCAAAAGGCTGCGCGCCTCAACACCAATTTCGCCCAGGGCCAGCGCAAGCAGGGCGATCGACACCTGCTCGCCAGTCGCCAGCAGCACGTCGATCTCGCGGTCGCGCGGCTTGCCCGAGATCTTGCTGGCCAGACTCAGCAGGCGGTCGGTCTCGCCGGCCATGGCCGACACCACCACCACCACCTTGTTGCCCGCGGCCTGGGTGCGGGCGACCCGGCGGGCCACGTGCTGGATGCGCTCGATCGAGCCCATCGACGACCCACCGTATTTCTGAACGATCAACGCCATTTTTGCCTGGAGTCTGCGGGGAAGAAAGGGGACCTTGCGCGGTTGCGCCGGGCGGGGCTCAGGGCGCCGGCCCGGGCTTGGCGGGCTCCGCTTTGGCCGGGGGAGCGTCGTACACCACGTGGAACTTTGCAACGGTGGGGATGACGGTCAGGGTGACGCCGGGCAGCGGTCCGGTGGTGTAGTGGACGAAACCGTCGCGGTTGCCGAGCACGGGCTCCAGGTCGGCAATCACCAGGTTGTCGGGCGGTTCCGCCGCCAGGGTGCGCAAGAGACGCGCGCTGCCCTGGACGCGCACATTGACCTCGTTGGGCTCGACGCTGCAGCGGGCGCCGGCCGGACAGCCGCGCACCACCACCGGCTGACCGAAAAGGATGCGCTCGGCGTCGCCGCTTTCGCGCTCGACCGCCAGCTGCACGAGCACGGCCAAGCACAGGGCCAACAGCTTGAGGCCGGGCTCGAAGGTGAGTAGATCCACCAAAGGTTGCAGCAAGTTCCGCATATCGGCCTTGTGGTTGCCTGGCGCACGCGGCTACGAGTCGTCGCCGCTCTCTTGCGCGTAAGGTTCGTCCTCTTCGCCCAGACCGTCGACTTCCAGGCTCAAGTCGTCGTCCTCGGCCAGCGCCAGCATCGGCGCGGGCGGCCGCACGGGTTGTTCCTCGTCGCCGTCGTCTTGCGGCATGGGCACATGGGCGGCCGGCGGCCGCAGCGGCACGGCCTCGGCGCTCGCATGGAAGTGAATCCGCCGGCGCCAGCTCTGGTCGCGCCAGGCTTCGCTGTGGCCGGCGCTACCGACGAGCACGCGCAGCCGCTCGCGCAAATCGGCAGGCGACAGGCCCAAATCCAGCTGCCCCATGTGCGCCAGCGAACAGGTCGCGGTCTCTTCGCTCACCACCACCACCACCGCGTCGGTTTCGTCGGCCAGACCCAGCGCCGCGCGGTGCCGCGAGCCCAGGGTGCCGGGGATGCCCGCCCCGCCGGCCAGCGGCAGGAAGCAGGCGGCCGCGGCGATGCGCCCCTTCTTGACCACCACCGCGCCGTCGTGGGTCGGGCTGGCGTGCTCGGGGATGAACATCGCCAGCAGGATTTGCCACGACAGCTCGGCGTCCACCGCGATGCCGTCGTGGATGTAGCGGTCGAGCGGCGCCTGCTGTTCCACCACGATCAGCGCGCCCAGACCGCGCGACGAC
Organism: Deltaproteobacteria bacterium; assembly: GCA_016218865.1. GTDB lineage: Bacteria > Myxococcota_A > UBA9042 > UBA9042 > UBA9042 > SXRM01. The sequence goes on along the minus strand of JACRCU010000115.1, from coordinate 35,052 downwards.
AGCTCGGCGGCCGCGCGTACAATTTCGTCAATAATTTCGTCGGACAGGCGCGCCTTGGGGGCCCCGGCCAGCGGCGAGCGCAGCGTGCTGGTCAGGGCCCGCCGCAGGTCCTCTTGGAACAGCACCACCAGCACCACCACCACCGAGGCCAGGATCTTGTCCAGGATCCAGTGCACCGTAGGCAGGTCGAGCATGTCGGCGCTGCTGCCGTAATAGACGCCGAACAGGATCCCCAGCGAGGTGAGCAGCGAACCGGAGCGCGAGCCGCGCAGCAGCACCAGCACCTGGTACAGCAAGGCCGCCACCAGCCCGACATCGAGCAGGCGCCGCCAGTGCAGCCAGTCGCTGAGCTGGTTCCAGTCCATCCGCCTCCCGCGCCGCTACCGCGCCGACGGCGAGCCCGCATCGCGCAGGGCCACCGCCACATCGACCACCTGGCGCATCGCCGCCACGTCGTGCACCCGCACGAAGGCAGCTCCGCCCAGGACGGCCGCCGCGACCGCCGCTGCCGTGCCAAACAGGCGCTGCGACGGCAGATCGGCCGTGGCGGCCCGAGCCACCGCCGCGATGAACGATTTGCGCGACGGCCCGAGGTACACCGGCAGGTCGAGCATGGCAATCGGCGCCGCGCCGCGCAAGAGGCAAAGGTTCTGCTGCAGCGTTTTGCCAAAACCGATGCCGGGGTCCACGGCCAGCTGGCTGCGCGCCACCCCGGCCGCCTCGGCGCGCGCCACCGCGTCGGCCAGACCGTCGGCCACCTGCTGCAGCCCCACGTCCAGATCGTCGCTCATGGTCGCGGTGCGCTGACTGGGCGCCATCGCCCCCACGCCGTGCGGCATGTGCATCAGCACCCACGCGGCGCCGCTCGCGGCCAGCACCGCGCCCATGGCCGGATCGGCAAACCCACTGACATCGTTGATCATCACCGCCCCAGCCGCCACGGCGGCCCGCGCCACCCCGGCCCGGCGGGTATCGGCCGAGAGCGGCACGTCCAAGCTGGCGTGCAGGGCCTCGATGGCCGGCAACAGGCGATCGAATTCTTCTTGCTCGCCCACCGGCTCGGCGCCCGGACGGGTCGATTCCCCGCCCAAGTCCAGCAGATCCGCGCCTTCGGCCACCATGCGCTCGGCGGCAAAGAGGAGATCGTCGCGGCTCTGCAACAGGCCGCCATCGCTGAACGAATCGGGGGTGAGGTTGAGGATGCCGACAAGCCAGGGACGCCGGAGATCCACTGCGCGTCCGCCGAGTTGCATGGCAAGCCCTCAGCGCGGCAGGGGATCGGGCAGACCGGGCAGCGAGTCGACCACGGGCGTGGGGCGCTTGCTGTCGGGCTTGGGCTCGATGCCGCCCGAGGTGGCGCGGTGGCGGGCCTGGGCCTCGCGCGTATCGCGCAACTCCTGAATGTCCTTGCCCTCAAGCGCCCAGTCGACCTCTTCGCCGTCCAGCGTCTCGAACTGCAGCAGCGCCGCGGTCAGGCGGTCGAGCTGCTCGCGGTGGTCCAGCAGGATCTGGCGCGCGCGCTGGTAGTTGTCGTCGACGATGCGCTTGATCTCCTGGTCGACCTGCACCGCCGTGCTCTCGCTGAAGTCCTGGGTGGCGGTGAAGTCGCGGCCCAGGAAGGGCTCGCCGTGCTTCTTGCCGTAGGCCAGCGGCCCCAGGCGGCTCATGCCCCACTCGCAGACCATCTGCCGCGCCAGCTCGGTCGCGCGCTCGATGTCGTTGGCGGCGCCGGTGGTGATCTCGCCCAGCACGACGTCCTCGGCGATGCGGCCGCCCATCATCATGGCGATGTTGTCGTGCAGATACTGCGAGTTGTGCGAGTAGCGATCGCGCTCGGGCAGGCTCTGGGTCAGGCCCAGGGCGCGGCCGCGCGGCACGATCGTGACCTTGTGCAGCGGATCGGCCGTGACCAGGTTTTTGGACACCAGGGCGTGGCCCGCCTCGTGCACCGCCGTCAGCTTCAGCTCCTCGGCGTTCAGCATCAGGCCGCGCCGCTCGGTGCCCATCATCACCTTGTCTTTGGCGCTCTCGAAGTCTTCTTGTGCCACCACTTCGCGATCGCGGCGGGCGGCCAGCAAGGCCGCTTCGTTGACCAGGTTCTCCAGGTCGGCGCCGGCAAAGCCCGGCGTGCCGCGGGCCAGCGCTTCCAGGTCCGTGCCGGGCGACAGCGGCACCTTGCGGGTGTGCACCTTCAGGATGGCGAGGCGGCCCTTGGCGTCCGGCGACGGCACCACCACCCGGCGATCGAAGCGGCCGGCGCGCAGCAGGGCCGGGTCCAGCACGTCGGGGCGGTTGGTGGCAGCCACCAAGATCACACCGGAATTGTTCTCGAAACCGTCCATCTCCACCAGGAGCTGGTTCAGGGTCTGCTCGCGCTCGTCGTGGCCACCGCCCATGCCGGCGCCGCGGTGACGGCCGACCGCGTCGATCTCGTCGATGAAGATGATGCAAGGCGCGTTCTTCTTGCCCTGCTCGAACAGGTCGCGCACGCGCGACGCGCCCACGCCCACGAACATCTCGACGAAGTCGGAGCCCGAGATCGAGAAGAACGGCACACCGGCCTCGCCGGCCACGGCGCGCGCCAGCAGGGTCTTGCCGGTGCCGGGGGGGCCCATCAGCAGCACGCCCTTGGGAATGCGCCCGCCGAGCTTGGTGAACTTCTTGGGATCCTTGAGGAAGTGGATGATTTCTTCCAGCTCTTGCTTGCACTCGTCGATGCCGGCCACGTCCTCGAAGGTCACCTTGTTGGCGTTCTCGGTCATCATCTTGGCGCGCGACTTGCCAAAGCTCATGGCGCGCGAGCCGCCGGACTGGATCTGGCGCATGAAGAAGAAGAACAGGCCCAGCAGCGCGATCATCGGCAGCCAGGTCGACAGGATCGAGATCCACAGCGCATTGGCGTCTTCGCGCTCGTAGGTGATCTTGACGCCGTGGGCGATCAGATCCTTTTGGAATTCGCGCAGATCACCGGTAGTGCGGAAGGGGCGGCCGCCGTGGTTGATGCCCTCGATCTGCAGGCCGCGCACGGTGATCTCGTCGACGCGGTCCTGGTCGGCGATGTCCTTGGTGGCGGTGGCCTTGTGGATGAACTCCGTGAACGAGATCTCGGCGCCGGCGGTGCCCGAATGGACGCCGGTCCACAGCAGGAAGACCAGCACAATCACGCCCAACCATACGAGCATGCTGCGGTATTGTTTCACGAATACTCCTTGGAGGCGGGCCGGGCAGGTGGGGCGACGGGCCGACCGTCTGCAGTCGATGCGGCGGGTGTGAACCGCGGCTAGGGATCGCGCGTGCCAGGCACCCGGCTCGGCTGCCTGTCTCTCAGGTTAGTCCGCACCCTGGGCCTGCGCAACGTGGCGGCGCGAAAACGTCCAGAAGTCGCGGTGCGCTTGCACGTCCATGCCGCTCAGACGCGCCAGCCCCGGCCCCGGTTTGGCCCGCAACGCCTGGAGTTGCTGAACGGCGCGCGTGGACGGCGGCGGCAGAGCCAAGGCGGCCGCGATCCAGTGCGCCAGCGGTGCCAGGGCATCGAGCTGACCGGGAATCAGTGCCGCCGGCAGCTGCAGCACCCCCGGCGCCAACTGCTGCACCTGATTCGCGAGCGCCTGCTGGAGCCAGAAGTCCAAACCTGCCGAAGCGCCCTGCAGATTCAGGGCCGTGCGCGCCAGACCGGCCACGGCCCCGGGCACTGCGGCCTGCAGCACCGGCAGCACCTGCAGGCGCACGGCGTTGCGGGTCGCGTCCGGACAGGCATTGCTGGGGTCGTCCCAAAACGGCAGATCGCCTGCATAGTCTCTGAGCTCGTCGCGGTCGATCGCCAGGAACGGCCGCACCACCCAGCCGTCGCGCTGGCTGCGCACACCCTGCAGCGCCGCCAGACCTGCACCGCGGCTGGCGCGCATGAGCAGCGTCTCGGCCTGGTCCTGGGCGTGGTGGGCCGTGACGAGCCGCTGACAGTGGCACCGCTCGCCCAGCTGGCGCAGAGCCCGGTAGCGGGCGGTGCGGGCGCGGCCTTCGAGATCGGGACCGCTCGGCAAGTGGGCTTGCAGGCTGTGGAACTCGACCTGCAGGCGCGAGGCAAGCTCGGCGACGAGCGGGGCGGCAGCGGCGCTGGTGGGCTGCAGGCCGTGGTCGACGTGGCCGAGCACCAGCTGGTGACCCAGACTGCGGCGCAGCGCGGCCAGGATCACTGCGGCGGCGATCGAGTCCTTTCCCCCGGAGATTCCTAGCAGAATCCGGTCGCCGGGCTGCCACAGCTCCCCGGAGCGCACGGCCTGCCGCACCGCTTGAAGCGTGCGGTTGCGGGCGCGCGCCAAGTCCTCTGGGAGTGCCGGCTCCGGCTGGGTTTTGGCTCGCAAGCGCACCTTCGTTCGGTTAGACTGCCGCGGCGCCGGAGCCCACTGCCGGCCTACGCCGAGGCAACTATGGCACAAGATCGGGGAAATTCCATGGACGCGTCGGGCCAGCCAGGGGCGCCGAGCGAGACCGGTCACCTGCCGCCGGCTGCCGGTCGCCCGGGTGTGGCCGTGGCCGCCAGCGCGCTGCCGGGCGACGCCGACCCGCGCCTGCACCAGTACGCCGCCCAGGCCCACAAGGCCGCATCGCACAAAGCGCAATTTCCGTCGCTGGACGCGCGGCCGATCGACGTCGCCTACTTCCCCAAGCAACTGCCGCCCGAGTACTGGGAGCAGATCGGCGTGCCCGGCCAGTACCCCTTCACCCGCGGCGTGCACGTGAACATGTACCGCGGCAAGCCGTGGACGATGCGGATGTTCGCCGGCTTCGGCACGCCCGAGGACACCAACCGCCGCTTCAAGTTCCTGCTGCAGCAGGGCCAGACCGGCCTGTCGACGGCGTTCGACATGCCGACGCTGATGGGCTACGACCCCGATCACGCGATGGCAGAAGGTGAAGTGGGCCGCGAGGGCGTTTCGGTGTGCAGCCTGAGCGACATGGAGCGGCTGTTCGGCGACATCCCGCTGGGCCAGGTCTCGACCTCGATGACCATCAACGCGCCGGCGATCGTCATGCTGGCGCTGTACGTGGCGGTGGCCGAGCGGCAGGGGGTGCCCTACGACCAGATCTCGGGCACGCTGCAGAACGACATCCTGAAGGAATTCATCGCGCAGAAGGAGTGGATCAGCCCGCCGCGGCCGTCGATGCGCATCATCCGCGACATGCTGGTGTTCTGTACCAAGAACCTGCCGAAGTGGAACACCATTTCGATCTCGGGCTACCACATCCGCGAGGCCGGGGCGACGGCGGCGCAGGAGCTGGCCTTCACCCTGGCCGACGGCATCGGCTATGTGCAGGCGGGCATCGAAGCCGGCTTGGACGTGGACGAATTCGCGCCGCGCCTCAGCTTCTTCTTCGACGTGCACAACGACTTCTTCGAAGAGATCGGCAAGCTGCGCGCCGCCCGCCGCCTGTGGGCGCGCATCATGAAAGAGCGCTTCGGCGCCAAGAATCCGCGCTCGATGATGCTGCGGACCCACTGCCAGACCGCTGGCGTGTCGCTGACCGCGCAGCAGCCGATGAACAACGTGGTCCGCACCACCTGGCAGGCGCTGTCGGCGATCCTGGGCGGCACCCAGTCGCTGCACACCAACTCGCTGGACGAGACCTACGCGCTGCCGACCGAGGGGGCTGCCAAACTGGCCCTGCGCACTCAGCAATTGCTGCTGGAAGAGTCGGGCGTGGCCAACGCGGTCGACCCGCTGGCGGGCTCGTACTTCGTCGAGAAGCTGACCGACGAGATGGAAGAAGAGGCGCTGTACTACATCCGCAAGATCGACGACCTGGGCGGCATCGTCCGGGCCGTCGAGCTCGGCTACCCGCAAAGGGAAATTGCCGAGAGTGCCTTTGCCTTCCAGCGCCGGGTCGAGTCGGGCGAGCGCAAGACCGTGGGCGTCAATGCCTACGTGGAAGAGCAGAGCGACGCCATTCCGCTGCTGCACATCGACCACGAGGTCGAGCAGTCGCAGATCGCCCGCTGCAGGGAACACAAGCAGAACCGCGACCAGGCCGCCTCCAGCGCCGCACTGCAGGGTGTGCACGCGGCCTGCCGCGACGGGTCGAACCTGGTCGTCGCGATTCTGGCGGCGGTCAAGGTGGGCGTGACCCTGGGCGAGATCAGCGACGTGTTCCGCAGCGAGTTCGGCGTGTACCGCGATCCGGCGTTCATGTAGGGCGCAACGACTACAGCTCGAGCACGAAACCTGCGAGGCCGGTCTCGCCGGAGAAGCCAAAGGCGCCGATCGACGGGCCGCCCAAGCCGCCCTTGCCGCCTTTGCCTAGGGACTTGAGCAAGTTGCCCTGCGACAGGGTCTTGGCGGTGCCCGGCTCGAAGCCCGCGGTCGCCAACAGCACGCTCGGGCCACCGGCCCCGCCGCCGCCGCCGCCGCCGTGCCCGCCAAAGCCGCCGACGCCGCCGTGCCCGCCGCGCGAGGTGCAAAAGGTCTTGCTCTCGCCCTCGCCGCTGGCGCCGCCCTGGCCGCCGTCGCCGCCCGCCGCGCCAGAGCCCGCGGGACCGCCGGGGCCGCCCGAGCCGCCGCTACCCGAGCTGAGCACGTTGCCGTACAGGCCGGGCACGCCGCCGCTCGCGCTCGCCACCAGCAGCACGGCGAAGGAGCCGCCACCGGCCTGGCCGCCCGAGCCCCCGGTGCCGCCGCAGCCGCCCGCGCCACCGCCGCCGCCGGACCCACCAATGTCGCTGAAAAGACTGGAACTCTGCCCGCAGTCGTGAACCTCGACGCCGCCGGCCGCACCGCCACCGCCGCCGCCGCTGCCGGGGATGCCATCGGCCCCCGTGCCAGCCCAACCGGATTGCCAGCCACCGTCGACTACGCTGCCGGCGCCCTGGGCGCTGCCACCGCTGCCCCCCACGCCACTGGCGCCGGGCAGGCCGGCCTCGCCGTCTTCGCCGTCGCGCGGCTTGACCGGCACGTAGCACAAATTGCAGCCGGCAGTGGGGTTGTTGCACTTGGTGACCACGCCTTTGTTCGAGTCGATGTAGCTGTCGGCGCCCGGCTCGCCGCCCACACCACCGCCCGCATTGGCGCCGGCCTGGCCGCGCTCGGCGCTCTTGATGGTCTGCAAGTAGGGCTTGCTCGGGCACAGCGGCGCCGAACTGTCTTCGTCCATTTGCGGGCAGATGGCGGTGCCGCCCTGGCCGCCGCTGGTCTCGAAGGCGCCGCACACCAGCTTGCCGCCCTGACCGCCGCCGTTGTGGTCGGCGTTGGTGCACCCGTCTTTGCCGATGTCCTTGGCCGGCAGACCGGCCACACCCTCGGGCCCGGCCTCGCCATTTTGCCCGGGGCCGCCAGCCTGACCCGGCGCGCCGTCGCCGGCGCTGATGGTGCACCACTCGACCTGCAGGCGCGGATCGCAGGCGATCGACAGCAGGCCGTAGCTCGACTGACCCGCCGCCTTGGCGTTGGCGCCCAGCAGGGTCAGGCCGCTGACGCGAGTCGGTTGCCCCGGACCGGCAATGCCCAGACAGCGCACCACCCAGCTGGGGCCGCTGTCGGGGGCCGTGGCCGCCAGCGCGGTCTGGTGCTGCACCGTGTCGCGCACTACAAAGCCGGGGCCGTAGCCACCGTAGATCGAGATCCCCGCCTGCAAATCGACGCTGCCGCTGTACACGCCGCCGGCCACGTACACGTCGCGCTTGCCCTTGGCCGCGGCCAGCTGCACCGCCACTTGGATCGACGCCACCGGGAGTTGCAGAGTGCCGGGGTTGCCGTCGGCGCCGGTCTTGGCCACAAAGATGCCCAGGGCGACATCGCCGTCGATGCCGTCGCAGTTCTGGTCCACACCGTCGGGCTCGTCCCACGCCGACACGAAGGGACACTCGCAGCCGTTGGCCACGCTGCCGTCCATGTCGACCCACGGCGGATCGCAGGCGATGCTGCAGGGCGCCGGGCCCGAGCCGCTGCACAGGGCGCTGGCATGGGCGCCGGTGGGCAACGGGCAGGCATTTCCGCAGGTTCCACAGTGCACCAGTGTCCCGTAGACGCCGGCGACCTGGAACGACTCGTCGGTCATGCCGTCGCAGTTGTCGTCCTGGCCGTTGCACACCTCGACTGCGGCCTGGCTCGCCTCGCACTACAGCCCCACGGCGCCGCCGCACTGCCAGTAACCCACACAAGTGCCGGCCGGCGTGCTGAGCGAGCAAATGGCGCCGACTTCGCTCAGGCCTTCGTCGGTGGCGCCGTTGCAGTCGTCGTCGTGGCCGTTGCAGACCTCGGCGCCGCTGGGGGTGGCAGTGCAGCCCAAGCCTTGTGCAGGGTTGCAGGTGGTCTGGCCCTGGCACCACGGGTCGGCGGCCAGGCCACAGGGCTTGCCGGTCAGATCCTCGTCGGTTTGGCCATCGCAGTCGTCGTCCAGGCCGTTGCAGGCTTCGCTGCCGGAAGTGCCCGCGCTGCAAGGCGACCAGCCCGTGCCGGTGCAAGTGCTGCTGCCGGCGCAAATGCCGACGGTGCCGCAAGCCAGCACCATGCCAAGGTTTTGCGGCCCACAGCTGCAGCTGCCGCTCTGGGGCTCGCAGCCCAGTTGGCCGCCAGCGTCGGCGACACAGGCAAAGCCGGCGGGGCAGCTGCTGCCCGCGACGCCCTGCGCACACGGGATGCGGCAATACTTGCCGTCGCCTACGGTTACACAGTGGCCGCCCAGGCAGGTGGCGTCGGTCTGGCACGGCGCACAGGCAAAGGCCGGGTCGGGCAGGCACAGCGGCGCGGCGTTGGCGCCGGGGTCGAAGCACACCTGCGCTGGCGGGCAGACGCAGCCGATATCGACAACGCTGTCCTGGGGTTCCTCAACGTCGCTGCCCAGGTCGAGCTCGGCGTCGACCTGGCTGTCCTGGGCGGCAGTGACGGCGTCGGCCACGTCGGCGGGAGCAACGTCGTCCGCAACTTCGCTAGACATGTCGGGCAAGTCCGCCACGTCGGGGGCGCTGTCGCCCAGGCCGTCGCGCCAGTCGCTGGGCACGTCCAAGGTGGCGATGTCGCCCGCACCGCCGACCTCGGCGCCCGGTCCGACCATGACGCCGTCCGCAGCAAACGGGTCACCGCAGGCGGCGATCAGCAGCGTCAGCGCCACCGCGCCCCGTCGAATTGCCCTCATGTCCGTCATCGGTGCCCAAACGGGCAGTGTTGGCACCGCCCGCTACCCACCGCCCGCGCAACTGCCGGCTGTTCCCTAGGATAACCGCGGCCCGGCAACGGCGCCAGCCAAGCGCGCCGCGACCTGCACGGCCACCGGCCGAATTCCCAAAAAAGGGCCCACTATTCTTCAATGGGCAAGGGGATCTGCGTCCAGGCCTCGCGGGTCATGGCGTCCAGGCCGCCGTCGATCAGCAGGTCGAGCTGGGCGTAGACGCGCTCGACCTCCGGCGGAGCTTGCCGCTGGGCCAGCCGCTGGTGGTGGGACCACGAGTCGTAGCCGTGCAGCTCGACCACCGTCCACGGCTCGTCCTCGACGCCAAAGACCTCGAAGCTGACCATCCCCAGCCAGTCGGCGTAGTCGCGCAACACCGCGAGCGCCTCGATCAGTTGCGGCCGCCGGTCCGGGTCGACGCGGTAGGTGTAGCGGACGTAGTAGCGACCGGATACTGCGCCCATGACCGTCCTCCGTTCGTCGTCAGCCTGGGGCGTTCGCCCCGCCGTCGCGGTCGCCCATTTCCCTGTCAAGACATTGATCTAGAACGGAATGTCGTCTTCCGGCGGGCCAAAGTCCTCGGGCCCACCCATGCCCGGCGCCGGGCCCTGCGGGCGCTGCGGGGCCGGCCGCGACCCGCCACCGCCGCCCCCACCCTCGCCGGGGGCATCGCCGCGGCCGCCGATGAATTGGATGGTCTCGGCCACGATCTTGGTCTTGATGCGCTTCTGGCCGTCCTTGTCGTTCCACTCGTCGTTGGTCAGGCGACCCTCGACGTAGACTTCGCGGCCCTTGGCCAAATAGCGCTCGCAGTTTTCGGCGTTTTTGTCCCAGACTTCGACCGAGAACCAGTCGGTCTTTTCTTGGCGCTGGCCGGCCTTGTCGGTCCAGGTGCGGTTGACGGCCATGCGCAGCTCGGTCACGGCGCGGTTGGCCGGCGTGTACCGCAGCTCGGGCTGGTTGCCCAGGCGACCGATCAGAATGACTTTATTGACGTTTGCCATGTTCCTTCCCCGTGCGCTTGGCAACCCTTGCGGCGTGTCGGCGGAGCATACGCGGGGGCGCGAGGGGGATCAACCGGCGCTGGCCAACGCCCTGCAAACCGGCTATGTTGCTGGAGGCGCACCGCCGAGCAGGCACAAAGGGGATATGGCCGAGTTGCCAACCGCCGAAAGGCTGCGAAAAACCATCCAGCTCGACGACATCGAGGTCGCCCGCGCCGTGTGCGGCGAGCGCGACGTGCACCTGCGCTGGCTAGAGCAGCGGCTGGGGCTGCAATTGTTGGCGCGCGGCCAGCAATTCCATGTCCTGGGGCCCGCGGCCGAGGCCGACTTGGCCATCGACATCCTGGCGGCGGCGCAGACCCACGCCCAGCGCGGCCACGCCATCGACATCGGCACTTTTGAAGACCTGCTGCGGCAGATGGCCTTGGGGCGCGGCGAACCGCGGTCGCTGGAGCCGCTGGGCGGCCGCATCGGCGATGGTAAAGTGCGCGAATTGGCTACGCATCGCCGCAAGGCCGCGGCCAAGCCCGAAGACGGCGAGTGGCTGGACGGTGCCCGCCTGGTGCAACCGCGCAGCGAAGGTCAGCGCGTCTACGTCGAGGCGATCCGCAACCACGACTTGACCTTTGGCATCGGTCCGGCCGGCAGCGGCAAGACCTGGCTGGCGGTGGCGTGTGCGCTCGCGGCCCTGCAACGGCGCGAGATCAAAAAGATCGTCCTGACGCGGCCGGCGGTGGAGGCGGGCGAGCACTTGGGCTTCTTGCCCGGCGATCTGCGCGAAAAGGTCAGTCCGTACCTGCAGCCGCTGCACGACGCCCTGGCCGAGCTGATGGACGTGGACAAGGTCGAGCGCCTGATGGAGCGCGGTCAGCTGGAGGCGGCGCCGCTCGCCTTCATGCGCGGGCGGACCCTGGCCAACGCCTTCGTCATCGTCGACGAAGCGCAGAACTGCACGCCCGAGCAGCTGCTGATGGTGATGACGCGCATCGGCGAACACACCAAGATGGTGATCACCGGCGATCCGAGCCAGACCGACCTGCAGGGCCGCCTGGTGTGCGGTCTGGAGCACGCAGCGCGCGTGACGGGCACCCTGCCCGGCGTGGCGGTGGTGCACCTGAGCCACGGCGACGTGGTGCGCCATCCGCTGGTGGCGGCGATTGCCAAGGCGTGGAGCGAAGATCGCGAGCTCGAGCTGCGCCAGCACCACCGAGGGGCGCGGCCGTGAACCTGCGCCGGAGCCAAGTGCCGGCGGGGCTGCCGGGCGACCAGCAGCAAACCCGCGAACGGCGGGCTCGGCTGCGGCGGGCCGCGGGCTGGTGGTCGGCGGCGCTGGCGGCGTGGGCCCTGCTGACGCTGCTCATCGGACCATCGCGGCCCAACATCGAGCCGCCGCCGCTGGGTCCCGCCCGCCACGACATCGTGGCCGTCCGCGACTTTGACGACGAAGAGCCAGCTGCCGACGTGCAGTCCCACATCGACCAGGCTGTCGCGGGCGTGCCGGTGCGGTATGTGCTGGACACCCAGCTCGCCACCCGCCGCATCGACGCCCTGCACGATGCCTTCCGCTTGGTGCGGCCGCGCTACCGCTTGTTCCTGGCCGACCGCGACCACCAAGGCGAGAAGCCCGAAGCTGCGCCAGTGGCCCCGCACCCGGACAAGGGCCACGATCCCAAGCAGCATGCCAAGCCGGTAGAAAACGCTCCTGCTTCGCCGCAGTTGCAGGAGCGGCACTTCGTGGAGGAGATGGCCAAGCTGCGCCCCGAGTTCGAGGCGCAGATCGCCGCCGTGCCCAAGGAACTGACGGCGAATACCTTTGGTGCGCTGCTGCAGGCTGGCTTTTCCGAAGAGATCGAGCTGGTGCTGACCGACATCGCCCAGGTGCTGCTGAGCCAGCGCATCGTGCGCGACCTGGATCGCTTCGACGACGACCTGGGCCGCGGCGTGATGGAAGTCACCACGGGTCAAGCGTATTCGCGGCGCAGCGCCAGCCGGCCCGAGGTGCTGGACGTGGAGCAAGCCCTGCGCAAGGCCGACGGCTATGTGCAGGACTTCATCAAGCAGAAGAAGCCGTCGCGCCTCGACGAACCGGTCCTGCAGGCGGCCCTGCGCTCGGTGGCGCGCGCGATGGTCGAGCCGACCCTGACCCGCGATCTGGCGGCCACCCGCAAGGCCGAGGAAGCCGCCATCGCCGCCGTGCCCAAGACTCGCACCGTGCACATCGCCAAGGGTCAGGTGCTGATCCCGCGCGGGCAGGTGGTGACACCCCCGGTCCAGGCGCGCGTCGCCAAGATGTGGCAGGGCGCAGAAGAGCCTGCCAGCGTCAAGGCTTACGTGGCCACCGGCCTGTTGCTGGGTCTGTCGCTGCTGTTGTTCGTGCTGTTCGCCCGCCGCCACCTGCACCACTTCCGCCACCGACCGCGCGATGCGGCGCTGCTGACGGCGATCCTGCTGGTGCACGCTGCGGTGCTGCGCGCCTTTGTGGCGGTGGTGCCGCTGCTCGTCGAGTCGGGTCTGCCAGTGCCGTCCGAGCTGGTGCTGGTGAGTCTGCCGCACGCGCTGGGGCCGTCGCTGGCCACGCTGTTCCTGCGGCCCTTTACGGCGGCGCCATTTGCCTCGCTGTGCGCGGTGGTGGCGACGCTGATGTGCAACAACGCCCCGCACGTGGGCGACGCACACGAGATGGCGGCCCTGATCGGCGTGATGGCGCTGATCGCCGGCCTGGCGGGCGTGCAGGCGGCGCGCCAATTCCGCCAGCGCTCGGACTTGATGTTCGGCACCCTGACCATCAGCAGCATCGCGTCGGTGGCGGCACTGGCGGTGGGCATGCTGGGCAGCGCCGGCAACGAGATCTTGGACAGCCGCTCGGCGTGGTTGGCACTGCTCGGCGCCAGCTCGGGTATCTCGACGTACCTGCTGCTGGCCGCGGCGACGCCGCTGTTCGAGTCGGTATTCAACCGCCTGACCGACATCAAGCTGGTGGAGCTGGCGTCGATGAATCACCCGGCGCTGCGGCAGCTGGCCACGGAAGCGCCCGGAACCTTTACCCACTCGGTGATGGTCGGCAACCTGGCCCAGTCGGCGGCCGACGCGATCGGCGCCAACGGGCTGCTGGCGCGGGTGGGCGCCTACTACCACGACCTGGGCAAGACCCGGGCGCCGCGCTACTTTGCCGAGAATCAGGCGGGCGACAACCCGCACGATCGCTTGAAGCCGAGCCTGTCGGCGCTGATCATCAAGTCGCACGTCAAGGACGGCATGAAGATGCTGAAGGAATTCGGCTTGCCGGACGAGATCATCGACTTTGTGCCGCAGCACCACGGCACCAGCCTGATTGCCCACTTCTACCACCGCGCCCAGCGCGACGGGCTGGACTCGGGCGAAGAGGTGCAAGAGAGCGACTTCCGCTATCCCGGCCCCAAGCCGCAGCGCAAAGAAACGGCGCTGTTGATGCTGGCGGACGCGGTCGAAGCGGCGGCCAAGGCGCTGCCCGAGCCCAACGCCATGCGCATGCAGGCGCTGGTCAAGAAGATCGTGGCGGCCAAGACCGAGGATGGCCAGTTCGACGAGTGCGATCTGACGCTGCGCGAGCTGGCGCAGGTCGAAGAGGCATTCGTCAAGACGCTGGTGGGCATCCACCACGCGCGCCCCGCCTATCTGCCGCCCGCAGGCGCAAGCCGCGATGCCGACGAAGGTTCGCGCTCGGACCTGCCCGTGTCTCTGCCGTCGTCGCTGCCCACCGGCATCACGCCCGTGGCGGCGCTGGAAGAAGAGAACGACGACGCCATCGAGCCGCAAGCGCCCACGGCGCTGGTGTCGCGCGCCCAACGCGGCAAGCGCGGATAGCTGGCCGACCCACCGCTTGCCGCGCAACTTCGTTTGCACAAGGTGAATTTGCCCGTGCCGATCGACTTCGACCAGCGCCACCCGACCCACAAAGTGAACCAGCGCGCCCTGTCGGCCCGCCTGCGCGCGGTGCTGCGCGCGGAAGAGCGGCCCGAGGCCGAGGTCTCGATCAGCTGGGTGAACGACGCCGAGATCCACGCCCTGAACCGCGAGTGGCGCGGAGTGGACCGGCCGACCGACGTGCTGAGCTTCGCCTTTGACGAAGATGACGACCTGGACCTGCCCGTGGACGTGCTGGGCGAGATCGTGGTGTCGCTGGACGCGGCCGAGCGACAGGCGGCGCTGGTGCGCGAGCAGCTGGGCGCGCCCGAGTACGATCTGCAGTGCGAGGCGACCTTCCTGTGCATCCACGGGCTGTTGCACTTGCTGGGCTACGACCACCAGCAGCCAGACGAGGCCGAGGTGATGGAAGCCCTGGAGCGCAAGTACTTGGCACCCGTCAGCAAAGTCGACGTGCACGCCCTGGACCGCAGCGATCACGGCCTGGCGGAATAGCGGGCGCGGCTGGCGCGTTGACACCGATTGCCGGCATCCCGCAGCATGCGCCGGCCGTAAGAAGGCAAGGAGAAGCAATGCGGACGTTGTGGATGGCGAGTGTGGTGGCGATGAGCTTGGCCGCGGTGGTGGCCTGCAATCGCGAAGGTGAGGCAGTCCAACCCGGAGCCGGCGTGCAGCCCGGCGCGGCGGCCCCGCAGGCTCAAGCCCCGCAAGCGGCGGCCCCGGCTGTGGCTCCGGCCGCGGCCGGTCAGGCGCAGCCCGAAGCGGCGCCCGGCGGCGACAAGCAGTACACGGCGATCGCCGACGCGGTCACCCTGAAGGTCGGCGCGACCGGCGAGTTCAAGCTGACCATCAAGCCGGCCGCGGGTCTGCACTTCAACGCCGAGTACCCGGCCAAGTTCGCGGTCACGGCGGCGCCGTTCGCCAAGTCGACCAAGGACAAGCTGAGTTCCAAGGGCGGCGAGGTCAAGATCGAGGGCGAGAACGGCGTGGTCAGCGTCCCGCTGCAGGGCCTGGCGGCCGGCTCGGGCAACCTGGAGATCGTGGGCAGTTTCTCGGTCTGCAGCAGCGAGCAGTGCTACATGCTGCGCGACGAGAAGCTGGCGATGAAGGTCACGGTCAACTGACCGCGCGCTCCCGGCAATTGACACGAGGGGCCAGAAAGGGGTATTTGAAGGCCGCGTCGCTGCTTCGCAAGGCCACCGCGGCGCAAGTACCCCAAGTGCGGGCGTAGCTCAACGGTAGAGCGCTAGCTTCCCAAGCTGGATGTTGCGGGTTCGAATCCCGTCGCCCGCTCCGCACCCAAACACCGCGTTTGCGCTGGATCCCAGCATGTTGCCCAGGGCCTGCCAACGAGCACTGCCGAGACTCCTGGTTTGCCTGGCCGTCTTGGTCATGGCCAGCGCGCTGGCGCCCCTGACCGCGGCCCCGGCCTGGGCTGCCGGCGAAGCGCTGCAAGACGGCTGGAACCTGCCGCCGCCGCCCCTCCCGGCGGAGGTGCTGGAAGGCACCAACCTTGCGCGCACTCTGAAGATTCGCCGCAGCGACGGCCAGCCCGTGTCCGACGCGTGGCTCAAGGGCCAGCTGGAGTCGCTGGAGCTGGAGGTCGACGGCAAGACCACGCCGCTGACGCGCGAGGGTGGCGATTTCAAACTGCAATGGACCGCGCCCGCCAGCGGCACGCTGCACGCCAGGCTGCAGGCCAAGGTGGGTGGCGCGCTGCAACAGGGCCCGGTCATCACCATCACCGTGCTGCCCAACGTGCGGCTCAAGGCCGGCGCAGGCATCGATTTTGCCCAGGTCTTGTCGGGTTGCGCCCTGGACGAGCACTGCAAGCCAGTGGACCTGAGCGGCAGCCAGCAGCTGCGCGGCGGTCAGAAGCTGGCGCTCTCGCGGCCGGCGACCCAGCCGGGGGGCTTGAAGGGCTGGCCCGAACTGCGGGTCCACGTGCGCCAAGGCACTGGGTCGCCACTCTATCCGCTGGAGCACGGCGCGCCGGCCATCGCCATTGCCTGGGCCGCCGACAAGCCGCTGGAACTCTGCTACGCCGCCCCGCGCTGCCAGCCCGTGCCGGCCGATACCCAGGAGGCGGTGGTGCTGGCGCCGGTGGGCAAGGGTCTGGTCGAGGCCGACCGCGCCGCCACCGTGGTGCTCAAGGCCGCGGTGACCGCCAACCCGATGTGGTTCTGCTACTGGCCCTACTTGGCCGGAGCGATCGGGCTGGCGCTGTTCATCGTCATCCTGGTGGGCTTCCTGAAGCCGCACGCCTTCCCCAAGTCGGCGGTGCTGTTCGTGGGTGCGCAAGAGAGCCATCTGGCGCGCGACGGCGGTCGGCCGCTGTACTCGGTGCCGGGCGGGCGGCGCGGCTTCTACCGCTCGGCCAGCTGCACCTTTGACGGCAGCGGCATGACCGTGCGGCGCGGCAGCGGCGGCGTCCTGGTGCTGCACGCCCACGGCAACGACATTCGCATCGAGGCGCGCACCGACCTGGAGGTCAAGGAGCGCAGCCGCTGGCGCGCCGTGCCCGCCGACGAGAAGATCCTGCAGCGCGGCGCCATCCACCGCGTGGGCAAGAGCTTCTACTTCCGCATCGACTGACGGTTCGTCGCCGCGGCGGGCCCGAGCGGACGGATGCGGCGCAAGAAAACCTAAGAATCTCCTTAGACAAATCCCATACTCCGAGGTGGGCTCCGCCGCTATCGTGGCGCTGGGCCGCCCTGGGCAATAACCGGGCGGCGGGGAGTGCCGCTGGGATGCCGTTACGGATTTGCCTGCTGGTGACGGCGGTCGCGTTGCTCTGGAGCGCTGCTGCGCAGGGACAGGAGTTCACCTCGCCCGGTCCGCTGGCCAGCGCCCACGCCAAGTACGACCAGCAGTGCGAGAAGTGCCACAGCGAAGGCAAGGGCGCCAGTGACGACAAGTGCCTGGAGTGCCACAAGGTCGCCAAGACTTCCAAGTACCACTGGAACCAGGCCCAGGCCGCCAAGAAGACCTGCGCCGGCTGCCACCGCGATCACCGCGGGCGCGACTTTGCCAGGGTGCGCGGGACGCCGCCCAAGACCTTCGACCACGGCGAGACGGGCTTCGTGTTGCAGTCGGCCCACGCCATCGTCGCCTGCAAGGCCTGCCACACCCTGCCGCAGCACTGGATGGGCCTGAAGACCACCTGCGGCAGCTGCCACCGCGACAGCCACCAGCCCAGCCTGGGCAGCAAGTGCGAAGCCTGCCACAGCGAAAAGAAATTCGCCGGCGCCGACCGCTTCGACCACAACACCGCGCGCATGAAGCTGGTGGGCAAGCACAAGAACGTCGCCTGCCAGAAGTGCCACGAAGCGACGGGCATTAAAGGCAAATTCCGCGGCATCGCCTTCGCCGCCTGTTCGGACTGCCACCGCGAGCCCAAGGCCGGCCACGCTGGCGGCAAGGACTGCAAGGACTGCCACGGCAACGACGACTGGGCCAAGGTCAGCCGTGGCTCGGCCCTGGAGCTGCACCAGCGCACGCGCCTGCCCCTTCTTGGGCAACATGCCGAAATTGCTTGCGAAAAGTGCCACAAACCCAGCGCGGGCGCGGCCAAGGCCGGCGGCAAGCCGGGCTTTGGTCCGGTCGACGCGGCGTGCGCCGCCTGCCACAAGGACCCGCACGAGCGGCGCTTTGGCCAGGACTGCAAGAAGTGTCACGGTTTCTTCGACTTTCGCATGCTGTCGGGCGCTCCGTGGAACCACGACAGCACCCACTACCCGCTGGTGGGCCTGCACAAGAAGGTCGCGTGCAGCAGCTGCCACGCCGGAAGCGGCAGTTACGCCAAGAAGTACCTGGGCCGCGACGGCGACACCTGCCTGGACTGCCACAAAGATCCCCACGGCGGACCGTTCAAGTCGGTGGCCAAGGGCGATCGCTGCGAGACCTGCCACACGGTGCAGGGCTTCGCGCCCGCCGACTACGGCGTGGACCAGCACGGCCAGGCGCGCTACCCGCTGGAAGGCGCCCACCGGGTGGTGGCGTGCGCGGGCTGCCACCGCCCCCAGCCAAAGGGCGGTGACATCGCGCCCGACGGTAGCAAAGTCGCCCAGTTGCGCGACCTGCCGCAGGACTGCGCCAGCTGCCACAAGGACGTGCACGGCGGCCAGTTCCGCACCGACGCCAAGGTCCGGCCGTGCGAGAGCTGCCACACCAACCTGGCCTTCGTCCCGGCGTCGCGCTTCGACCACAACAAGACCCGCTTTGCCCTGGTCGGCGGCCACGCCAAGCCCACCTGCCAGGCCTGCCACTTGCGGCCGGCACCCGACCAGCCCGTGCAATTTGCAGGTGGCAAGCAGAGTTGCCAGGGCTGCCACGCCGATCGCCACGCCGGCCAGTTCGTGTCCAGCGAGCCCGTGCGCAACTGCGACGACTGCCACCGCCCCGACGCAACCTTCAAGATCGCCCAGTTCGACCACAGCCGCACCCGCTTTGCCCTGGACGGTCGCCACGCACAGGTGGCCTGCGGCAAGTGCCACCCGGACCGACCGGCCGCCGAGGGCCGCGCCGTCACCTTCTATCGCATCGGCGTGACCGCGTGCGAGCAGTGCCACCGCAACCCGCACCTGCCGCGGAGGCAACCATGACGGCGCGCGCACTCGTCGGGGTCATCGCGGCGGCGCTGGCGTGGATTGCGCTCGCGGCCCCGCTGCAAGCTGCCGAACCCAAAGCCAAGCCGACGGCGACCGGCGGCGATCCCTGGGCCTGTGCCCCCTGCCACCAGACCGCGGGTTGGTCGCGGCTGAGCGACAACGTGGTCTTCGATCACGCCAAGACCGGCAACCCGCTCACCGGCGCCCACGCTCGCGCCCCGTGCAGCGGCTGCCACCGCCCGGCGGAGCGCAGCCAGGCCAAGGTCCCCAAAACCTGTGAACAATGCCACCGCGATCCGCACCGCGGCGAGTTGGGCGAAACCTGCGCCAACTGCCACTCGGCCACCAACTGGCTGGCGCCGCGCAGCCTGCCCTCGCACGAGACGTCGCGCTTCCCCCTGACCGGCGCCCACACCGCCACCGACTGCCGCGCCTGCCACACCCGGCTGGGCGGCACCGTGTACCGCGGAACGCCCAGCGTGTGCGGGGACTGCCACCAGAACCTGGCCCTGGCCGTCAAAATGCCGGACCACCGCTCGCCGGGCTTTGGCCCCGGTTGCCAGACCTGCCACGGCACCTTTGCCTGGAGTCCGGCGCGGGTCAACCACGCCGTCTGGTGGCCCCTGGACGGCAAGCACGGCCAGCTGAGCTGCGATACCTGCCACGGCGGCGGCCTTTTCAAGGGCAAGAGCGGCGCCTGCGTCGGTTGCCACGGCGCACTGACCGCCACCGCCCACCCCGATCACAAACAAATGAACTTTTCGACCACATGCGACAACTGTCATACAGCGCTGGGCTGGCATGTGCTCAAGGCCACCTGGCACGACGGCTTCTACCGCATCAGCTCGGGCGAGCACGCCGGGCTAGGCTGTGCCGCCTGCCACGGCGGAGGGTACGACCGCAACACCTTGATTTGCACCAGCTGCCACGAGCACAACCAGGCGGCGATGGCAAAGGAGCACGGCGAAGTTGGCAACTACTCTTGGAACTCGGGGGCATGCTATGACTGTCACGGCAAGCACCAATGAACGGCGAAAGGGGGCGGCGGCGCTGGTGATCCTGGCGCTGCTCGCGTTCCTCGCCGGCTGCCAATCGACCAGTTCCCAGAGTGCCGCGACGCCAACGGTGGCGGGGCAGACCTGCTACGGCTGCCACCTGCACGAGTACCAGAACTCGTCCAAGCCGCCGCACAAGGTCCTGCAATTCGGTCTCAAGTGCGGAACCTGCCACAGCAACACCGCTTGGCAGCCGGCGACGGGTTTCGATCACCAAGAGATCTGGCCGCTGACGGGCAAGCACGTGGGGCCGGCTTGCGCGCAGTGCCACGGCGATTTTTCGGTCACGCTCGACTCGGCCTGCGTGAGCTGCCACCTCAAGGACTACGAAGGTGCCCAGCAGCCCAACCACGTGCAGCAGAACACCCCAAAAACCTGCCAGAATTGCCACAGCACCTTGGCCTGGAAGCCCGCGGTGGGCATCGACCACGACCTGTTCTACCCGCTGACTGGCAAGCACAAGGGTCTAGCGTGCGACGCCTGCCACAAGACCCCCGGCGACCAGCCGCCCAAGGTGTGCAGCGGCTGCCATCAGGGCAACTACGACGCGACGAGCAAGCCGACCCACAAAAATGTTGGGTTTTCGAGCGATTGCGCCCAGTGCCACAACACGTTTGCCTGGCAACCGGCGCCCGGGTTCGACCACGACCTGGCCTACCCGCTGACCGGCAAGCACCTGACCACGGCGTGCGAGAACTGCCACTCGGACCCGTGGATGAAGCCGGCCAAGGTGTGCGCCTCGTGCCACCTGCAGCAATACCAGGCAACCACCAGCCCCAACCACGCAACGGTAGGATTTCCACAGACTTGCGAGACCTGCCACAGCACCAGCGCCTGGCAGCCGGCGACCAACGTCGACCACGACAAGTTCTTCCCGCTCACCGGCAAGCACAAGACCGCCGCCTGTGGGGGCTGCCACCAGACCCCCGGCGACAAGCCCACCAAGGTCTGCAGCGGCTGCCACCTGCCGGCGTACCAGGGCACCACCAACCCGAACCACAGCAAGGTAGGCTTCCCCACCACCTGCGAGTCGTGCCACAGCACTACAGGCTGGCAGCCGGCCAGCGGATTCGATCACAACCAGTACTACCCCCTGACCAACAAGCACGCCACCGCGCCGTGCGAGTCGTGCCACACCAGCCCCGGGGTCAAGCCGTCCAAGGTCTGCAGCGGCTGCCACCAGCCCGACTACAACGCCGCCACCAACCCGAACCACAAATCACTTGGACTGCCGACCACTTGCCAGACCTGCCACACCACCGCGGGCTGGAGCCCGGCCGGCTATCCGGCGCACCAATTCCCCATCACCAGCGGCAAGCACAAGCTGACCTGCAACAAATGCCACACCAATCCGGCTAATTTTGCTGCATTCTCCTGCATCAGCGGCGGCTGCCACACCGCCAGCAAGACCAACAGCAAGCACGCTGGCGAAGTGAGCGGCTACGTGTACTCCAGCGCGGCCTGTGTCAAGTGCCATCCCGACGGCAAGGAATGAGACGACTGCCCACCAACACGGCCGGCTTGCTGCTGGCAGCGGGTCTCGGACTGCCCCAGGTGGCCGCGGCCGCCGAGGTGGTGGGCGTGGCGGCGGCGGGCCGCGAAGTGTTCTTGCGCCTGGAGCCCGGCGAGCGCCTGGAGAAAGGCGCCCAATTGACGCTGGTGGCCAAGGGGCGGCCGCTCCAGGTGGTGGAGGTGGTCGGACAGCACGCCCGCCTGCAGTCCGACCAAGCGGCGGGCGCTAAGCCACATCAAAAGGTCAGTGTGCCCGTGGGGAGTGCCCCGGTGGCGGCCGCGCCGCGCGAGCCGTGGAAGGTCGCGCCAGCCAAGGACGCCAAGGACGCCGCCCGCGAGCGGGCCCTGGCCGAGCAGTGGCAGGCCTGGTCGCGCCAGCAGACGCCGTGGATCGACGACCCGCGTCCGCGCGGCCAGGACCCGGATCGGCGGCTGGACGGCCAGGTGACGGTGGTCGCGGCCGGGCTGCGCGGGGGCCAGGGCGAGCAGTGGGCGCTGCTGCGAATCGGCAACAACCTGCAGTGGCAGGGTATTTTCGGCTCGCCGCTGTCGTGGCGGCACGATGCGGCGGTGTGGGTCGAGCAGTGGCTGGCGCAGCCGGGCTCGAACGAGCGGCGGGCGCTGCAGGTGCGACAGGCCCAGCTGTCGGTCGATCCTACTGCCGCGCGGGCCTGGGGCGCGGCGCTGGGCCGGGTCTGGGTGCCCGAGGGCGCGGGCTCGGCGACGGTGGACGGCGCCACCCTGTTGGTGCGGCCACTGCCGCAGCTGGAAATCACCGGCTTTGGCGGGCTGTTGCCGTCGATCGTCAGCACCGGCTTCCGCCAGGATGCGTGGCGGGTGGGCGGCGCGGCGCGGCTGCGCGGTACCCTGGCCGGCTGGCAAGGTGTGATCGGCGCCGATTGGTCGACGGGCAAGGTCGCGGGCGGCTGGGATCGCCAGCTGGGCGCCGTGCTGTGGCGGGCCGAGCACCCACGTTTGGGCTTGCTGCAAGGGGACTTGCAGTGGGCCGCCGGTCAGGCCGACCTGAGCGGCACGGCTTGGGCCGACCAGGCGCCCACTACAGCAGGCTGGCGACCGCTCCGCGGCATGGTCGACTACGCCCCGGCCTGGCTGGGTGCCTGGCGGCCGCGCCTGCGCTACACCTTCCTGCGCAGCGAACTCACCAGGGAGTTGGCGTGGTTGCTGCCCAACCAGGGCTGGAGTACCGCGACCAGCCACGCGCTGGCGGGCTGGCTCGAAATGCCGGCCTGGCGCGGCTGGCAGACCTCGACCGCCCTGTGGAGCAGCCTGACCGCGTCCGAAGATCCGTGGGAAAGCTGGCGCTTTGGCGGCACCCTGCAAGCCGTGCGGCCGAATTGGCCCGGGGCGAACTGGAACAGTCAACTTGTCGCAGTGTTGCAGACTGGTCCCTATCTGTCGGGCGGCTCGCTCTCGGCCGGCGCGGACTGGTCGCCGGGGCCGCGCTGGCGCTGGCACGCCCGCCTGCGCTGGTCGCACGACCGCGTCGAGACGAGCAGCAGCAGCGCCGAAGCGCTGGACGTGCGCGCGGGCATGGACTGGGGCCGCTATCCGTGGATCGTCGGCGTGTCGGTCGGCGGCCGCCAGACGCTGTGGACCGACGTGCCGGCGCAGAGCAACTGGCTCGACGCCACCGCCACCCTCACCTATCGGCTCTAACTGCAGAGGCTTGCCATGGCTCCGCCGCGGCGCTTGCGCCAGACCACCATCGACCTGCTGCTGTTCGCGCTGGTGGCGCTGTTGGTCGGCGCGGTCTACCACTACGCCCGCGACTTCTACGAGGTGGTCGGCGACGCCCAGCTGGACCATCCGTGGTACGACCGGTGGCGCTCGGCCGGGCCGGTGGGCCGCGCCCTGGGTACCCTGGCGGTCGCGATGTTCCTGGCCAACTTGGCCTACGGTCTGCGCCGGCGGCTGCGCTCGTGGCACAAGTGGGGCCACCTGCGCCACTGGATGAGCGCGCACGTGTTCTTTGGCCTGCTGGGCGGCGGAATGCTGCTTCTGCACGCCAACTTTCGCATGACCAGCGAGGCGGCGCGCTGGTCGGCGCTGGCGGTGATCGCGCTGCTCGCCACGGGCGTCATCGGTCGCTACATCTACGCGCTGGTGCCGCACACCGCCTTTGGCCAGGAAGACCCGGACGGGCTGCGCGGACGCGGCTCGGCGCTGCTGGTCGAGCTGCGCGAACTGTGGCCCGAAGGCCGCGAAGCGCTGGAGAGCTTGGCGGAGCGCACCCGCATCGAGAGCAAGGCCAGTGCCCGCCGCGGCTTTGTCCACCTGCTGCTGGGCCCGGCGCGGCGGCTGCTGGGGCCGCTGTGGGTGGCGCGCTGGCTGCGGCGCGAGGCGGCCGAGTTGCAGGGCGAGCGCCGGCAGCAGGTGCGTCACTTGGCGATCGAGCTGCTCCGTACCGGCCAAGAGCTGGCGCTGGCGGCGGCAGCCTCGGCCTTGCTCCGGCGCTGGCGCCTGATCCACCTTCTGGCGGCGCTGGTGATGGTGGCGACGGCCTTCTTGCACATTCGCAGCGCCTTTGCCCACGGCTACCGCTGGGATCTGCCCGGGCCAACCTGGGCATGGGGCGCAGGCCTGGTCGCAATCCTGGCGGGCTTTGGCGCCTGGGAAGGTCGCTGGCGCCGGCTGTACCGCCGTGGCAAGGCCGCTGCCAAGATCAAGAACGTAGGTCCGCCGCCCGAGCCGCCGCCGACCCTGCACCCGTGGGTCGATCCCAACAAGTGCATGGCCAGCGCGGCTTGCGTGGCCTCGTGCCCCGAGGGCGACATCCTGGCGCTGGTCGAGGGCCGCGGCCAGCTCGCCGAGCCCAGCCACTGCATCGGCCACGGCGCCTGCGCCGCCAATTGTCCGGTCGGCGCGATTTCGCTCGTGTTCGGCACGCTCAAGCGCGGCGTGGATATCCCTGACGTGGCGCCGAACTACGAGGCCTCGACCCCCGGCATCTTCCTGGCCGGCGAGCTGACCGGCATGGGCCTGGTGCGCAACGCCGTGGAACAGGCGACCCAGGCGGTGGGCTTCATTGCCCGCGACCGCGAGCGCGACCGCGGTGCGCTGCCCGAGGGCATGCTGGACTTGCTCATCGTCGGCGCCGGTCCGGCCGGTCTGGCGGCGTCGCTCGCGGCCCAAGAGCAGGGGCTCGACTACCTGACCGTGGAGCAGGAGCCGGACATCGGCGGGGCGGTGCGCCACTACCCGCGCCGCAAGCTGGTGATGACGGCGCCGATGCACATGCCGCTGCACGGCAACGCGCGTTTCTTCAACGTGTTCAAAGAGGAGCTGGTCGACTTCTTTGCCATGCTCAAGGCCACCCACAAGCCGAACATCGTTTTTGGTGTCGCGATCGAGGGTTTGGAGGCCGATGCCTGCGGAACGGGCTTCGCGGTCAAGGCCAAGGGCCAGCAGTGGCGGGCGCGGCGGGTGCTGCTGTGCCTGGGCCGGCGCGGCACGCCGATGCGCGCGGGGGTGCCGGGCGAGGACCTGCCGCACGTCAGCTACAACCTGCAGGATCCCGAGCAGATGCGCGATCGCCACGTGTGCGTGGTCGGCGGCGGCGACTCGGCGCTGGAGGCGGCGCTGGCATGCGCGACGGCCGGTGCCAGCGCGGTGCACCTGATCCACCGCCGCGACGTGTTCGACCGCGCCAAGGCCCGCAACCGCGAGCTGCTCGACGCCCAGGTCGCCGCCGGGCGCATTGCGCTGCACTTGAATACGGGTCTGACCGAGATCCTGGCCGACCGGGTCAAGCTGAAGGATGGCGCAGAGTTCCAAGCCGACGACGTCCTGGTTTCGATCGGCGGCAGCCTGCCCACGGCGCTGCTCAAGGCGGCCGGCATCCAGACGCGCACCCACTTCGGTCGGCCGATCGCCGCTTAGCTAAGGCGCTTCGACCGCCGGCGCGGCCAGGTTGTACCAGTCCAGGCGCCGCGTCAGCACCATCACCGCGGCCAGGGCGGCGAACAGCAGGCCGGCACCCAGCAGCAGGGCGTTGTCCTCGGACTGCAGCAGCCCATACAGGGTTCCGTACAGCAGCCCCAGCAAACCGGCAAAGCCAAGGCCGCGCAGCCAGTGCTGCAGCACGTGCGCCACGTAGAAGCCGATGAGACCGACACAGGCCGCGCTGGCGATCGCGTAAGCCACGGCGAACTCAAGGTGTTCCGACAGCGCCACCAGCAACAAGTAGAACATCGCCAACGCCGCGCCCACCAGACTGTATTGCATGGGGTGGACGCGCAGGCGGCGCAGCACCTCGAACAAGAAGAACCCCGCGAAGGTCAAGACCACGAACAGGATCGCGTACTTCATGGCCCGGTCGGTCTGCAGGTACTGGTCGACCGGCTGGATGAAGCGCACGCCGAACTCCGGATCGTCGTCCACGGCGTCCCTGGCGATGCGCCCGCCGGTGGCGTTGAGCCAGGTGCTGTGCCAGTCGGCCGAAAAGCCGGTGTCGCGCACCTCGCGGTGACTGGGCAGCGCGCGCCCAAAGAACGATGGATGCGGCCAGTTCGCCTGCACTTGCACGCGGGTGTCCTTGCCGACCGGGCTGAAGGACAGCGCCTCGGTGCCGAACAGCTCCAGGTCCAGCGAGAAGGTGGCGGTGCCCGAAGTGCCCAACTGGCTCAAGGGGATGGGCGCATGGATGCCGCGGCCCAGCTTGCCCACGCCGGTCTCGGGCAGGAATTCCACGTCGGTCGTGCGCCAGCGCAGTCGCGGCGTGTTGCGGATGCCGCGCGGATCGGCGACCCCCACGGCCAGCCGCACTTCGCCAATGGTGACGCTGGGATCGCGCGCCAGATCGACGAGCGCCAATTCGAAGGTGCCGGTCAGCTTGGTCTGCGAGGTGAAGGTCAGGGCCTGGTACAAGCCGCGGTACAAGGTGTCGGTCTTGACCGCGCCGGTGACCTGCAGAGTGGCCGGCTGCAATACCAGCTCGTGGTCCTCGAACAGCTCCTTGTTGCGCACCACGGTGTTGGCCTTGCCGTCTTGCTGGACCACGACTTCTTCGGCCACCACCTTGCGCTCGCGGTACGGCACCACCAGCAGCGGACCGCGCAACCGCTGGGCCCCGCTGGCACTTTCGGCGATCTCTTGCACCACCGAGCGGCTCTGCGCCTGGCGCTCGCGGACGAGCCCGTCGATCATCTGCAGCGGCACCAGCAGCGCCAGCATCACTGCGGCGATGACGAGGAGCTTGGCCAGCGGCCCGCTCGCCTTGGGCTTGGTCGGCCGCGGCGGCAGGGGCGGAGGGGGAGGCGGCAACGGCGAATCGGCGAGCAGCTTGTTGTAGATTTCTTGGGACATGGTGGACTCCTTGGCAGGTTGGAGCCCCAGTCTGGCGTGGCCCGGTGAAGCCACGATGAGCCGACGGTGAAGTCAGGGTGAAGTGATCTGCCCTCGCGAAAACGTTCAGGTCTTCGGAGCGCGCGGCAGCAGCAGCGTCGCCACCGCCCCACCGTCCGGTCGGTTGGCCAGCGCAGCCGAGCCACCGTGCAACTGCGCCACTTCGCGCACAAAAGGCAGGCCCAGGCCGGTGCTTTTCTTGCCCGTGGCCGGCCGCTCCAGCGAGTAGAAGCGCTCGAAAACCCGGGCCTGGGCGTAGTCCGGCACGCCGGCGCCGCGATCTGCCATCTGCACCTGGACTTGCGTGTCGTCGCCCTGCAGCTGCAGGTCGATCGCGCCGCCCGGCGGGCTGAAGTCGATGGCATTGTCCAGCAGATTGGCCAGCGCCTGCGCCAGCAGGAACCGGTCGCCGTACAGGGTGCACGGGCCGTGAACCTGAGTTGTCACAGTAAGTTGCCGGGTGTGCAGCTGGGCTTCCCGCGTCGCCAGCACCTCGGCGCACAGCGCGGCCAGGTCGATCGCCACTGGCTGCTGCAGTCCTTGGCGCGACTCGACCTGCGCCAACCCCAGCATGCGGTCGATCAACTGGCGCAGCCGCTCGGCCTGCTCGGCGATAGCAGTGGAAAATCGCTGACGATCCGCGGTCGGCACTTCACCTTGGAGCAGCTCGGCCGAGGCGCCAATCGCCGTGAGCGGACTTTTCATCTCGTGGGTCAGGGTGTGCACGTAGCGCTCGACGTACTGCTTGCCCTCCAGTTTTTCGCGCATTCCGGCCAGCGCCCGGCTCAGGGTCGCCAGCTCGCTGCTGCCCAGGTCCGGCGGCTCGGCCTTTTCGCCGCGGGTCACCCGCTCGGCATAGTTCAGCAGCTGCCGCAGCGAGCCGGTGATCCACAGCGCGACCGCCGCGCCGATGAGCAGCGACAGGCCCAGCAACCACAGGCCGGCCCTGAAGATCTTGCGCCGGCCGTTTTCGATGAACGGCGCCACCGCCAGGTTGGGCTTGACCACGGTCAGCACGCCGATGATGGCCTCGCCGCTGCGGATCGGCGCCGCCACGTGCATCACGGTCGAGTCGGCGTCGCCGGGCTGGCTCTGGGTGCTCCGCGCGCCGTAGCGCCCGCGCAGGGTCAGGTACACGTCGTTCCAGCGCGAGAAGTCCTGCCCCACCGCCTGCCCGGCCGAGTCGAACTGCACGATGCCGCGGGCGTCGGTCACGTACACCCTGGTGTTGACCTTGTTCTTGGCGAAATTCCACACCCGCGCCCGCAGCGGCTCTTGGTCCAGCCCTTGCAGCGCCTGGGCAAACGCGCCCTGGCCGATGCGCCCCGCTTGCAGATCCGGCGCCGCCAACCGCGCCAGCACCTGGGCCGTGTCGACCAGCGTGTCCTCCATGGCCTGGCGCACGCCCGGCTTGACCTCGTCCATGAAGATGTTGAGCACGAACCAGGCCGCCACCCCGACGATCAGGAAGTAGCCCAGCAGAATTCTTAGGCTGATCTTCACGGCGTCAGCTGCAGGCTGTAGCCCAAGCCGCGGTGGGTGGCGATGGGATCGCGCTGCGGGTCGATCTGGTGCAGCTTGGCGCGCAGGGTCTTGATGTGGGTGTCCACGGTGCGGTCGAAGGCGTCGGCGTCGCCCCACACCCGGTCCATCAGCTGGTCGCGCGAGAAGATCCGCCCCGGCTGACTCAGCAGCACCTGGAGCAGCCCCAGCTCGTAGCGGGTCAGCGAAAGCAGCTGGCCGCAATAGCGAATTCGCCCAGCATCCACCTGGAACAGCGCCGTTCGGGCCGCCGTGCCGCGACTGCGCTTCAGGATGGTCTTGACCCGCGCACACACCTCGCGCGGGCTGAAGGGCTTGGCCACGTAGTCGTCGGCGCCGATCTCCAGGCCCACCACGCGGTCGATCTCGCTGGCGCGCGCCGTCAAGAACATCAGCGGGATCTCAGAGGTTTTACGGATCTCTTTGCACAGCTCGAAGCCGCTGCCGTCGGGCAGCCCCACGTCCAGGATCGCCAGGTCGAAGTCGCGCTCGGCCAGCGCCGCCAGGCCCGTCTGCCCCAGGGCGCGCCACACCACCTCGAACCCCTCGGCCTGCAGGGCGTAGACCAAGGTGTCGGCGATCGCCGCCTCGTCCTCGATGAGCAGGATCGCTGGTTTCATGCGGAGTTGCGTGTTCTACTCGATGCCTTCGGCCGACAGATCGCACTCGATCGCCAGCACGAACACCGAGCGGTTGACGGCGTTGGCCGTGGTGGGCGTAAAGCCGCGGTCCGGCCGACCCATCGCATCAAGTTGGGTCTTGATCATCGCGCCGAACTCGGGCGTGTCGAAGAACTGCTTGGTGTTGTCCAGCGCCACCTTGTAGGCCTTGCCGTCCAAGTGGTCGCCGCGACTGGCGAACTCGGGCCGCAGCCGCGACAGCAGCGACTCCAGGCTGGCCGCGCGCTTCAGCGCCAGCTTCTGGTTGCCCACGCTCATGGTTTCCTTGCCGCCCGCCGAGTCGTTGCCCGAGCGGCTGGCGGTGCCGAGCAAGATGAAGTACTTGGCGTTCTTCCACTTCTTCGCAAAGGCGCGGAACTCGTCCTCGATGACCTTGCTGTACTTCTGGCAGCGGCCCTGGGCGCCGGCCGGGTTGCAGGTGTCGGTGGCGCGGGTGGCGCACTCGAAGGCGTTGTCGACAGGGCACTTGGCCGGCTCGGCGTAGAACGAGTCGAAGCCCTTGCAGTCGCTGCCCTCGGCGTTGAACACGTTGCAGCCGAACAGCGCGAAGTAGGTGCCGTAGCCCGGGTCGCCCTTGCTGGCAAAGATGGTCTTGAACTGGTCGAGTTCCAGGCCCACCACCGGGTTCTTGGCCTCGAAGCCGCAGGCGCCCTCGCAGTCCTTGACGATGCGCACCAGCATCTTGCGGAAGGCCGGGTCGCGGCACTTGCCGGCCGGCTGGCAGTCGACCGGGCAGGTCTTGGCCGTCTCGCCGGCGTCGCACTTGCCGTTGCCGCAGGTGTTGCAGTCCTTGGGGCAGCTGGCGGCGGTCTCGGCCGGCGGCTCGCACTTGCCGTTGCCGCAGACCGCGCAGTCCTTGGGGCAGGTGGCCGCCGTCTCGACCGGAGCGTCGCAGCGGCCGTCGCCGCACACGGTCTTGCAGTCGGCCGGGCAGGTCGCCACCGTCTCTTTGGCCGGGTCGCAGTAGCCGTCGCCGCAGGCCGAAGGGCAGTCCGCGGCACAGACCAGGAACGACTCGCCGCCCTCGCGGTCGCAGACGCCGTCGCCGCACACCGCGCCCGGTCGCAGCAACAGGAACGGCGCTGTCAGCACGCCGCCGAGCAAAAGCACCAGCAGAATCGCCTGGATGCGACTCTTCGCGTTGGAGTTGTTGCCGGCAGGCGTGGCCATCGCGACCCTACTCCGCAGCGTAGACCATGGGGATGCTGGCGACCTTGCCGCCGCACGAGTACTTCATCGCGGCGTGCTGGGCTTGCGTTTCGCTGCCCTCGCCCTTGCCCTTGCCGGCCAGCATGTCCATCCACTGCGGGTCGCAATCGCTGTCGTCGCCGCCGCCGAAGCGGTGCGGGCCGGCGGTCTGGTTGACGGGGCGGGTCAGAATATCCTTGCCCACCGGGAAGCCTTCGTTGCTCTGGACCAGGGCGTTGAAGCCCCACTTGGCGCTGAATTCGCCCAGGTCGCTCTTCTTGACCACGGCGACGAGCGACTTGCCCGAGGCCCGCGTCGACTTGGGCACCACCACACTGGCCTTCAGGGCGCCGGCCTTGGCCTTGACCTCGGCCGACAGGCGCGTGCGCGGCTGGGGCGAAATCAGCACCACCTTGTCCCAAGCCTCGTCGTCGGCGAAGTTGCCCTTGCCCAGGCCGGGCAGCGGCGAGGTGTGGCCCGAGCCCTTCTGGTGGTCGGTGTCGATGTAGACCTGGACGAACTGCAGCGAAAAGCCGTTGCCGCCGCCATCGGGCCAATCGCGCGAGTTCCACGGGTCGTCGATGGACGCCCCCATGGTGACCTTGAACTCGACCTCGTCGCCCTTGTCGGTCACGTCCAACTTGCGGAGATCGAAGGCGTGGGTCTTGTACTCGGGGTTGGTCGGGTACTTGTAGCTGCCCGGACCGTTGTCGTCGCCGGCGGGGTCGCTCAGCGAGATCGACGACTCGGCAGCCAAGGCCACCAGCGGCACCGCCAGGGCGGCGACGGCCAGGGCGCGGCTCAGCCCAGATTTGGAGCGCAGCCAAGTGGTCCAGGGTTGGCGAACGGAAAAGACGGCAGACAAAGGCTTCATCGGCTGATCCTCGTGCAGGGGGGCGTGCGCCCAGGGCCGTAGCGTGGTCCAAGCGTGGCGCCCGGGTCAACGGCCGCCGCTGTGTGCAACGCGGCAGCCCGCCGATGCTTCACCGGTCCTTCGCTGCTGTCGGGGTTCCGCTGCGCAGGCTGGGGCCTACAACCCTGCGTCGCGCAAGAGCTTGGCCGCGTTCTGCTGGGCCTCGGTCGCGCTGGCCGTGCCGCTCACTTCCAGCTTGACGTACAGATCGCCGCGCTCGCCGGTTTTGCCAAGAATCGGCGCACCTTGGCGCTTGATCCGCACCACCGCCGCGGTCGAGGTGCCGGCGGCGACCTTGATCGACTTCTTGCCGCCCAAGGTCTCGACCTCGACCGAGCCGCCCAGGATCAGCGTACTGGGCCGCACCAGCGCCACCGTGTGCAGATCGTCGCCCTTGCGCTCGAAGCGCGGGTCGGTCTCCACGGTGACGAGCAGGTTCAAATCCCCTGCACCCATGGCGGTTTTGTGGCCCTCGCCGCGCACCCGCAGCTTCTTGCCCGTGGTGATGCCGGCCGGGATGCGCACCGTCAGCTGGCGCTCTTCGCCGTCGATGTGCAGGCGCAGCTGACGCTCGGCGCCGTTCATCGCCTCGGCAAAGCTGACGACGATCGGCACTTCGGCGTCTTTGCCGCGGCCGGCCGGGCTGGCCTGTCCTGCAGCCGCGCCGGGTTGCGAGGTCGGTCGCCCGCGCGCGCCGCTAGCGGTGGTGGTGCCGAACAGGTCGTCGAAGATCGAGCTGACGCCGCTGCTGCCGCCGGCTTTGCGACCGCGGAAATTGCCCCAGCCCGAGGACTTGAGGCCGAACTGCGCCAGCAAGTCGTCGAAGTTGACGTCGCGGAAGATGTCGTCGGTCGAGTAGCTCTGCGAAAAGGCCTCGGCCGAGCCGAACGAGTCGTACTTCTTGCGTTTCTCGGCATCGGACAAAACGGCATAGGCTTCCGAGACTTGCTTGAATTTCTCCTCGGCCGCCTTGTCCCCGGGGTTCATGTCGGGGTGCCACTGCATCGCCAGCTTGCGATAGGCCTTTTTGATCGCCTCGGGACTGGCGTCGCGGGTCACGCCCAGCAGGGTGTAATAGTCGGTTTTCATGGACAACCTGCAAGGTGGGCGGCACAGTTTCAGCGGATGCGGGGGCCGCGCCCCTGGTACGCCCGCGCCCCGGTCCCGTACGGGAGCAGTACGGGCCGAGGCGCATTCGGGTCACAACCAGTTGACTACGCGTCGAATTCGGCGTCGATCACGTCGTCCTTGCCGCCGGTCTTGCCTTGGGGTGCGCCGGCCGCCGCCGCTTCCGGGGCCGCGCCGGGCTGGGCACCGCTGGCCGCGTACATCGCCTCGCTCAGCTTGAAGGCCGCCTGCTTCAGCGCCTCTTGGGTGGTCTTGATGCGCTCGACGTCGCCCGAAGCCACCGCCTCCTTGGCGTTGCCGATGGCCTTCTCCAGCGACTCCTTGTCGGTCTCCGCGATCTTGTCGCCGTTCTCTTTCAGCATCTTTTCCAGCTGATAGATGGTCGACTCGGCCTGGTTCTTGGTCTCGACCTCTTCGCGGCGCTTCTTGTCTTCGGCGGCGTGGGCCTCCGCCTCTTTGACGAGCTTGTCGACCTCGTCCTTGCTGAGGCCCGAGCCACCTTGTACCGTGATCTTGTTCTCTTTTCCGGTCGCCTTGTCCTTGGCGGTCACGTGCAGGATGCCGTTGGCGTCGATGTCGAAGGTGACCTCGATCTGCGGCACGCCGCGCGGCGCCGGCGGAATCCCTTCCAGGTTGAACTGACCGAGGAGCTTGTTGTCGCGGGCCAGCTCGCGCTCGCCTTGGTAGACCTTGACGGTCACCGCGGTCTGCATGTCGTCGGCGGTAGAGAACACCTCAGTCTTCTTGGTGGGAATGGTGGTGTTGCGCTTGATGAGCGCGGTCATGATGCCGCCCAGGGTCTCGACGCCCAGGCTCAGCGGCGTCACGTCGAGCAGCAGCATGTCCTTGACGTCGCCGGCCAGCACGCCCGCCTGCACCGCCGCGCCCAGGGCCACCACTTCGTCCGGGTTCACCGAGCGATTGGGCTCCTTGCCAAAGAAGCTCTTGACCATCTCTTGGATCTTGGGGATGCGCGTCGAGCCGCCGACCAGGATGACCTCGTCGACCTGGTTCGGCTTCATGCCGGCGTCGGCCAGCGCCTTCTTGCAGGGCTCGAGCACGCGGGCAAACAGCGCTTCGCACAGCGACTCGAGCTTGGCGCGGGTGATCTTGACCTGCAAGTGCTTGGGACCCGAGGCATCCATCGTGATGAACGGCAGATTGACCTCGGTCTCCATCGCCTGGCTCAGCTCGATCTTGGCCTTCTCGGCGGCCTCTTTCAGGCGCTGCTTGGCCATGACGTCGTTGCCCAGATCGATGCCCTGGTCGCGCTTGAACTCGGCGATCAAGAAGTCGATCAGCACGTTGTCCACGTCGTCGCCGCCCAGGTGGGTGTCGCCGTTGGTGGCCTTGACCTCGACCACGTGATCGCTGATTTCCAGCACCGAGATGTCGAAGGTGCCGCCGCCCAGGTCGAACACCGCGACGATCTCGTCGCTTTTCTTGTCCAGGCCGTAGGCGAGCGCCGCCGCGGTGGGCTCGTTGACGATGCGCTTGACCTCCAGACCGGCGATGCGGCCGGCGTCCTTGGTCGCGCTGCGCTGGCTGTCGTTGAAGTAGGCCGGCACGGTGATGACGGCTTCGGTCACGGTTTCGCCCAGGTACGCCTCGGCGGCGGCCTTGAGCTTGGCGAGCACCTTGGCCGAGACTTCCGGCGGCGACATCTTCCTGCCATTGATGACCACCGACGCGTCGCCGTTGTCGGCCGGATCGACCTTGTAGGGCAGGCGGCGAATTTCTTCTGCCACTTCGTTGTATTTGCGGCCGATTAGACGTTTGGCCGAGTACACGGTGTTCTTGCCGTTGACCACCGCCTGGCGCTGCGCGATTTGGCCAACCAGAATCTCGCCCTTGTCGTTCCACGCCACCACCGACGGCGTGGTGCGACCGCCCTCTTGGTTGGCGATGACCTTGGGCTGGCCGCCCTCCATGATGGCGACGACCGAGTTGGTGGTACCGAGGTCGATGCCGATGATCTTGCCCATGGGTTCCTTCTCCAAATAGCGCCGCGCTCTAGCTGGCGGGCGGTGATCCGTTGCTCCCCGGGACCTGACTCCCCGAGACACTGCCTCTCCGAGACGGTGACCGCCCCTCCATGGGGGCGGCTGCCGGGAATCGTCCCAGATTGCGACGGAAGTGCTTGATTTGTAACAGCAATGCCGTTGGCCTGCCGTCGATCTCAAGGTAGGTCGGCCCGATTGCGTGTCAAGTGGCGGCCGCCAAACGGCACGCCACACTCTGTAGTATTATGTATTTTCGTAACTATTCCCGGCGACGCCAACTCGGACGGCCGACACGAAGCGGTGACTGCGCCGCCTTGTCGACACCGCCCGGTGCGTGGTAGGTTGCCAGCTTGACCGAGGCCACAGGCTGCCGAGTCTTGTGGGCCAAACCTCCGATTTGCGGTCCTGATTTGGTGGAGTCTGCCGTGGCGACAGTGACGTACATCAGCGACGAAGGCGTCGAGACTTCGTATCCGGTCGGCGAGAGCGAACCCGAGATCCACATCGGCCGTCACAAGTCGTGCAACATCCGCACCAGCAACCAGAGCGTGTCGCGCTACCACGCGCGGGTGTTCTTCGACGGCCAGGGCTACTACCTGCAAGACAACGAGTCGGTGAACGGCACGTTCTACGAGAACGAGCGCCTGAAGCCGGGCGAGCCGGTGCCGATCGAGGATGGCCACTACCTGATGTGTGGCAACTTCGAGATGCGCTTCGACTTCGACGACGACGACTACAACCGCGCCCAGGGCGGCGAACCCGTCTACGAGGACGCCCCGGCCGACGACGAAAGTACGCGTTTTGCCTCGGCTCCGTCCGAGCAGGACGACTACTATCCGCCGCCGCCGCCCCCGCCGGCCTATGCACCGCCCCCGCCGCCGCCGGCCTACGCCGCGCCGCCGCCGCCGCCGGCCTATGCCCACACCCCGCCCAGCCCCGAGTCCATGCCCGGCTCCTTTCTGCTCAACTCCCAGGACACGGCCAAGCCTTA
>JACRCU010000012.1 GCA_016218865.1 Deltaproteobacteria bacterium | reverse complement strand
CCACCGCAAGGAGAGCATGGTGAACCCATCCCCTGTCTGGCGCCGCCCCGGGCGTCTTGCCGCCTTCTGCGGCACGCTCGCGCTGGCGACGGCGCTGCCGGCCCCTGCGGTGCGCGCCGAAGCTCCCGCCCTGACCCTGGACCAGGCTGTGGCCCGCGCGCTGCAGAACAGCGGCGACTTGGCGGTAGCCACGGCCCGCTTGGAAGAAGCCCGCGCCGCCCGCGCCAAGGTGACCACTGCGTATCTGCCCAATATCCAAGCCGTCGGCAGCTACACCCACAACTCGGTCGAAGCCAAGATGGACCTGGGCAAGATGATCGGCGGCATCGGCCAGCTGGTCGGCGTGACCATCCCGCCCGACAAGCTGCCCGCGCCGTCGATCATTCAAAAGCAGGACACGCTTGCCGGTGTCCTGAGCCTGGACCAGACCCTGTTTGCGCTGTCGCCGCTGCTGCTGGCGGGGGCGGCGGACAAAGCCGTGGCCGCGCAGCAGGCCGGGCTCGAGGCGACCCGGCGCGAGCTGGTCTACCAGGTGACGCAGATTTTCTACAACCACGCGGGGGTGTTGCGCTTGATCGAGTCGGCGCAGCGGGCCATCGACCTGGCCGACCAGCGGGTCGCGAACGCGCAGGCTCGCCGGGCCGGTGGGTCCGAGGCCGAAGTGGCGGTGCTGCGGGCCGAAAGCGAGCGCGACCGGGCCCGCGGCGACCTGCTGCGCGCCCAGGCCGCGCGCCGGCAATTGCTGGTGATGCTCGGGGCTTTGCTGGGCGACACGGCGCCGGCTGCCTTGGAGGTGCCGCCCACACTCGGGTTGCCAGGTGGGTCGCCCGACGACCATCGGGCCAGCGCCCGCCGCGACCGACCGGACTTGGAGGCGCGCCGGCTGTCGCTGCAGGCCGCGGATGCCCAGGTCCGCGAAGCGCAGCTGCGCTGGCTGCCGCTGCTGAACCTGCAGGCCAACGGGCGGTACACCGATACTCCAGGTTTTGTCGGCAAGAATTGGCTGTGGGCGGCTACGGTGAACCTGGTGGTGCCGCTGTTCGATCGGGGCGTGCGCTACGCCGACGCCCGCGAGCGCACCGCCAGCCGGGTGCGCCTGCAGCGCGAATACGACAAGGCCGAGCGCGACTTGAACGCAGCCCTGGATCAGGCGCAGGCGGACCTGGAAGCCGCGCAGCAATCGCTGGCCCTGGCCGAACAGCAGGTGGTCCGCGCCAAGCGCACCGCCGCGATCGTGGCGTCTGCGCTGGCCAACGGCGCCGCGACCTCGCTGGAGCAGGCCGAAGCCGACACCAACCTGCGCCTCACGGAGGCCAATGCGGTGCGCGAACGCCTGACCTTGGACCTGGGCATCTTGAAAGTACGCCACCTGACCGGCGCGGTGCGGGCGCCGCAGGCCGACGCCAAGCTGTAGGAGTCGACGATGCAACGTGCAAGAACTGGACACGAGCAAGCGCGCCATCGGGCTGGGCTGGCGGGCCTGGCCCTGCTGGTCGCGCTAGGCGGTTGCCACGCCAAGGGCGGCGACGGCGACACCGTGGCGGCCCCGAAACCGTCGGCCGATGGCGGTGCCACCAGCCCTGCCGAGGTGGCGCTCCCGGTCGCGGTCACCGCTGCGGTCAGGCAGATGCTGCCGCAAACGCTGGAATTGTCGGGCTCCCTGGCTGCCGACCAGACCAGCGAAGTGGCGGCGCCGGCGCCCGGCATTGTCGGCGAGGTGCTGATCGACGTCGGCTCGCGGGTGCAGAAGGGCGACGTGCTGGTGCGGATCGACAAGCGCGACGCGACCATGCGCCTGTCGCAGGCCTCGGCCGCCACCCAGCAGGCCTATGCCCGCCTGGGGCTGCGGCCGGGCGACGCCTTTGCGGCCGGCAAGGTGCCCGAGGTGCAGGCGGCGCGCGAGGCCCTGCAACTGGCCGAAACCGAAGCCAAGCGTGCCAAGGCGCTGGTCGAGGGCGGCAGTGCGCCGCAGGCCCAGCTCGACGCGGCCAAGACCCGCCTGGAGCAAGCGCGCGCCCAAGTCGATGCCGCAGTGAACGGCGCCAACCAGGCCTGGGCGGGGCTTCATGCCGCCAAAGCCGCCCAGGACCTGAGCGAGAAGGCCGCCAGCGATACCGAGGTGCGCGCGCCCTTCGACGGCGTGATCACGGAACGCCGCGTCAATCCAGGCGAATACGCGCAGGCCGGGCGCGTGGTGGCGGTGCTGGTGTGCGACCGGCCGCTGCGCCTGAAGTTCGACGTGCCCGAGCAGTATGCGGCGCGGGTCCGCCCCGGCGCCGAAGTGCTGGTCACGGTGACCGCTTACCCAGAAGAGCGCTTTGCCGGTGCGGTCAAGCGCATCGCCGGCGCCTTGCGGCCCGCGGCGCGGACGCTGCCGGTCGAGGCGGAATTGCCGAACAGCGACGGGCGCTTGAAGCCCGGCTTCTTCGCCACCTTGTTGCTGCTGGTGGGCGGCGAGCCGCAGCCGGCGGTGCTGGTGCCCAAGGCCGCCATCGGCTCCAGCGGCAGCGCCGAGCGGGTCTTCGTCATCGACGGCGGCCGCGCGGTAGAGCACGTGGTGGCGGTGGGCCGCACCTGGAACGGTCTGGTCGAAGTGCGCGGCGCGGTCAAGGCCGGCGAGCTGGTGGCCGTCAGCGCCATCGACCAGCTGAGCGACGGCGCCAAGGTCGCGGTCAAGAAGTAGCCCGGGGACCGTTCCCGCCCGAATTCCTGCGGAGGAATCCATGCAATGGCTTGCTGCGGTCTGTGTGCGCCGCCCCGTGTTCGCCACCGTGCTCATGCTCATCTTGTCGGTGGTCGGCGTGTTCGCCTACGGCAAGCTCGGCGTCGATCGCTTCCCCAAGATCGATTTTCCGGTCGTGGCGGTGATCACCGCGCTGCCCGGCGCGGCGCCCGAAGAGGTCGAGACCGAGATCTCGGACAAGCTGGAAGCGGCCATCAACACCATCAGCGGCATCGACGAGCTGCGCTCGAGCTCGGCCGAGGGCGTGAGCCAGGTGATCGTCACCTTCGTCTTGGACAAGGACGTGGACGTCGCCGCTCAAGAAGTGCGCGAGAAAGTTGCCGCAGCCCAACGGGAATTGCCTGCAGGCATCGATCCGCCGGTGGTGAGCAAGATGGACCCCGACGCGTCGCCCGTGCTCACCCTGGCGGTCA
This sequence comes from Deltaproteobacteria bacterium, assembly GCA_016218865.1. Classification (GTDB taxonomy): domain Bacteria; phylum Myxococcota_A; class UBA9042; order UBA9042; family UBA9042; genus SXRM01. The sequence goes on along the minus strand of JACRCU010000012.1, from coordinate 4,851 downwards.
CCGGCAGCGGCAATGCCCGCGAAACCAGCGAATTTGCCGACAAGAAGTTGCGCCGCGAGCTGGAGTCGCTGGGCGGTGTGGGGCAGGTGCTGCTCATCGGCGCGCGGCCGCGGCAGGTCAACGTGACCATCGATCCCAGCAAGCTCCTGCGCTATGGCGTCACCGCCGCCGAGGTCGAGCGCGCGCTGCGCAGTCAGAACATCGAGTTGCCGAGCGGTCGCGTCGAGCAGGGGCCGCGCCAGCTGACCCTGCGCACCCAGGGGCGCATCGAGCAAGTCGGCGACTTTGCGAATATCTATGTGGCGACGCGCGACGGCGTGCCGATCAAGCTCGGCGATGTCGCCCGCGTCGAAGACGGCGTCGCCGAACCCGAGTCGGTGGGGTACAAGGCCGGCAAGTCCAGCATCTTGCTCAACATCCGCAAGCAGTCGGGCACCAACACGGTGCAGGTGGTCAAGAACGTCAAAGAGCGGCTCGACGAGGTGCGCAAGCGCCTGCCGCCGGGCTTCTCGGTCGAAGTGGCGCGCGATCAGAGCGAATTCATCGAGAACGCCATCGGCGCGGTCAAAGAGCACCTGGTGCTGGGCGCCCTGTGTGCCGCCATCATCGTGTTCGTGTTCCTGGGCAACGCTCGCTCGACCATCATCGCGGCGGTGGCGATTCCCATCTCGATCATCTCGACCTTTGGCGTGATGCAGGCCGCCGGCTTTACCCTCAACGCCATCACGCTGCTGGCCCTGACGCTGGCGGTGGGCATCGTGATCGACGACGCCATCGTGGTGCTGGAGATCATCTGGCGCGACATCGACGAGCGCGGCATGGACCCGGTGCAGGCGGCGCTGCACGGCACCCAAGAGATCGGCCTGGCGGTGCTCGCGACCACCCTGTCGCTGGTGGCGGTGTTCCTGCCGGTGGCGTTCATGGGCGGCATCGTCGGCCGGTTCATGAATTCGTTCGGCCTGACCATGAGTTTCTCGATCATGGTCTCGCTGCTGGTCTCGTTCAGCCTGACGCCGATGATGTGTTCGCGCTGGCTGCGCCGCAAACTGGGCAAAGACGGCAAGCCCGCGGCCAGCCACGCCCACGGCGGCGAAACGGGCGGCATCTACGCCTGGCTCGAGCGCGGCTATCTGGTGATCCTCGGTTGGTCGCTGCGGCACCGCTGGGTGGTGGTGCTGGCCTGCGTGGCGGCGCTGGCGTCGATCCCGCTGCTGGGCAAAAGCGCCAAGGCCAACTTCTTGCCCGACGAAGACGAGTCGCAGCTGCAGATTTCGCTGCGCACCCCCGAGGGGACCAGCCTGGACCAGACCCGCGTCCTGGCCACCCGCCTGGCCCGCGACGTCGAGGCCGTGCCCGGGGTGCGCTATGCCGTGACCACCATCGGCGACGACCCGCAGAAGACCCCGAACCTGGCCTCGATCTACGTCAAGCTGGTGCCGGTCAGCGCGCGCAAGCTCAGCCAGATCGAGACGATGGCCAAGGTCCGCGACGAAGTGGTGCCGCGCCACACCAAGCCCGGCTTCCGCGTCGCCGTGTCGCAGGTGTCGCCGTTCTCGGGCGGTCAGCAAAACTTCCCCGTCATGTACCAGGTCACCGGGCCGGACATGGTCAAGATCAGCGAGTATGTGGACAAGCTGCTGACCACGCTGAAGGCGCAGCCCGGCGTCGTCGACCCGGACACCTCGCTCATCGTCGGCAAGCCCGAGCTGCGCGCCCACATCGACCGCGCCAAGGCCGCCGAGCTGGGTGTGAGCGTGGCCGACGTGGCGAGCGCCCTGCGCCTGCTGGTAGGTGGCTACGAAGTGACGACCTTCAACGAGAACGCCGAGCAGTACGAAGTGCACGCCCGCGCCGAGGCCAGCCACCGCGCCGACTTGCAGGGCCTGGCCCGCCTGTCGGTGCCGTCGTCCAAGCTCGGCGCGGTCACGCTGGACAACCTGGTCAGCTTCAGCCCGGGCGAGGGTCCCTCCAAAATCGACCGCTACAACCGCCGCCGCAGCGCGATGGTGATGTGCAACGTGGCCAAGGGCGCGTCGACGCGGGCGATCGTCGACGCGCTGGACAGCACCGTGGCCAAGATGAACCTGGCGCCCGGCTACAGCGCCGCCGCCGCCGGACAGTCGCGCGAACTGGGCCGCGCCGCCAAGAATTTCGGCCTGGCCTTCGCCATGTCCTTCATCTTCATGTACCTGGTGCTCGCCGCCCAATTCGAGAGCTGGTTGCACCCCATCACCATCCTGCTGTCGCTGCCGCTGACGGTGCCCTTCGCCGTCCTGTCGGTGATCCTGTTCGACCAGAGCCTCAACATCTTCTCGATGCTCGGCATTCTGGTGTTGTTCGGCGTGGTCAAGAAGAACTCGATCTTGCAGATCGATCACACGCTGGCGCTGCGCCGCGCCGGTTTGCCGCGCCACGAAGCGATGATGCGCGCCAACCGCGACCGCTTGCGGCCCATCTTGATGACCACCGCCGCCTTCGTGGCCGGCATGATCCCGCTGGTGCTCTCCTCGGGCGCCGGTGCCGGCACCAACCGCGCCACCGGCTTCGTCATCATCGGCGGTCAGACCTTCTCGCTGCTCCTCACCTTGGTGGCCACCCCGGTCGCCTATTCGCTGTTCGACGATCTGTCCAATTGGGCCAGCCGCCAGTGGAACAGGTTGTTCGGCCGCGCCGGTGCTGCCGCGCCGCTGGTGGTCGAGAGCGAACCGCCCGTGTAGCCCAACACCAGCTTGCGGTCCGCCGGCGAACCACAACCGAACTTGACTTAACTGCTGAAACAGCCATCGAAAATTCCCAAACAGTCCTGGCGAAATTCGCAAAATTCCCCGCGCCCTCAGCGCCGCGCCTGCGGATCCACGCGGAACCTCGCCCAGACTCTAGGCTTTTCTTCCTGCCGCTCTCGGCACGGCCCTTGCAACGACCTGCCACAGGTGGAAACACGACCGCCCGTGACCGGCGGGGCAGGCGAGGCGGCCATGCATACGACGAGCAAGTGGTTGGCGTGGGGAGTGATTGCGGCGGGGCTGGTCACCTGTGGCGGCCCGGACGTGCGCGTCGACGAGACGACCGTGGCCGGCCACGAGGCCGAAGCCCGCCGCGAACGGGTGCAGGCCCGCAGCGACAAGAAGGCGGCGACGACCCGCCAGGCCCACGCCAATGCCCACGAGCTGGCGGCGGTGCAGCTGGCCGCGCTGGAGGACGCCGAATGCCGCCAGGTCGACCCGGCGAGCCGCTCTGCCTGTCCGGTGCTGTTGGCCAACTCGATCGACCTGCTGCCCAATGGCATCCGCATCCGCTGCCGGCCCGACCAAATCATCCCGGGCGTTCACGAGATGCGCTGCCACCTGGCCTATGCCAAAGCGCGCGGCTTCGACGCGCCCGACCTGTGCCCCTACGCCCTGCCGGGCGTGCGCGCAGACCCGTCGCCGCGCGGCGAAGGCATCGACCTCACTGCCGACGATCCGGCCTCGGTGCGCATCTTGCAGGCGCTCCAGGGTACCGACGTGCAACAACTGTAGTTCCCTATCCGTCCAATTCGGATCGAATACCTGGGCCATTTCGCGGGCCCGACCGCGGCAGCGGGCGAGCGCCGGATACCCTGGCGCAGGGGGGCGTGGAGGGCGGCGTGCCCCTGAGTCCGTTTTTGAACCAGAACGTCCATCAGAAACCTCCGACGCCCCGCGCAGCGCCAACTCGGTCTGACCAAAACGCAAAGATGCTGGGTGGGTCGCAAGGGCAAGAAACAAGGCGGAGGGGACGCAACCCCCGCGACGCGGACCGTTGGAGTCGGGGTTCGGATCGGTGCTCAACGTGGGGTGCAGACAGTGCGCCACGCGTCCAGAGGCCCGCAGGACCGCGCTGTGGGCCGCGTTGCGCAACAGACGAGAATCAGGACGGTACCCTGGGCGCGGCAGGAAGATCGCCCCGGCTGTCGCTTCGACTTTGCCAGCGGGCCACGCTGCCACCGGGCCGGCTCCGGCGCTCAGCTGGCCTCGGGCTCGGAAGTTGGTTCCCGGCGCTCCGCGGAGCTGCCGCCCAGCCGCTGCAGGGCGGTGGTCAAGTCGGCAAACGCCACTGGTTTGGCCAAGTAGCCGTCCATGCCCGCCTGCTGGCAGCGCAGGTCATCGCCCTTCATGGCGTTGGCCGTGAGGGCCAGGATCGGGATGCGTCGCGCGTCTTGTCCTTGCTGTGCGCGGATTTGCCGCGTCGCCTCCAGGCCGTCCACGCCGGGCATCTGCACGTCCATCAGCACCAGGTCGTAGTCGCCCTGAGCCACGGCCGCCACCGCGGCGGCGCCGTCGCCCACCAGGTCCACCTCGAAGCCGCGCTTCTTCAGCCACGTGGTCAGCACCTTGGCGTTGACGGGGTTGTCCTCGGCTACCAGCAGGCGCCGCAGCGGTCGCTCGGAGCCGTGCGGCGCTGTGTCGCGGACGTGGGGCCACTTTGGGGCGGGCGGGGCCGCGATCGGGGCGGGCAGGGTGACCTCGAAGCGCGTTCCCCGGCCCACGGCGCTGGTCGCCGTCACGGTTCCCCCCATGTTCGCGAGCAGTTCCCGCACGATGGTCAGCCCCAGGCCGGTGCCACCAAAGCGGCGCGTCGTCGAGGTGTCGGCCTGTTCGAACGGGGCGAACACCAGCTCGAGGCGGTCCGGGCTGATGCCGATGCCGGTGTCGCTGACCACCAGGTGCAGTGCGCCGGCCTGCCAGCTGCACCGCACGTCGACCTGGCCGCGCTCCGTGAACTTGATGGCGTTGTCCACCAGGTTGACCAGCACCTGCCCCAGCCGGGTCGGGTCGCCCGCCAGCCACTGCGGAACCTGGCGGTCCACCTGCATTTCCAGTTCCAGCCCCT
>JACRCU010000111.1 GCA_016218865.1 Deltaproteobacteria bacterium | reverse complement strand
CGGGACGCCGAGGCGAGGCGCCTCCGTAGGCTGACCGGGATCTTCTTGCCGAGCCGGGGCGCCCAAGAACGACGTAGCAAAGCAGGGTGTCGGTGTCTATTGTGACACCATCCGCCCCCGCCTCGCCATTCCCCAGCCCTGCCACCCGCCGCGCACCTGTGTTAAGGTCGCCGCGCGGCCCGCGCCGCGGTGTGGCTGGCGTGGCGGCGTTCGACCCCAAAAAACTCTTGTTTCTGCGCGTCGCTTTGGTGGCGGCGGTGGCGCTGTTCCTGCTCGTCTCGTACCAGGCCGGGCTGCTGCAGCTGGTGACCGAACCGGCGCGGCTCAAGGTGGCGCTGGTCGAGCAGGGCGCCTGGGGTTGGCTGGGTTTCATCTTGGCCTACGCGGTGTTTCAGCCCTTCGGCGTGCCCGGCACCGTCTTCGTATTTGCCGCGCCGCTCATCTGGCCCTGGCCGGTGGCCTTCGCGCTGTCGATGGTGGGCACGATGGCCGCCAGCGTCATCGGCTTCTCGTTTGCCCGCTTCGTGGCGCGCGACTGGGTAAGTGCGCGGATTCCGGCGCGCTTCGCCGCCTACGACAAGGCGCTGGCCGAGCGGGGATTTGCCACGGTGGTGACGCTCCGCTTCGTGTTCTGGATGCCACAGCTGCTCCACTTCTTCTTGGGTGTGTCGCAAGTCTCGTTCGCGACGCACTTTTGGGGGTCGCTGCTCGGCTACTTGCCGCCGCTGCTGGCCACCGCGTACTTTGGCGAGAAAGTGTTCGAGATGGCCAAGACCCTGTCGCCCTTGGGTTGGCTGGGTCTGCTGGCCGGCTGGGCGGCGCTCATCGCCGCGGCCTGGTGGTGGCAGCGCCGGCACCCTCACTAGACTTCGTGCTGGAGGTGGAAAGTGCGGACGATTTCTTGGCTTTTTCTGGTCGCCCTGGCCGCCGCCGGTTGCTCGTCGAGTCCGGCCGCCAGCACCACCGCCGCCGATGCCGCGGCCGATGCCCCTGTCAGCGATGCCCCTGTCAGCGATGCCCCTGCCGCCGACACTGGCCTGGCCGACACGGACGCTGCCCTTGCGGGCGATGTCGCGGCCGACGCGGCGGGTTTCGTGTGCCCCGGCGGCGCCGCCCAGCCCTGGCCCGAGACGGCCGCCGCCGACCCCAGCCGCAGCAAATTCGCCATGTCGATGTTCCACTTCAACGTGGAGTACGTCATCGGCGGCCTGGAGTGCAGCGACGCCCTGGGCACGCACTTGTTCATGGACGCGCCCATCAACCAGGGCTGGGGCGACGCCAAGGTCGAAGACTACATCGTGGACCAGACCTTCCGGCCCTTGCTCGAGATGTACGACAAGCACCCGACCTGGGGCGTGAACTTCGAGCTGCAGGGCCGGATGATCGAGATCATCGCCGAGCGCCACCCCGGTACCTTGGCCCTGCTGCAAAAACTCGCTTGGCGGGGCCAGGTCGAGCTGGTCAGCTTCCACGCCAACGACCAGCTCTTCCTAGCCTTTCCGCGCGAGGACCTGCACCGCTCGATCGCCCGGACCAAGGCGATTTTCGCCAAGGCGTGTCTGCCCTTGTCCGGCGTCGTCTTCGACCAGGAGGGCCAGGCCGGCGAGGGCCGCCAGCAGGTGCTGCTGCAGGAAGGCTACACGATCGGCGTGTTCCCCAAGAACCTGTTCAAGTACGTGCACAAAAACGCCGAACAGGGCGGCTTCTGGCCGCTGTACAGCAGCGAGGGCGGCGACCTCATCGTCGGCCCCGGCAGCATCGACCCGGCCAGCGGCGTGCAGGTGGCGTGGAACTTCTTCGACGACGGCGAGTTGCGGGCCGTGGGCACCACCAGCGCCGGGCCCAAGAACCCGTACTTCGCCCCCAGCGCGCCCACCGATCCGGCGCGGGTCGCCGAGTTCGAGGCGGACCTGGCGGCCACCGAGAAACAGGGCTTCTACATGGCCCGCGTCAGCGACTATGTCCGCCATCTCAAGGTCTTGGGTGTTCAGTCCAAGCCGGCGCCGCCGCTCCTAGACGGCACCTGGCAGGCGCCCAGCACCAAAAGCATCCACCGCTGGCTGGGCGGCAGCGGCGTCCTGGACGCCTTCTACCGCAGCGAAAACGACGACGGCGTGCGCACCGGCAACGTGCGGGCGCGGCACCTGGCGCTGGTGGTCAGCCAGATGGCCGAGGCGACCGTGGGGCAGCTCGGGGTGGACCCCGCCAAGGCCGACGCGCTGTGGCAGCAGGTGTGGCGCGCGCAAGTCAGCGATACCTCGGGGGTCAACCCCTGGTATTGCGAGACCACTTTCGGCATGGACACCAACGCCAAGGTCATCGCCGGGGCGCAAGCACTTCTCGATGGTGTGGCCCTGAAGGCCCCCGCCTGGGACACCGCCACCCAGGCGCCGTGGCCAGGCGGCAATGCCACGGAACTGCCGATCGATGCAACGATCCTGGGCGGCATCGTGGTGCCCAAGGCCCTGGGCGAGGTGGCGCCGCCCTTCGACGTGACGGTGACGGCGCTGCAGCGGCCGGCGCAGGTGCGGTGGGAGGCCGTGTCGGTGCAGCGCTACCGCCTGCATGTCGAGATTGGCCCTGCGGAATGCGGGGGCGCCAAGTGCCCGGGCGAGTCGCGGCTGGTGGCCCTGCAGGTGCCGCGGCTGTCCGACACGCTGGAGTATTCGCCCGGCTTGCTCGACGGTGAATTGCGCAGCTACCCCCTGTCGGCCTTCAGTTTTGCCCAGGACGAAGCCTGGCTGCCGCTGGGCAACGGATTGTTGGGGCTGGGGCCGGCGGGGGTGGGCGTCAATTGGTACCTCATCAAGCACACCGCCACCTCGCACTTGTCGGTGCGGGTCGCGCCGGCCAGCCCGTCGTACACCTTCCAGGACGAGACCCTGCCCGAAACCGCTCAGCGCCACTGGGTGTTCGAGCTGATCCGCGGCACCCCGGCCGATGCGCTGGCCGCGGCCAAGGGCCTCTGTGTGACCCCGGTGGTGGCCCTGCACGCGCCATAGCTAGTAGGGAAAACATAATATTCTTGCTGGGTATATTGGAATCGACGACACCTGGACAGCGGCCGCCGCCCCTCCACACCCCAGGCAAACCGAAAATGCGTTGCGTCATCGGGAATCCTGCGCTAGCGTGACCTTCTCGGCCACGGTCGCTCTGCTCCCCCCAGCCCATGTGCGTCCAGCCCGAGCAACGTTGCAGTGCGGTGCCGCAAGGCGTGGAGCAGACCCATGGTGGTACATCGCAGGGGCGCAGCCATGCGCCTTTGGTTGGTTTGTGTTGGCACGGTGTTCTCGGTCGGCGGCTGCGGCGACACGGATACCGTGGTGGGCAGCGAGGCCCCGGCCGGGGACGTGCTCACTCTGGACAGCGCCGGTGTGCCCGACGGAACCGCCGCCACCGACACGGCCAAGGGCCAAGACACGGCGCCCGACACGCCGAAAGCGGACACTTCCGCACCGGACGGCTCCAGCGCCGACAGCGCCGAGGGGGACGCGGCTGCGGGCGATGCCGGCGACGACGACGCCCCGGCCCCCGACGCCGCCCCCACCTGCGACCCGGCCGACTGCGGCGACGACAACCCTTGCACCACCGACGGTTGCGACCCCAGCGGCGCCTGCAGCCACACCGCCAACCTCCTTGTCTGCGACGACGGCGACGCCTGCAGCCAAGACGACCAGTGCCAGGGCGGCACCTGCCTGCCCGGCAAGCAGAAGCTCTGCTTCGACGCCAATCCCTGCACCGCCGACGCCTGCAAAGCCGCCAGCGGCTGCGTGTTCCTGCCCGCCGCGGCCACCTGCGACGACGGCAGCGAGTGCACCGTGGGCGACGCCTGCAGCGGCGGCCTGTGCCTGCCCGGCGCATCCACGGCGTGCGACGATCAGAACGGCTGCACGGTGGACACCTGCCAACCCAAGGGCGGCTGCCAACACTTGCCCAGCGCCGGCAGCTGCGACGACGGCGACGCCTGCACCGCGGGCGAGCAGTGCCTGAACGGCTACTGCGCCGGCGGCAAACCCGCGGCCTGCAGCGACGGCAACCCGTGCACAGACGACGCCTGTGCGCCCCAAACCGGCTGCGTGTTCAGCCAGAATCAAGCCCCCTGCGACGACGGCCTGGCCTGCACGGTCGGCGACGCCTGCAGCAAGGGCGCCTGCCAGCCCGGAGCCGCGGTCGACTGCGACGACGGCAAGCCCTGCACCGTGGATAGCTGCGACGCCAGCGGCACTTGCGCGCACATGCCCAGCGCCGCGGCCTGCGACGACGGCAACCCCTGCACGGTCGGCGAGACCTGCGCCTCCGGCTGCTGCAGCGGCGGCTCCGCGGTGCCCTGCTTCGACGGCAACCCTTGCACCTTCGACAGTTGCGACCCCAAGAGCGGCTGCGTCTTCGCCCCGACCACGGCGACCTGCGACGACGGCAACACCTGCACGGTGGGCGATGCCTGCGCCGCCGGCACTTGCGCGCCCGGCACCGCCCTGGCTTGCGACGACGGCAACCTCTGCACCGCCGATACCTGCGACGCGGCCGCGGGATGCAAGCACTCCGCCACCACCGCCCCCTGCGACGACGGCAATGCCTGCACCAGCGGCGATGCGTGCGGCGGCGGCACCTGCCAGCCCGGCGCGGCCGTGGTCTGCAACGACGGCAACCCCTGCACCGACGACAGCTGCCTCAGCGGATCGGGCTGCAGCAGCGCGCCCAACCTGGCGGCCTGCGACGACGGCTCGGTCTGCACGCTGGGCGACAGCTGCGAGGGCGGCGTGTGCCTGCCCGGCGCCGCCAGCCCGTGCAGCGACGGCAACGACTGCACGAGCGATGCCTGCGACGCCAAGACGGGCTGCCTGCACTTTGCCAACGCCGCCGCCTGCAGCGACGCCAGCGTGTGCACCGTGGGCGATGCCTGCAAGAACGGCGTGTGCACAGCGGGCAAGCCCATCGTCTGCAACGACGGCAACCCTTGCACCGACGACGCGTGCTTTGCGCTGCTGGGCTGCACCACCTCGCTCAACACCGCGGCGTGCAGCGACAGCAACCCCTGTACCGCCAGCGACACCTGCACCGCCGGCGCGTGCAAGGGCAAGGCCGTGGTCTGCGACGACAGCAACCCCTGCACCTTCGATTACTGCGACGGCGTCAAGGGTTGCGCGGTCCTGGCCCAGCCCGGCAGCTGCGACGACGGCAACGCCTGCACCGTCCAGGACGCGTGCGCGGCCGGTGTCTGCGGCGGCAAGCCCCTGATTTGCGACGACGGCAACCCGTGCACCAACGACACCTGCGACGCCATTCAGGGCTGCGGCGCCAGCATGGTCGGCAACGGCGCGGCCTGCGGCGACGGGCTCTGCTTGGCGGGTACGTGCACCATCGGCATTTCGCTGGCTCCGGCCAAGTCCTGCAAGCAGATCCTGGCGTTGATGCCCAAGTCGCCCTCGGGTCTGTACTGGCTGGACACCGACGGCAGCGGCCCGCTCGCCGCCTTCCAGGCCCACTGCGACATGGCCGCCGACGGGGGCGGCTGGACCTTGGTGCTCAAAATCGACGGCAAATCGACCAAGTTTGCCGGCGAGTCGGCGCTGTGGACCGACACCACCGTGTTCAACGCCGACAAACCCGACTTCGATCAGCAAGAGGCGCGCCTGCCGGGCTACGGCCAAGTGGCCATGACGGAAGTGCGCGTGGGTATGGCTACTTCCACCGGCGCGCTGGCCACGCTGGTGCTGCCGCTGCAGGGATCGTCGATCGGCTACCTAATCGCGCAGGGCAAGCTGATGGCGACCACCGCCGGGCGCGCCAAGTGGAAGGCGCTGCTGCCCGACTCTTCACTGCAAATGCAGTGCAATCAAGAGGGGTTGAACACCATTCGCTGTCGCATCGGCATCACGGCCAACCAAGAGAGCGACTGCAACTCGCCCGACTCGTGGTTGGGCCTGGGGTGCTTCAACGGCTACTCGGCCGGCAACTTTGCCGAGGCTGCCTGGTCGCCCGACAACGGCGGCAAGGCGACCAAGGCCTTTGGCTACGTGTGGGTGCGATGATGGCAGCACATGCGCGGCAGAAAGGGCAGGCTTGGCGGTGGTTGCTCGCCTTGGCGGTGTGGACCACAGCGGGCTGCGACGAAGACCCGGCCTTGGCGACCGGCGGCCCCGCCAGCAGCGACACCGCCAGCGACAGCGCCGCAGATGCCGCGGGGCTCGCCAAAGACGCCTCGGCAGAGCCGCCGGATGTGCCTGTCGCACTGGAGGTGGTGGCCGACGCCGCCGCCGAGACCGCGCCCGAGGACGACGCCGCCGCGGACACGGCGCCCGATCTGCCGTGGGGCCATCCGCCCGGCGACCGCAGCGTCTGCGATCCTTGCGAGAAAAGCGGCCAATGTGCAGAGGGCAGCGCCGCTTGCGTGGCCCTGGG
>JACRCU010000109.1 GCA_016218865.1 Deltaproteobacteria bacterium | reverse complement strand
GGTGGTTGGTCGGCTCGTCGAGCACCAAGACATTGTACTTCAAGAACATGAGCTTGCAGAACAGCATGCGCAAGCGCTCGCCGCCCGACAGGGTCGCGGTCTGCTTCAGACCCTCTTCGCCGCGGAACAGCATGCGGCCCAGAAGTCCGCGCACGTCCTCCAGATCGGCGCCGGGCTTGAAGTCGTGCAGCCAGCGATCGATGGTCTTGCCGGGCTCGATGGCGTCCTCGTGCTCCTGCGGCAGGTAGCCCCAGTGGGTCTCGTGGCCGCGCTCCATCTTGCCGGTGGTCGGCGCCAGATCGCCAATCAACATCCGGAGTAGGGTGGTCTTGCCGGCGCCGTCCTTGCCGATGATGCCGATGCGCTCGCCGCGGTTGACGTGGGCGCGGAACTCCTTGAATACCGGGCCGTTGCCGTAGTCCTTGGTGACGTGCTCGAATTCCACCACGTGCTTGCCCGACTCGCGGGCAATGTCGAAGCGGATGAACGGCCGCGCGATGTTGCTGCGCTTGATGTCGGACGGCTGCAGCTTCTCGATCAATTTCTTCCGGCTCTGCACCTGGGTGGCGCGGGTACCGGCCGAGAACTTGGCGATGAACTCCTTCAGATCGCTGATCTTCTTCTCGCGCTGCGCGTGTTGGGCGGCCTGGCGGTCGCGCATGGCGGCCTTGGTGCGCACCATCTCGTCGTAGTTGCCGGGGTAGGTGATGATCGTCTCGAAGTCGATGTCGGCGATGTGGGTGCAGACGTCGTTCAGGAAGGTCCGATCGTGCGAGATGACGATGAGGACGCCCTGATAATTCAGCAGGAATTCCTCCAGCCACTCGATCGACTCCAGGTCCAAGTGGTTGGTCGGTTCGTCCAGCAGCAGGCAGTCGGGGTGGCCGAACAGCGCCTGCGCCAGCAGCACCCTCAGCTTGTAACCGCCCGAAAGCTCGGACATCTGCAGGTGGTGCATCGCGCCGGGGATGCCCAGGCCCTGCAGCAGCTCCTCGGCCTCGGACTCGGCAACGTAGCCGTTCTCTTCGGCGATGATGCCCTCCAGCTCGGCCAAGCGCATGCCCGCTTCGTCGCCGTGGTCGTCGCCCTCGTAGATGCGCGCCTGCTCCTGCCGCGCCTCCCACAGCGCCACGTTGCCCATCATCACCGTGTCCAGGGCGGTGTGCTCGTTGAACAGGCTGTGATCCTGCTTGAGGAACGCGGTCTTCTTGGGCTTGGACACGGTGCCGCGGTCGGGCTCGAGCGTGCCGGCCAGGATCTTCATGAAGGTCGACTTGCCGGCGCCGTTGGGGCCCGACAGACCGTAGCGATTGCCCGGCGCGAACGAGGTCGTCACGTCGATGAAGAGCTTCTTTCCACCATAGGTTTTGGAGACATCGGCAACAGTCAGCATGGAATCCTTGGCGTTCTTTGGTCTAGGTGAGCAAAAGGTATAAAGAACCTGTTCTCGCGACTGGAGCGGCGGCCCAGGTCCGCCCGGCGGGCGCAGCAGTGTACCGGCAAACGTGCCAATGCGCTACGGGTTTTCGCCGGGCTGCCCAGCCAGGTGGCGACGGATGGTCCGCACGGCGCGCTGCACCGACTCGTCGCTCAGCCCCAAGATGGCGTCGTCGTCGAACTCGGCGAGCGGCAACCAGCGGCAGTCGTTGGCATCGTCGCCGGCGCGCACCGCGATCTTGCGCGAGCGGAACAGCAGCCGCACATCCAGGTGGGCGTGCTCGGGCTGGTCGCGCCGCGCCGGAATCGTGTGGATGTCCAGATCCAGCGGCAGCGCCAGCAGCTCCAGGTCGGTCAAGCCGGTCTCTTCGGCGACCTCGCGGCGGGCCGCGCATTCCAAGTCCGCGTCGCTGGGCTCGAAGTGGCCGCCCGGCTGCAGCCAGCGGTGCAGCTTGCCGTGGTAGATGAGCAGCAGGCTGCTGCGATCCGGCGACAGCACGAAGGCGCTCGCGGTGAAGTGGCCGGGCTCGTAGTGGTCGCGGTCTAGCGATCGCGTGCCGCGGTCGAGCAGCTCGAGCATCGCCTGCTGGTGCGCGCGCTCGTCGTTGGTGCTGGGTGGGTGGGCGTGGAGCAGGCGGCGCAGGTCGCCGGTGCGGGCATCGATCATGGTGGCTCGGCAGGGTGCGACAGGGCGCGCAGCGCGATTTCTACGGCGGGGGGTAGCCAAAAAGCAACTCGGCGGCCGGACTTTCGTCGCGGCCGCCGGAGTGGTGGGCGAAGGTGGTAAGTGAGGAAGAGGCGCGTGGATCCAGCCGAAAACCAAGAAGAACTATGGTGTGTCGCGGCTCACTCCCTGACGGTGAGCTTTGGACCGGGTCGGCTGGCCGCTACCTCCTTGGGTGACACCGAGGCGAACTCGGCGCTGGGAAAGGAGATGAGGAAAGGAGTTAGGATTCACACAGGGATTCCGTTCGCACCGAGCTGATAGGTAGCAAGGGCCGTGCCAAATTGCATAATACGTTGATTATATGTAATTAAGCCCGTTTCGGGGCTGGCGCCAGGGGCGTTGGGAAGCGGAAGCCGTGCCGCCTTGCTGTTGCTACTGTCTCAAGTTGAGATAGTGCGTCAATTGACGCGGCGCGTTGAGACAGTCGGACCCTGTCTCAAGTTGAGAATCACCTGCGCGGATGCGGGGGAGGCGACGATGTCGAGCCTGCCGTGCCGGCGCGCGGGCTGGCGTCAGCGCAACATGGCCGGGTTTTGCTTCAACGGCGAGCCGAACTTGGCGGCGTTGTACTGGTTGTAGTTGGTCCGCACGTTGATCACCGGCACTTTGGTCGACTTGATCAAGAAGTTCGTCGACTTGGACAGCTGGCCGTTCTCGCTCGCCCAGTTCATGCAGCCGTCTTGCGGCACGGTGATGTCGTGCGGCGCGTAGAATTGCTGTCCAAACACGGTCTCGGTCTGGTCCAGAAACCGGAAGCCAAAAGCGCGCTCCCAGCCCGCCGATCCCGCGTACTTGTAGTGCACCATGCGGTTGCACAGGCCCACGTACAGCTGCCGCCCCTCGGTCGACTGGGCCTGCAAGGCCTTGATCTGGTCGGCGGTCAGCACGGTTTGGAAGTTGCTGGTCAGCCAGACCCAGCCCAACGACGCGCTCTGTTTGGCGAATGGCAGATCGGCCTTGTACTGGATGACCGTCCAGCCGCCGCCATCGGTGACCATGTCGCAGGGCACATTGACCAGCTGGCTGGCGATGGCGAGCCAGTAGTTGCCGCTCTGGGCCGCCGGGTTGAGGTTCTTGATGGCCTTGCAGGTGGGCGCCGGTGTGTCTTGGCTGCCGTATAGCGTGCAGGTCTTGCCGCTGCCCAGGTAGCCCGCGTTGCACTTGCACGCGAACGAGCCGGTGGTGTTGCTGCAGGTGGCGTCCGTGGCGCAATCGGCCAGTCCCACGCTGCATTCGTCCACATCGCTGCAGGTCTTGCCGTCGCCGGCGAACCCCGGCTTGCAGGTGCACTGGGCCGTGCCGGGCAGGTTGGTGCAGTCGGCATTGGTGCTGCATCCAGCGGTTTTCAGGGCGCATTCGTCGATGTCGGTGCAGGTCTTGCCGTTGCCTGTATAGCCCTTCTTGCAGGTGCAGGTGTAGCTGCCCGGCTTGTTGGTGCAGGTGGCGTCGGCCGAGCAACCGGCGGTGTTCAGGGCGCATTCGTCGACGTCGGTGCAGACCTTGCCGTCGCCGGTGTAGCCGGCCGCACAGCCGCACGAGTAGGAGCCCGGGGTGTTGCTGCAGATGCTGCCGTTGGCGCACTTGGCGGTGCCGTTCTTGCATTCGTCGATGTCGCTGCAGGCCGTGCCGTTGCCGGTGTAGCCCGGCATGCAGGTGCAAACCGCGGCGTTGTTGGCGCCCACGCTGCAGGTCGCGTTGCCCGCGCAGCCGCCGTTGCTGGTGGCGCAAGGGTCCACAGCCAGCTTGAAATTGCGCAGGAACCAGCCGCCGCCGGTGCTGGAGGTGCAGTCGGGGGCGGTGAAGGCGAAGCGGATCTGGAACTTCTGGCCGGCGTACTTGGAAACATCCAGCACGGCCTTGCCCCACAGCAGACCGGTGGCCGGCGGCTTGGCCAGCTCGTCAAAGGCGCCGCCGTCGATGCGGGCAAAGACCTTGGCGGTCTGGCTGGCGGCCCAGCTGCCGGCGCTCTCGAATTGCAGGACAATCGGGGCGCCGGACGCCAGGCCCGTGGCGTCGAACACCGGCGAGTCGGCGGTCTGGTTGATCCACGATTGGCCGAGTCCGCAAGCTAAGTCCTTGCCGTTGTTCATGTTCAGCGTGCACGAGCCATCTGCGGTCACCTGGGGCAGGGCGTCGACGGCCCACTGCAGGGGCGGCGGCTGCGGGTTGGCCATGCCGATACCGGCCGCCGTCACGTGCCACGCCGCCACGGCCGGGTCGTCGCAGCCAAAGGCGGCCGCGTAGGGCAGGGTCGCTTTGCCACAGCCCGGCTCCTTCACGGTGAAGCTGCAACCGGTGGCGCCGTCGCAGGTATCGGTGGTGCAGCCCCAGCCGTCGTCGCAGGCCAGGCTGGGGCCCTGGCACTTGCCGCCGCTGCACACGTCTACGCCGGTGCACGAGTTGCCGTCGTCGCAGGTGGCGTCGTTGGGCAGGAACACGCAGCCTTTGCCCGCGTCGCACCAGTCGTTGGTGCACGCGTTGCCGTCGTCGCAGGTGATGGTCGCGCCCGACTTGCAGGAGCCGTCGGTGCAGGTATCGCCGTTGGTGCAGGCGCTGCCGTCGTCGCAACCCACGGCCAGCGAGACGTAGATGCAGCCCGCTTCCGAGTCGCAGTTGTCGCTGGTGCAGGGGTTCAAGTCCTCGCACGCCGCCGCTTCGCCGGTGCACTTGCAGCCGCTGCACGCATCGGGGTTGGTGCAGGCGTCGCCGTCGCTGCAGGTCGCAGTGTTGGGAAGGTACACGCAACCTTTGCCGCCGCCACAGCTATCGTCGGTGCACGGGTTGTTGTCGTCGCACAGCGGGGTGGCGTCGACTTCGTCGGTGGCGCCGTCGCAGTCGTCGTCCAGGCCGTTGCACGCCTCGGCCACGGGCACCGGCGCGCTGCAGTCGCTCAGGCCGCTTGCACTGCAGGTCAGGCTGCCCTTGCAGACGCCCTTGCCCGGGGCGGTGCGGGCGCACGCCGTGGCGGCCCCCAGCTCGATGGCCAAGCCGCTGCAGCTGCATTTGCTGTCTTTGGGAACGCAGACTTGCTGCACGTCGCCCGCGGCGTTCGAGCGCGGCAGGCAAGCGTCGCTGGTGGGGCAGTCGCTGTCGGATTTGCATGCATCGGCGCAAAAGCGGCCGCTGGCGCCGTTGCCGCCGGCGAGATCGATGCAGGCGGCGACCTTGTCGGCGGCGTGGCTGCAGACGCTGTCAGTCTGGCAGGGCAAGCAGCGGGTCGGCCAGCGCGGCAGGCACACGCCGTACTTGGTCACCGGTCCACCGGTGGTGGCGCTGATCTCGACCGCGCCGCAGACGTGATCGGCCTGGCAGTTCCCCTCGGTGCAGAAGACCGCGCACTGCTTGCCGTCCGCGGTAGGCAGGCACACCCCGGCGGTACAGTCGCCGTCTGCGGCGCATACGCAGCCCGCGCTGCCCGGGCCGCCGGTGCAGTTGCTCGCGACTGGAGTGTCGCCGCCGCTGCTGTCGGTCGCCGTGGCGTCTTCTGCGCTGTCGCCGCCGCTGTCGCCGCCGGTGCTGCCGTCGCTCGGGGCAACGTTGTCCGGTGTCGCGGTGCCGTCGCCGACCGACTGCTGGTCGCTGCCGTGGGCGTCGCCCGGGCCAAACTGCGTCTCGTAGCAGCCCGTCACCGCGCCGGCACAACTCAATAGGATCAGTGTGCGCAACAACGCACGATAGAAGCCGTTTTGCAGCAGGGTTGGCAAGGCGGAAGGTGCAGTGGTGTGCGGCATACCTGTTCTTAGCCGCCCAGCCGGGCGACTGAACCGGTAGACTAGCGAAATTGGCCCGCTGACGGCAACATCTGCGGCCCCGCCGCCGGGATCGAGCGCACGCACCAGCTTTGTGTCGCGATCATCCCGACACAATCCAAGCACGGCGTCTTGCGCGGTGGCAACGGGTTGAAATCGCACGAACTCACTTCGGGCGATGTTCCGCCAGTTGCGCAAACGAGACTGGCTGGCAGCCTGGCGGTCCGCAATAAGATCATTCAGTAATGCTTTATGGGCATACAGTAGATCGCAGGTGCCAGACAGGCTCCTAGTTCAGCATGCCCGGCGCGCACCCTGGGCCGGTGGAAGTCAGCGCGCTGAACCAGCGACTTGACCAACTACTGTACATTCGTTCAGTGCTTTCCAGTCCTGGCAAGTCTCTAGCTGCTATGTGGGGCGCAAGCGAGCGCCCATGGCGACTCGCCGCGCCGATTTCCGGGCAGGAACAGCGCGGAGAATTGTCCGATCGATCGGGTCTCTAGGCGGCCGTGGGTGCGGCCGTATGCAGGGGGTTGGGGGCAGCGTGCCGCCAAGGGGCGACCTAGGCCTGGGCCGCCCGCAGGCCGTCGGCCGTAATCGACCACCACACGCTGCGGTCGTCGTCGTTCACCTTGGTGACGAAGCCCTTCTCATGTAGACGCAACAGAGCTTCACGCAAGTTCATCTTGGTGAACTTTCCGCCGGCCAAGTCGAACAATTCCGCGATCTGGATCTCGCGGTCGGAGTGGTTGCTGAGCGTGCCCAGCAGGAATTCAGTCGCAGTGCCGTTGCGCATCGTCATGGTTTCCTCGTCAAGAAGCACCCGCAGTGCCACCGCGGGTTGGATGTCGTCCACACCAATCGAGCCCGGGTCGGGACCTCGTTGGACAGAGTTGCTGAACAATATTCGTACCGGGCGATTCCCAAACGTTCGGAGCAGGCTCACTGCGCCACGGGCCGTTCGGATTCGTAGGGGCATCCCGGCAACCTGGGTCGGCAGGCGGGATGTGGGGCTGGGGCGTTCCAGGACACAAAATTCGGGCGGTGCTCAAAGCACGTGCGAATTTTCGGAACGTTGCGGAGGAACTCGATCGGCCGGCGAGGGGGGATTGGGGCGGCCTTGCTTGGGGCATCACTGTCCAGGTTCGGCAGGCGACGTCCAAGTTACCATTGCCCGCCGAAATGCCAAGGCTGACGGGTGGCGTTGTCGCGCAATTAACCTGCGAGAATTCGATGTAACATCATGAAATACTAAAGCTCTTGTGAGGCGTGAAGAGAAGTGAATTTTGCGCCATCAACGGGTGCACGATCGCCCAAGAACGGCGCGGTCCGCGGCGCGCAGCTCGCGACCAGAGGCCGCCGCGGCGCAGGCCGTCCCTAGCGAACTCGGCCGATGTGCGCTTGACTACAGCTATTTATGGCCCGCGGAGTACCGGCCAGCGGCGGCCAGCGCTTTCGGCGCCAGCGGCTGCCGCGCTCTGACCGCAAGCAGTTTCCCTGTGTAGGAGCCAACTGCGCCCCCAAGCGGCCGGCGGGGGCCTCCGCGTCAGGCCGGCAGGACCCCCAACTGCTTGCCGATCTTGACGAAGGCGGCGATCGCCTGCTCC